>JBEKXC010000040.1:0-32935 GCA_049512435.1 Terriglobales bacterium | reverse complement strand
TTGCCGGACAGCGCAACCCTATGTAGAAACTTCCGAAGAGCGCATAGACGGCGCTGACGTGGTCGAAGCGCATCTCGTAGATCAGCTTCTTGAAAACCAGGGGATCGTCGGCAAAGAGGTCGACACCCCACTCCCAGTCGTCAAACCCGATGGAGCCGGTGATAATCTGTTTCACCTCTCCGGCATACCGGCGTCCGACCAGGCCGTGCTCGTTCATCTGGCGTTGGCGTTCCTCCATGGGAAGCGTGTACCAGTTCTTATCTTCGCCGCGGCGCCGATCCATGGGATAAAAACAGATGTATCGGTTCGGCGGCATCGCCGGGAAAAGGCGAGGCCTCATCGCCTCTTTCTGGCGCGCAATAGTCTCCGCTATCGACTTTTTCCATTCCTCCGAGTGTGGTTCCACGCCGCGATCGGCGAGCGCCTTGTAGGTTTTCAGCGACGACTCGTACAGCCCCAACTCGATCACCGACAAATACGAAGTCGTGGGCTCCACGAAGTCATGGAGCCGCAGCCGCGCCAGGTTCAGTTCCGCCTGATTGAGCTGGTCGAAACTCTCGCGGAAGTGGACCAGCATCAGATCGCCTTTGTGTCCGAGCAACGAGAAGAGCGCAGACTGGCCATCGGTTTTCTCTTCCATCCCGGCGAGCATGGTTGCGGCTTCGGCGGTGATCTCGCGGCGGGCATCTTCGGCCAGGGAGCGCCATGCAGTCCAGCGGAAGCGCATCATCTGGTGAAGCGTGGCATAGCCTTCAAGCGTCAGCGGCACGGCGGGGAGTTGTCCGGCGGCAACTGGGAGAGTTTCGGGATGAGTGGGATTCATGGAATTATTGTATTGAATCATTGAGAGATTGAGACATTGAATCATTGAAGCCCAAAGGCCTTTGACCTTCAATGATTCAATGCCTCAATGATTGAATGCCTCAATGGCTCACCCGGGTATCCCGGCCGCCACGGGAGCAGATTGCTCCGACATGCGCCAGTGTGCTACAAGCAATCTATATGCGCAAATGGATGAACGAGCGCTTGAAGCGCCGCAAGAAGACCGGAGACGGCTCCCCCAAGGAGGCAAGCAAGGCACCTGCACAAGAGCCTTTGCAGCCGCGGTTTTATGATAATGAGCAGGCTGCGGCGCCCGCTGTGCCAAGCGCTGCGCCAATCAAGGTTCCTGCCGACGTCCGGGACGAGGCTCCAGTCGCTCCGTCGCAGCATCAGGAGTCGCGGCGCCGGTCTCGACCGGAGCCAGAGTCAGCGTCTGAGTCGGCGTCTCAGTCCACTGCGGCGTCCGAGGCGGCATCCGCCGGGGCAGTGGAACCGAGACCGCGAGTGTCGCGCCGTCGTCGGAGTCGCGGCCGTGGCGGAAATCGTCCGCGAAAGGCAAGTTCGTCCTCTGTCCCAGTTGTCGCCGGAGCGTTATCCGCAGCCGAACCGCCTGCTGCAGAATCGCCCGTCCGGGAGTCGTCCGAACATGAGCCTGCGGCGAAGCCGCCTGCGGATTCGCTGCCGGCTCAGGCTTTGCCAGGTCAAGCCGTGCCGGCTCAACCGTTGCTAGTTCAAACCGCGCCGGCTCCCGCCCGCGCCAGCAAAGGAACGGTCGTGCTCGCGATCGGATTGCCGGGATCGGGCAAGAGTTCGTGGTTCAAGCGGCACAACATTCATCCGCTTTCGAGCGATCTGCTGCGCGAATTGCTTTTCGATGACGCGCAGGAGCAGCGCTTTCAGGATCTCGTATTCTCCAACCTGCGATCCATGTTGAAGGCGAGGCTGATTGCGCGCCGTCCCATGAACTACGTGGACGCGACCAACCTTACGCCCCACGACCGCCATAGCTGGATCAAGCTGGCCAAGGATTACGGCTACGATGTGCAGGGCTTGTTCTTCGATGTCCCGCTGGAAGTTTGCATGGAACGCCATCAGCGGCGCGGGCGCGCGGTTCCGGAAGACATCATGCGCAAGATGGCGGGCAAGTTGAAGCCTCCGACGTTTGAGGAGGGGTTCTCGAAAATTACTGTGGTGCGGGTAAAACAGAAAGAATAAGGGTTCGTGGAGAGCCGCCCGTCGCCCCACCGTATTTACAGGTCACCCCTTCAGATACGGCAGCAGTTCTCGAAACGCGGGCGCGCCTGACGAGCGCAGGAGTTCGTAGATCATCATTTCCGTCGAAGAAAGAATGGCTCCGGCGGAACGCATGCGATCCAGTCCGACCCGCCAGTTTAATTCTGTCCGCGAGCTGACGGCGTCCGAGGCCACATGCACCAGATATCCCTCGCGCAGCGCCCCCAGCGCGGTCTGCATCACGCAGATGTGCGTTTCCATGCCGCACAGCAGTACCGTCGTCCGCTGCCCCGGCAGGCGCTTCAGCAAGGAGCAGAACACATCGCTGCCGAAGCAGGAGAACATCAGCTTGTCGATGGGAGCGCTATCCGGCAGCAGTGACGCGATGTCGGGCACGGTGTTGCCTAGGCCCTTCGCATATTGTGTGGTCACCAGCGCCGGAATCTTGAGGATTCCAGCCAGGCGAATCAGGAGTTGTACATTTCGCACCAGCCGTTCCTTTTCCCAGATCGGCGGCAGCAATTTTTCCTGCATGTCCACGACGATTAGAGCGCACTGCTCGGCCGCCAGCGGACGGCGCGCCATCTCGGCGTAGTCGGTCTCGATTTGAATGACATTTCCTGTGATCGTTCCTGAGAAAGTTTCGCTGCTGGGCATGGCAACTCCTCGCTGGCATTGATTTTAACGCGAGGTCGGAACTTGCGCCTGCAATGGACGAGGCGGTAATGTCCTAAGTTTAGGACAACCGACGAGGCCGCGTGGTTTCGCAGTCCCTGCAAAATGAATTAGAATTCTGGTACAGCCCGGTCGTTCAACGGTAGGACTGCAGCCTCTGGAGCTGCGTATCGGGGTTCGAATCCCTGCCGGGCTGCCAAAAAAGGTCTTAGGTCGCAGGTGTCAGGTCCCAGGAAAACCGACGGCAGTTCAGGGTTGTTCCTGAGACGTGACATCTAATAGCTGAGACGTTTTTTCGCTTCTCAATTCAAGTCGTTCAGAGGGGCAGCCGAGGGGTCGGTCAGGGCGATCAGCTTTCCCAGCGGATAATCGTCCTGCGTGAGCGGGGTCTCAGGCTCGGGGTTGACGATCGCGAGCACATCGCCGCTGACAATTCCTCGGATGACCAGGCGGTCACCTTCGATGGCGACCACTCGGTATTTCTCGTCGAAGATGGATACCCTTTTGCCCATGCAGTCCATTAGATGCTGGATTTCATACCCGCGATAGGCACTGAAGGTGTTGGCCGTGGATGATGCATAGAAGCTTGACAATGGCAGCCTGTAAGTCTAGTATTAATAATGAGCCAGTAACCTGTTCTTATCTTTCTGGTTCCTCTGAAGTTAGCCATCTGAAAATTGTCTCCTCTTCGGTTGGTTGGAGGAGTGTGAGTCACGAACACTGCCGATTCGCTGGGGATCTGTTCGACTGTAAACCCAAGCGGATCAAGGTGGTGGGTGCTGGCAGCGATTAACACGGATCGAAAAACTCTGGAGGGAACCATGAAAAACATCAAGTTTGTCGTGAAGGTGAACCGCGGCGCACATGCTCCTCAATATGTGCTGCGCATTGACCGTCTTCCCATCCAGACGACAAGCAACCGCAAGCTGGCCCTGGTAATGGGAAGGTTTACCGCGGAAGACGCGGTCAAATCCATGCAAAATTCTCATTGCACCCCAGAGCTGGTATCCGTACGGGTTGGCGCCTAGGAAGTAATTGAATCATTGAGGCATTCAGTCATTGGAGGAATGCCGCAATAGTAGAAGGGGCTATGCAAAAACGTGAATGTTCGGATTGCGGTGGTGATTTGGTTCTGGCAGTGCGTGGGAACCAGACCCCAACGAGTCACGGTCCAACCCCGACGAGTCAAAGTCCAAGCCTGGTGACCAGCGCGATTACAAGTTGGAGATGCAGCACCTGCGGCTCCGCCTTTTCCGCCGCGCAGCTTCGGGTAGACAAGCGCGAACGGTTAAAAGCAACCGATAAAAGCAACCGTACGCACTTGACTGTTTAGGCTTGAATCTTTAGCGGACAATTCTTAGTAGACAATTCCTAGCAGCACAATTCGTCAGTGTAGGGACGGACGCGTTCGTCCGTCCTGCCGGTCGCCCGGCTCTCCACCAGCGGGTCGTTGTAATCGGAAACTGTGCCGTTCTAAGCCTGAATTTGCAATGCCGGCGACGTCTTGCGGATCATCTCCATCAGAAGTACCCGGTCAGGATTGAGCAGTTCGGCGACGCGTTCCTTGCTGACTTGCGCGACGATGATCTGGCCAATCTCAGTATGCACATCCGAGAAAATCCCCACGCTCTTCATCCTTTGGGTCTGAAACTCGTTGTCCTCAGTCGGGGTGACGTAGTGAACCGAGCTGGCATTGTAGCGGTGGATCAGGAACAGTTGGGTGACCGTCATCAGCCGCTTCTTGCGTACCGGCGCGAGCGTGTTCTGGTCGCGAATCGATAGGATGCTGCGGCCGCGACGATCCTGGATGTAGGCGAAGACCACGTTCGCCAGCTTTTCCCCGCCAGGCTCATTCAGCACGCTCAGCTCCAACAATTCCGAACCAGCGGTGTGCGGGCGCAGCCGGACGCGAAGTTTTTCTGCATAGTTGCAGTGCTTGCGCCACTCCGCGAGCCACTCTTCCAGCAGCTTGGTCGGAACTTCGGTCTGCACCAGGTGTTGAAACTGCGTAGACCCCTTGCCCATCGCCTTGGTCGCCGCGGTGCGTCCGGACGAAGCCATCAAGGCGGCATCCAGTCGCGGTCCTCCGACCAGGGTCTGCGGCGTCCGATACGGCGACTCCAGCAGTCTGAACTTCCGCTGCAAGCGCGCCAAGGCCAGCATGCCATCCTGCTTCAATGCGGTCGCGAACTCCTCGGCAGCCAGGCCGTCGATCTGGTGGCCACCGTAAGTGATGAAGTTGAAGACGAAGCCGAGTTTCCCCAGTTCCTCCGGGAACCGTTTCATCTGCTCATCGTTCATGCCGGTGGTGTCCCAGCTGAACGAAGGCGAGAGGTTGTACGCCAGCATCTTGTCGGGATACTGCGCGTGAATGGCGTGGGCGAACTTCGCAGCATCCTCGAGATCGGCCGTTTTGGTTTCCATCCACAGGATATCGGCGAAGGGTGCAACAGCCAACGACTTGGCGATGGCGTAATCGATTCCGGCTTGGATGTGATAGAAGCCTTCGGGAGTTTTGGGCAGTTCGCAATCCCAAATCACGTGAACACCCATCGACTTGGCTCGCTCGCGTGCTTCGTAGAAAGAAGCGCGTCTGGAGAAGGCCAGCCATTCCTCGACGGTCATTTCAAAGCGCTCGCCTTCGGCGGTGCGGAACTCCAGCAGTTCGGCGACCGCGAGACCATAGGTCTTCATCCCGGCCTCGGCCTGCCAGGTTTCCACATATCGCGTGTCGATCTTGTCGAGCGCTGCATCGAGTTCGGCTGCCGGCATATCTCTGAGAGCCGGGGCGCGCTCGGCGATCATCGACAGGAGCCCGACCTGCTCCAGCCAGGCGAATGCCGCCAGGTACTCGGCCTCGGACACTGCAAAAAGCAGGTGTCCGCGGACCTCGTCGACGCCCAGTTCGAACAGCTTTCGCAGGATGGCTAAATAGCCGGACTTGTAGCTGGGCAGGTTGACGTTGGTGGCGCCGATCGCGCTCGTCGCTCCGGCTCTCGATGAAGGTCGCGGACTCGGCATCGGTTCGGGCCACAATGATGCCCGGGACCCGCATGATGTCGAGCTGCAGGCGGGCAGCGTTGAGGCGCTTGATCTGTTCGTCCTCGGCCACAACCACCTTGCCGCCTTGGTGGCCGCATTTCTTCGCTCCCGGCTTCTGGTCTTCGATGTGGTAGCCCGGCACACCGACCTCGACAAAGCGGCGGATGAGATTGCGCACATGCGCGTCCCCACCGTGCCCTGTATCGGCGTCGGCGATGATGAACGGTCGAAAGTCGACGACCGGTGTCGCCGCGCGCTGTTCTTCGGTCATGCGCGCGCGCGCGAAGTGTTGGTTCTTGTCGGCGGTGAGAAGTGCGCGCACCAGTCCCGCGGCCTCATCTGGAACTTGGCCGAGCGGATAACTGGCCAGATCCGGCCCCGGATCCTCTGCCAGCGACCCCTTGGCGGACGTCGCCCAGCCGCCCAGGTAAATACCTTCCATCCCAATCCGCTTCATCATTACCGCCTGGCCCGGCGAATAGGGACCGAAGGTAGTGATCTGCCGGCGCTCGTTGAAAAGTTCGCGCAACCGCGCGTAGAACTCCTCCGCTGCCTGTCGCGCTACGGTGTAGTCGCCGGAAATCGTACCCTGCTGCTCGGCCACCTGGCGCGGGGAATAGAGACGGACAATCCCGTCGAACCGGGGGCTCGCGAACCATTCCCTCGCGGCCGCCGCCTGTTGATCGAACATCGTCTGGTTCAACATGGTCGCCGTGGCTTCCTGCCTCTCAGCGCTGATCGACATTTTCCGCCTCCATCGGTCGTTGTTTGGGTAATTGTATCCTTCGCATTATCGGCGACGCTGCCATTTTACTCTTCTTGCAGGACGGTGCCTGCCTCGATCGAACAGCGCGGAAAATCGAACAGGCCGCGGGAAAACTAACACGCTGCAGAACAGCGCTTCGTATCATGGTATCGCTTTAGCGATACCAAACTCTTCAAAATCAGACGCCCCTTTAGGGGCTGCGCGAGAACTTGTGTTCAGGCAATGCAGGAACGAAATGCCCGAGCCCCGGAGGGGAGTCCGAGCTTAGCCCAGCGCTGGGAACGGTGGAGGAAGCGATTCAAGTACCGGAGGGACGGCCGATGTGGGAGGTGGCACTCATGCCAAAAGGATCGGCGCGGAGGGACAACCGGCTTCTGGTGTCCCTTCGAGCGCACTCGCGTTCCGGCCTTAATCTCCCGAGGGCAGCAGTTCGTCGTCCTGGCCGGCCAACGACGGATACTCCAGAACCGTTAAGGTAGCAAGACCGTGGCTGTGGCTCGCCTCCAGAATTGTATCGTCGATGATGCTAGTGTGCAGGTTAGAAGTCGAAGTCGTCATCTATTCATCCCCATCCAAGAGTTTGCGTCCAGAGTTTGCGTCCGGACTCTTGTGTCCAAGTGCAGTAGACCCCGAATCGCCCTTACCTGGCAAACCTTGGAGTCCGTCCGGGACCACTGGGTCAAAATGACCTAGTGCCGAGGACTTGCGCCAGTTGGTGGCTATGATGTTGACTTATGGATACCATGACTATTCTTCAGAACGATGCGGCCGAGACCCCGACTCCTGCCCAGATCGAAACCAGCATTCTTACGGCGGATGCCCGCGCCTTCCTGTTGAAACTCGCGGCTCGGTTCGAGCCCCGGCGGCAGGAACTGCTGGCGCGGCGGCGAACCGTGCAGCGGGAAATCGATCATGGCATATCTCCGCACTTTCTGCCGGAAACGGTCGGAATCCGCCAAAGGGAGTGGAAAGTGGCGCCGATTCCGAAGGATCTCCTCGACCGTCGCGTGGAAATTACCGGCCCGGTCGATCGCAAGATGATCATCAACGCGTTGAACTCGGGTGCCAGTGTTTTCATGGCCGATTTCGAGGACTCGAATTCGCCCACCTGGAACAACAATATCGAAGGCCAGCACAATCTGCGCGACGCGATTCGGGGAACCATCCGATACGAGAGTCCGGATGGAAAACAGTATCGGCTTGGGTCCAATCTGGCCACGCTGATGGTACGGCCGCGCGGATGGCACCTCGACGAAAAGCACTTTTTGGTGGAAGGTAAGCCAATCTCGGGGTCGCTGTTCGATTTTGGCCTGTTCTTTTTTCACAATGCTGCAACCTTGCTGAGCAAGGGCACTGGCCCTTATTTCTACCTGCCGAAGCTGGAGAGCCACCTCGAGGCGCGACTGTGGAACGACGTTTTCTGTTTTGCCCAGGACGAACTGAAAATTCCGCGGGGATCGATTCGCGCCACAGTGCTGATTGAAACCATTCTGGCGGCATTCGAAATGGACGAGATCCTTTACGAGTTGCGCGACCATTCTTCGGGGCTGAACTGCGGGCGCTGGGACTACATTTTCAGTTTCATCAAAAAATTCCAGGCGCATTCTGAATTCGTTCTGCCGGATCGCTCCCTGGTCACGATGGAATGTCATTTCCTGAGTTCCTACGTCGAATTACTGATTCAGACTTGCCACCGGCGCGGCATTCACGCGATGGGAGGAATGGCGGCGCAGATTCCGATCCGCAATGATGCGGCGGCTAACGAACAGGCGCTGGAGAAAGTGCGGCGCGACAAACTTCGCGAGGTGAAGGCCGGCCATGACGGGACATGGGTCGCGCATCCTGGCCTCGTTCCGGTGGCCAAGGAAATCTTCGATCAGTACATGCCCGAACCAAATCAGATCTCTTCCCATAAAAAATCGAACCGGACAGTGCTGGCGCAAGACCTGCTCACGGTCCCCAAGGGCGATATCACCGAGAAAGGGTTGCGTTGGAACATCGACGTGGGCCTGCAGTACCTGCATTCGTGGCTGCAGGGATCGGGTTGCGTTCCGATCTACAACCTGATGGAAGACGCGGCGACGGCGGAAATCTGCCGCGCCCAAGTGTGGCAATGGGTGAGGTACCGCGCCCATTTTGAAGACGGCAGGCCAGTGACGGAAGCCATGGTGAAAGAGATCATCCACCAGCGTGCCGCGGAGTTGGGCAACGAGTGCGACAACGACGAAAAGTTGCGGCAGGCGGCCCGAGTGCTCGAAGAACTGACGACGAGCCGGGAATTTGCGGAGTTTCTAACCCTTGCCAGTTACGATTTATTAGACTAAAACGTCAATGAATGGTCAAGGGCGCACGCAGAGGTACTCCCGCTAATCCGCCGATTGACTCGGTTCCGATTGGCTTAGTTCCGGTAGAGCCCGGTCTTCTCTCGCAGTTACAGGAGCATGTCGCCGCGCGTGAGATCGAGCGCGGGATTGCCTGTCTCCGCTCGCATCAGGATCTGATCGCCAAACTCGACCCCTCTCAGGGAAATGCAGCTCGCCTGATGGCGCATCTGGCGATATGGACGGACATCGGATTCAGTGGGCCGCCACTTCGAGAAATTCTGAAACGCTTTGCGGCCTTCGAGACGAGATCGCGCTCGAAGCTCTCCATTTCCGACTACATCTGCCTCCGCCTGGCCGAAGGCATGGCTGCGATGGCTGAGGAGGCGATGGAAACGGCGGTTGGTCATTTTGACTTCGTCCTCGGCCTAGGGGAAGAGTTGGACGACAGGTTTCTGCTGGCCATCGTTTATTTCTGGAAGGGCCGTTGCCTGCGCCGAAGAGGCGAGTACGACGAAGCTCTGATCTATACCGGCAAGGGCAGAGATCTGGCGCTGGGGCTGGGGCATCCGCGCATGGCGGCGGTAATGCAAGTGCTCGAGGGCTGGATTTTGTTTCAGCAGGGCAAATGGAAAGAAGCGGTGCGCATTTCGCAGGCCGCTGAAAGCGTGCTGCGCGAGACCGATGACTATGTGACGCTCGGCAACATCCAATCTTTCTATGGACGAATGGCTCGCCGCGAAGGGCGTTTCGATAAAGCAATCGAGTTCTTCGAGAGCGCCATTCGCTATTATGGCAAACGCGATCCACGGCATCCGAACCTGGCGCGATCGCTGGCCAACATGGCGCTGGCCAAGCGCGGAATCGCTCTCCAGTTACAGAAAAGAATCGACCGCGAGGCGCAGCGGCGCCGCAAGACCTCAAGCGGCCGCAGTCGCGGTCCCCAAGACAAGCCGAGCAAGCCGAGCACTACAAGTCATAACTATCGCGGCCGCTTGGCCCAACTCCGCCGCGAAGCGCTGGAGCACCTGGACGCCGCCCGCGTCATCTACCAGCAGCGCCCGAACCATCACGGCGCCGGCACCGTCTACCTGAATGCCGCCTATATCCACCTCGATGGTGGAGATTTTCAGCGTGCCGAGAAAGAAGCCGCCACGGCATACGACGTGGCCGAAGAGAAGCAGGACTACATTTTGATGGGCCGGGCGCGCATTCTGCAGTGCATGATCGAGAATGCGAGAGTGGAGGAAGAAGTCGAGGAAGAGATCGGCGGGAGCGCTGATCCGGGAGGTCATGCCCGCCGCGCCCTCGAGTGCAGTCAAGAGGCTATCGATCTGGCGAAGCATACCCAGCATCATCTGCTGCTCGCGAATGCCCATGTGTGGCGGGGACTGACGCAGTGCAATTCGTTTTTCGATAATCCGGAAGCGGCGCGCGAGTCTTATGATGTGGCGCGGGCGTCTTGCGGGGCGAATCAGCCGGACAATAACATGTGGCAGGATCTGCAGACGCTAGGCGCGAAAATTCTTCACAAGGGAAGTGTTCATCCGGCGCTGAAGGCGTGGTCGCAGGGGGCGGTGGGCGAGAAGACGTTCCGGCAAATCAGCGACGAATTTGCGGAAATCGTGATTGCGCGGGTGTGGGAGCGCGAAGGCCGCAAAGTGTCGCGCGTGGCGGCCCGGCTCTCGATTTCTCCCAAGAAGGTGCGGCGCATCCTGGCGCGGGTGGGACGGCGAAAGCCGCGCTAATACTTGCTAAAACTCGACTCAACTCGGCCTGCGGTGGCATGTGATTTACGTCACTGCGCGATATATAAGTAAAGTAGTAGACTTAGTTGTGTTAAACTGCCGCCGGTTTGCTTGCGGAGAATCCAAAGAATCGAACTGGCGAAACTGGGAATCGAAAACTCTATGAAAATCGCAAAGGATGTGACGAAACTGATTGGCAACACTCCCCTGGTGCGTCTGAACCGGGTTTCGAAGGGAGCGGTGGCCGACGTGGTGGCGAAGTTGGAAAGCCAGAATCCGCTGGCCAGCGTCAAAGACCGCATCGGGGTGAGTATGATTGCCGATGCCGAGCAGGCCGGACGGATTCAACCCGGGAAGACCGTTCTGATCGAACCGACCAGCGGCAACACGGGAATCGCTCTCGCCTTTGTAGCGGCCGTGAAGGGCTACAAGCTCATCCTCACCATGCCCGAGACCATGAGCATGGAGCGGCGCGTGCTGCTGCTGGCCTTGGGCGCGGAGATCGTTCTTACGCCCGGTCCGCGCGGAATGAAGGGAGCGGTGCTGAAAGCCGAGGAATTGCTTGCCAGCACACCAAACGGCTACATGCTCCAGCAATTTGACAACCCCGCCAATCCAAAGATTCACTTCGAAACCACCGGTCCCGAGATTTGGGAAGACACCGACGGGCGCGTCGATTTTCTGATCTCCGGCGTTGGCACCGGCGGCACCATCACTGGCGTCTCCGAATATATCAAGCCGAAGAAGCCGTCGTTCAAGGCGATTGCAGTGGAGCCGACCGATAGCCCGGTGCTTTCGGGCGGCAAGCCAGCGCCGCACAAGATCCAGGGAATTGGCGCCGGTTTTGTTCCGAGCATCTTGCGCCGCGATCTCGTCGACGAAGTCATTACGGTGTCCAACGATGACTCTATCAACATGGCGCGGCGGCTTCCGCTCGAAGAAGGTCTGCTGGTGGGCATCTCTTCGGGAGCAGCGGTGGTCGCGGCTTTGCAGGTGGCGCACCGTCCTGAGAATGCCGGGAAATTAATTGTCGTGGTTCTGCCGTCGTTCGGTGAGCGCTACTTGAGTAGTATCCTCTTCGAGGGGCTCCGGAACCAGGCGTTGCAGATTCCGACGTCGCAAATCTAAGAACAGTTCTCAGTTCCCGGTTCTCGGTTCTCAGTCAAAACAATTCGACTTTTCACTGGGAACTGAGAACGGAGAAACTGAGAACTTCTTCAACCCATGCCGCATCTGTTGTCGCTAATCCGCGAAGACGTTGCCACGGTGCTGGAACGCGATCCCGCGGCCAAGTCGTGGCTGGAGGTTTATCTCTGCTATTCCGGGCTGCATGCGGTATGGTTCTATCGCATGAATCACTGGTTGTGGAACCACAATTTCCTGCTGCTGGCGCGTTGGTTGTCGCAGGTCGCACGCTTTCTTACCGGCATCGAAATCCATCCCGGAGCGCAGATCGGCAGGCGGTTGTTCATCGATCACGGGCTCGGAGTTGTCATCGGTGAGACCGCGATCGTCGGTGAGGACGTCACGCTTTATCAGGGTGTGACGCTCGGCGGAACTGGCAAGGAACACGGCAAGCGGCACCCGACCGTCGAAGACAACGTGGTGGTCGGCGGAGGCGCGAAGATTCTCGGCAACATCACGGTAGGGCGCAATTGCCGGATTGGCGCCGGATCGGTCGTGCTGCGAAATGTGCCCGACGATTCCACCGTAGTGGGCGTGCCCGGACACATCATTTTTCGAGAAGGCAAGCGCGTGGTTATCACCGACCCCAAGCAGATCAACGATCCGCTTTCCGAAGCCTTGGCGGCAGTCGCGTCAGAGGTGAACCGGTTAGCGGAGCGAGTTCATCAACTGGAGGGCACAGGCGGAAGTGAGCCGCTTTCCGAATCCATGCAACGGATCATCGAAGATATTGACTACCAGATTTAGTGCGACATTTCAATGGAGCGCGAACCTGAATGAGGATTGTCATCCTGAGCGCAGCGAAGGAACTGCTGTTCGCGGCAAGAGGCAGATTCCTCCCCTTCGACCACTCCGGGTCAGGATGACAATTTCGTAGAGGATGTCGTGCTCCGCCTCACCAACGTAACTCCCGTTTCGCTTGGACCCAAGTATGATTGACGTATATTTTTTTCGGGTCGAACGTCCAACGAATGAATTACGGCTTTGTAATCGATAACCGCAAGTGCATCGGGTGCCACGCCTGCACGGTGGCGTGCAAAACTGAGAACCAGGTGCCGGTGGGCGTGAACCGGACCTGGGTGAAGTACGTGGAGAAAGGCGTTTTCCCCAACACGCGCCGGGTATTTCAAGTCACACGCTGCAATCATTGCGAGAAGCCTCCGTGCGTCACCATCTGTCCCGTGACCGCGATGTACCAGCGTAAAGATGGCATTGTCGATTTCAATTCCGAGCGCTGCATTGGCTGTAAAGCGTGCATGCAAGCCTGTCCGTACGATTCGATTTACATGGATCCGGACGATGGCACCGCGACCAAGTGTCATTTCTGCGCGCATCGCACCGAAGTCGGACTGGAACCTGCCTGCGTGATCGTGTGCCCGGAGCATGCCATCATCGCCGGAGACCTGAGCGATCGAGACAGCGAAGCGGCGCAACTGGTGGCGCGGGAACCGGTGCGCGTGCGCAAGCCCGAGCAGGGAACTCAGCCCAAGCTCTACTACATTGATGGAGATGAAAGCGCGATCGTGCCAACCGCGGCGCGTCATGAATCGATCTATATGTGGTCGCAACGGAATGCGGCGCTGCATGGTGGAGGCGCCGTTTATCCACTCGATAGCCCGTTGCTGCAGGAGAACGCGCTGGCGGCCTACGACGTTTCGCATGCGCGCCCGTGGGGATGGCAGGTCCCAGCCTACTGCTGGACCAAGTCCATCGGCTCCGGTGCGCTCGCTGTGCCGGCTATTGCGGTGGCGCTCGGAAGATTGTCAGGCGACCGGTTCCGCGACATCGCCCTGGCGACGGTTGCGCTTCTGTTTACGGCGCTAACGACCGTACTGCTGGTTTGGGATCTCGATCACAAAGAACGATTCCTCCGCGTAGTGTTCACGCCACAAAGTAAATCGTGGCTGGCGCGAGGCGCGTTCATTCTGATCGCATACAGCGGGTTGTGCGGCGTGTTCTGGTTGGGGGCGGTTGCGGGATTTCCCGTGGTTACATCGGTCATGTTGTGGCCGACGGTGCTGGTAGGATTTTGCGCCGCTGCCTACACCGCGTTTCTCTTCGGACAGTGTGAAGGGCGCGACCTTTGGCAAACGCCGCTCCTGCCGGCGCATTTGATCGTTCAAGCATTGCTCTGCGGATCGGCCGTGCTGGCGCTGCTTCCGGACGCGATCGGCGGTTCGACGCAGGCTCTCGCATTTGCGATTCCCGCGCTGGTCGTCAGTTTGGGATTGCACCTGCTCATGCTGCTCGGCGAAATTGCGATGCCTCACACCACCGACAATGCGCGCTACGGGGCTCGACTGATGACCCACGGACCATTCGCACGTGCATTCTGGGGCGGCGCGGTCGTGGTGGGCGGAGTTGTTCCACTGCTGTTTTTGTTGCTCGCTTCTTTGTCCGGTGCGCCTGACCGTATAGCAACCGGATTGGCCAGCGTGCTGACTTTGGTTGGACTATTGATTTTCGAGTGGTGCTTTGTGATGGCTGGACAGAGCGTACCGAACAGCTAGCCGGGCGGGGCGCCCGGCGCTCTACCAACGATGCATATGGAGATTCAGCAATGACCGATTTCAAGCGCGACGGCAGCCATCTCGCCTCTTACCCGCCGGTCGAGAAGTGGGACGATTGGGTTGAGTACGATGCTGAAGCCTGGCCGCGCCGCGTCAAGAAGCACTACCAGCTCGTGCCTACCATCTGCTTCAACTGCGAATCAGCCTGCGGACTTCTCGCCTATGTCGATAAGGAAACCGGACAAGTCACGAAGTTTGAAGGCAACCCCAAGCATCCCGCCAGTCGCGGACGTCTCTGCGCCAAAGGCCCGGCCACGATCACGCAGATTCACGATCCCGACCGCATTCTTTATCCGATGAAACGCTCGGGGCCGCGCGGCGGCGGAAAGTGGACACGGACTTCGTGGGACGAAGTGCTGGAGACTTTTGGCACACGCATCCGCAAGGCGTTTCAGGAAAATCGCGGCGAAGAAGTCATGTACCACGTGGGCCGTCCAGGGCACGACTTCATCATGGAGCGCACTCTGCAGGCGTGGGGTATCGACGGCCACAACTCGCACACGAATGTGTGCTCGTCTTCGGCGCGCCTTGGCTATCTGTTGTGGCACTATGCCGACCGTCCGTCTCCCGACCACGCGAACGCGCGGTTCATTCTGCTGCTCTCCGCGCATCTTGAGTCGGGACACTATTTCAATCCTCACGCGCAACGCATCATCGATGGGAAAATGGCGGGAGCCAAGCTCGCCGTCATGGACCCACGGCTTTCGAACACGGCGAGCATGGCGGATTACTGGATGCCGAGCTATCCGGGCACCGAGGCAGCGGTGCTGCTGGCAATGGCGATGGTCATCCTTGGCGAGAATCGCTTTGACGCTCGGTTCGTGAAGAACTGGACCAACTGGCAAGATCTCGAAGTCGATGGATTCCGCGCCCAAGGTCAAAGTTTCGAAGCGCTGATCGAAGCGCTGAAGCGGCACTATGCGAAGTTCACGCCGGAGTTTGCGGAAAAAGAAAGTGGAGTCAAGGCGGAAATCATCGTCAAAACGGCGCGCGAGATCGCAACTGCCGGGAGCCGCTTCGCATCGCATCTGTGGCGCGGCAGTGCGTCCGGTAATTTGGGCGGATGGCAATCGGCGCGCGCCTTGATGCTGCTGCATGTGCTGACCGGCTCGGTGGGAACTCCGGGCGGACACAATCTGAATGCGTGGAATAAATTTGTGCCGCGTCCGTTCAAGAATCCGCCGCCGCAAAAACACTGGAACGAATTGCTCTATCCGCGGGAGTGGCCGCTGTGCACGCATGAAATGTCGCCCCTGCTGCCGCACTTCCTCAAGGAAGGCCGGGGCCGCATCGAGGCTTATTTCACGCGCGTCTTCAATCCGGTCTGGACTTATCCCGACGGATTTTCGTGGATCGAGATGTTGCGCGACGAAGAAAAAGTCGGCTTGCACGCCGCCTTGACGCCGACCTGGAGCGAGACTGCCTGGTTTGCCGATTATGTGTTGCCTATGGGCTTCAGTTCCGAGCGTCACGACCTGATGAGCCAGGAATCCTACGCGGGGAAATGGATCGGTTTTCGCCAGCCCGTGCTGCGTGTACTGCAGGAAAGGGAAGGAAAGAAATTCGATTACACCTATCAGGCGAATCCGGGAGAAGTTTGGGAAGAAGATGAATTCTGGATCAACCTCTCCTGGGCAATTGATCCCGACGGCGCGATGGGAATTCGGCAGTGGTTCGAATCTCCCTATCGTCCCGGACAGAAATTGACGGTGGATGAATACTACGGATGGATTTTTGAGAATTCGGTTCCGGGATTGCCCGAGGCTGCCGCCAAAGAGGGATTGAAGCCGCTCGAATACATGCGCAAGTACGGTGCTTACGAGGTGACCACCGACGTCTATAAGCTGAACGAGAAGCCTGTCGCTCCTGCCGATCTCTCCGGATCGAACGTTGAAGCGAACGGAGTGGTCACCAAAGCGGGCAAAGCCGTAGGCGTAATGGTCGATGACCAAGCGGTTGTTGGCTACAACACGCCGTCGCGGAAACTGGAATTGTTTTCGAAAACCATGGCGGACTGGAAGTGGCCTGAATTCGCGCTTCCGGAATACTATCGCAGCCACATTCATAAATCGGCGCAAGCAGCATCGATGGGAAAGCCTGGGGCAGATTTTGATTCGGATTTTGGGCGAGATTTCGATCCGGATTTCGATCAACGCTACATGCCGCTGGTCGAGTGGCCAAAGGATGCGAACGGCGACGTCTACACGCTTCTGCCGATTTTCCGTTTGCCGCACCTTATTCACACGCGATCGGGCAACTCGAAATTTCTTTACGAGATCGCGCACAAGAATCCGCTGTGGGTGAATCCGGCGGACGCCAAAAGGCTTGGCGACATTCGCACCGGCGACTTGCTTAAAGTACATACGGAAATCGGTTTCTTTGTATTGCATGCCTGGGTTACCGAAGGGCTGGCGCCGGGCGTGGTCGCCTGTTCTCACCACATGGGACGCTGGCGCCTGAATAAAGACGATCAGATCGAACGCATGTCGAGCGCGTGGGTCGACCTGAAAGAAGTCGGCAAAGGACAATGGAAGATGCGCCAGACTTCAGGAGTGGAGCCCTACGAAACTTCCGACCCGGATACGAAACGTGTGTGGTGGTCCGATGCCGGCGTGCACCAGAACCTTACCTTTCCTGTGCATCCCGATCCCATCACCGGTATGCATTGCTGGCACCAGATGGTGCGGGTGGAGCGGGCCGCCGCGGACGACCGCTACGGCGACATCTTTGTCGACACCAATCTTTCGTTTGCAGTTTATCAGCGGTGGAAGGCGCTCACTCGTCCCGCTCCGGGGCCGGGGGGACTGCGGCGGCCACTGTGGATTCCGCGAGTCGTGCGTCCGGAGGAAGCTGCGTTCTTCATTCCTAACTCTGCGAAGTAAGCCTGAGCGGGCTCGACGCTGTAAAATGACAACATGCCGTTACAATCAGGAAATCCCGTGTTTAACAAGAAGCGCACGCCGCCTCCGGACGAAACTTTTGAGGAAGCGGCCTATCTGAAAGCGCTGGGCGAAAAGCAGAAGGTCGTGAGCCTGAAACTGGCCGACGGCGAAGTGGTCCGCGGCTGGATCGAGTACTACGACAAGAACATGGTGCGAGTGACGCGTGAGGACGGTCCCAATCTGTTCATCTTCAAGCATGAGATTGTTTATATCGCGGAAGACGGGAAAAAAAAGTAGCTTGGATCGGTTCTCAGTTCCCGGTTCTCAGTTCTCAGTAACTTCAATCCTGATAATGGGAGTCTAGTCGTCCCATGAGATCCAATTCATCCCATCCATCTCCCGATCTGATTTCTCCGATGCAGGCTATGGCTCGTGAAGCGGGCAGCCTGCTCATGGATTACTTCCGCCAGCACGTAAAGATTGAATATAAGGGCGACGTGGACCTGGTAACGGTCGCCGATCGAAAGTCGGAAGCGCTGATTTTGGAACGCATTCGCAAACAGTTTCCAACGCACGACGTCATGGGAGAAGAGGGGACGCGCATCGAAACCGGCAGCGAGTATCGGTGGTATGTCGATCCGCTCGATGGCACCACGAACTTTGCGCACGGCTATCCTGTGTTTTGCGTCTCGCTTGCGGTGGAGCGATTGGGACAGCGCATCGCGGGAGTGATTTATGATCCGACTCGCGACGAGATGTTCTCCGCTGAACTGGGCAGTGGCGCGCGGCTTAACGAGAAAACGAATGGCAGCGCGATGCGCGTATCGACTACAGCGAATCTGGGAGAGTGCCTGGTCGCGACCGGCTTCCCCAGCCACAAGCGGCACAAGAATCCGAATATTTATTTCTATCACCAGCTCACGTTGCGCACCCATGGAGTAAGGCGGGCGGGGTCGGCTGCGCTTGACCTCTGCAATGTCGCGTCGGGGCGATTTGACGGCTTCTGGGAGTTTAATCTCAATCCCTGGGATACGGCGGCGGGCGTGCTGATGGTCGAAGAAGCCGGCGGAAAGGTCACGGACTTTTCGGGGGGCGAATTCCAGATCGCAAGCCGCGAGACGCTGGCGTCGAATGGACTGGTGCACGAGGCGCTGCTGCACGAATTTCAGGAGATCCTGGCCGGCCGCGGGCTCGAAGAGTTGCCCAGTCCGGTGGGCTACGCGAAGGATCGAAGACGTTAGTGGAGCGTAGCTCCACCGTCACATCCCAAGCGGTACAATTACTCACGTGGGTTCGTCTCTTCTTGCACGCCAGATTGACAAGCGTCCCGCCAAGGTGCGTCTGCACGGGCGCATTCTATTTCTCACCGAAGATCCGGAGCTGATTAAGAAGCAACTCGCCGGTTGGGATCTGCCGTGGGATATCAAGAACCCGGCCAACAATCCCAAGCTTCGCGACGATATTTCTACCGACGAGATTACGCCCGCACATTACTGCTTTTACTTTGATCGGACGCTCGGCGAGATTCCCTATGTTGGTTTGAGGTGCGGCGACACTTTGCCGATTGGACGCGGCGATGTGAAAAAAGGCGGCTTCGTGTGCTCGGTGAGCGGCAAGCGTCGCGGCAAAGGCTCGAGCCGCGAGCAGTCTCCTTATGCAGAGATGTGCGCCGGAATTCAAGTGGCAATCGCTGAGAACATTGAGCGCATCTACAAGCAGAACTGCCAGAACCTGGGGTTGCTGACTTCGACCAACTTTTCTTTGATCGATCGGATTCGCGCCGGAGAAGAAATCGCGCTCAGTGAATTCACCTCTGGGGAAGACGAGATCACGCGCCAGGTAATCGAGTACGGCGGCCTTTTTCCCTTCAATGTTGCGCGCATGCAGGGGAAAGTTTTTCTGCCGCCGATCAAGACTCCGCCTCGTGCGATGACGCTGGCGGAGAAGATCTTCGCCGCCCACATGATTTCATCCGCATCGGAGACTGCCGAGCTTCGCTCGGCTGGACAGCCGGGGGCGGCTGTCCCTACGCGTGCGGTTCAGCCGGGCGACACCGGTTTCACCCGCGTCGATCTTCGCTTTAGCCATGAATACGTCACTCCGATGGCTGCAATTTTCTACGAGCAATGCGTCGGCAAAGATGTTCCAGTGAACGATGCCTCGAGCATCCGCTTCTTTCGCGACCATCTCACCTTCCTCGACGAAGTGATCTCCGAAGAAAAGAAAAAAATGGGGCTGCTCGACTTGGCCACGCAACTCAAGCTGAAGCAGGAGGATTTCGCGAAACAGCAGGGAATCAAGCTGCACGGCGAACTCACCGACCGCAAAGGTTCGGAGGGCATCTGCCACTCCGTGATGCTGGAGACCTATGCGCTGCCGGGGCAAGTGAACGTTGGGTCCGATTCGCACACGCCGCACGTGGGCGCCATCGGATGCATTGCCTTTGGCATTGGGACCACCGACGTATTCAATTCGTGGATTACGAAAGACGTTCGCGTCAAGGTGCCGGAGTCGGTCAAGATCGTGATTCGCGGCAAGCGTCATGCGAACGTGACGGCGAAAGATTTCATCCTGAAGATTCTTTCGCTCGACTACGTGCGCAGCGGCAAGGCGCTGGCGAAAGTGATGGAGTACGCGGGCGAGGCGGTCGAGGCGCTGTCGGTGGACGAGCGCGCTACCATGACGAACATGGCCGCTGAAATCGGGGGTTTTACCGGCATCGTGGCTCCGGATGAAAAGGTGGTCGAGTTTCTGATGGAGCGCCGGGGAATGAAGCGCGCCGAAATCGAGAAGATGATCGAAGGCCTGGAGAGCGATCCGAATGCCGCATACGCCGAGGTGATCGAACTCGACGCGAATAAGATCACGCCCATGGTCGCGACTCCGGGCGATCCGGGCAACGGCAAGTATATCCGCGAACTCAACACTCGCGTGCCGATTGAAATCGCCTATGGCGGAACCTGCACGGCGGGGAAGAACGAAGACATGGACATGTACGCGGCGGTTCTCGCCGACGCTCTGAAACAAGGAAAACGAATTTCGAAGCATGTCGATTTTTGGATCCAATTCGGTTCCCAGGAAACGCGCGAGTATTCAAAACGCCAAGGCTATATCGAGATTTTCGAGCAGGCGGGTGCGCGCGTGATCGAGCCTAGTTGTGGCGCGTGCATCAATGCCGGGCCGGGAGTATCGACGCGTCCCGACCAGGTCGTGATCAGCGCGCAGAACCGAAATTTTCCTGGACGCAGCGGGCCGGGCCAGATGTATCTGGCGTCGCCGCTGACCGTGGCCGCAAGCGCGGTGGCGGGGTACATTGTCGAGTACGAACCCTCGAACGCGATGGTCATATCCTAAGATTCCCAATTTAGGCTCCCAATTTAGGACAGCTCCGCCACCCTCTGCCGTAGAAATCATCACTTCCGCGGTGTTCACGCATCACTGCGTCCAGCGTGGTTCAGTGCGAGATTCGTATCAGGGTTCCACACTCGCTAATCGCTGAAGTCATGCCCCGATCCGAATCGCACACCGATGGCGGTGTACAATGTGCGCTAGAGTACAGTAAAGCGAACGCTGTCAGACCATTGAGCGCCAGCGGAACCCGCCTTTCTGGCGTTGGCGATTTTCCCTATCAACCGAGCACTTAGCAAAGCGGCGCTTTGCGGAATCGCGAATATTCTCATGAAAATCCTGCTCTATAACCCCGACAACGGGGTCACGCGTAATTTTATGCCGCACCTCTGGATGTTTCTGCTGCAGGCGCTCACTCCCCCTGGTCACGAAGTGCTGCTCGTGGATGGCAACGCAAATCCGATGGATGAAGCGGGGATTGCACAGTTTGTTCGCGACCACAAGATTGGACTGGTCGGAATCGGCGCTATGACCCGAATGATCGCCAAAGCGTATCGCATGGCGGATGCGGTTCGGGCCACGGGCGTTCCGGTGGTGATGGGTGGACCGCACGTGACCGAGATGGCCGACGAGGCGCTCGGTCGCGATGGCGGACCGCGCCATGCCGACGCGGTTGCGCTGGGCGAAGCCGATGCGACCTGGCCGCTGATTGTTGCGGATGCTGCGCGCGGTCAGCTTAAGGATGTTTACGCGCCGGTGGACGCCTTCGGCCAGGAGAGCAAGCCTTCGCTGAAGCAGTACCCCGTGATCCCGTGGGACACAATCGACCTCAACCAGTTCAATCTGGTGCCGAAGGCCGCGACTGCCTTGCTCCAGAAGATCGGGGAAGGCTGGGGATCGTTTCGCATTATTCCCGTCGAATCCGGACGAGGCTGCCCTTACGGCTGCGAGTTCTGCACCGTGACCGGATTTTTCGGAGACTCGATTCGCTTCCGCACCAACGAGAGCGTGGTGAATGAACTGCTCCTGTTGAAGGCCCGCGCTCGCAAAGAGAAGGGACAGATGGCGGTTTTTTTCATCGACGATAATTTTGCCATCAACCTCAAGCGCACCAAGTCGCTGCTGCGCGACATCATAGCCGCCGGCGCGCAGGTGCATTGGGTGGCGCAGATCAGCGCCAATTTATTGCGCGACGAAGAATTGGTGGATCTGATCGCCGCTTCCGGAGGCAAGTGGATTTTTATTGGCATGGAGTCCATCGACCCGGCCAATCTGAAAGATGTGAACAAAGGATTCAACAAGCCGGGTGAGTATGCGGCGGTGCTGGAGCGGCTGGCGCAACGCAACGTCTACGCCATCACATCGTTTATTTTTGGCATGGACAATGACACGGTCGGGGTCGCCGAACGAACTCTCGGGCAGGTTCGGACCTGGCCTCCGGGTTTGCCGATTTTTGGCCTGCTGACTCCTTTGCCCGCAACTCCGCTCTACAAGCGGCTGGAGAAGGCCGGACGGTTGACTCGTCCCAAGCACTGGCAGGAGTTCATCCCATTTACCATGGCTCACACGCCATTGAAGATGACCATCGAAGAAGCGCACGCGGAAGTGGATCAGGGCTGGGCCGAAGCGTATAGTCCGAAGGCGCTGGCGGCTGCGGTCGAGTCGCTGAATGAGCAGCCGCTCGGTTATCGCATCAATATCTTCCTGGCGCGGCTTTGTTTCCGCGGCATCTATTTCCCGATGATGGGGAAAACGGCGTGGCTGAAGGTGATTGCGCAAAATCGGCGAACCATCTTCAAACTAGTCAGGGAAGGATTCCAAGCCGATGCCTGGCGGGGGGCGCCAGCGCGGGCGCCCGCAAACTCGGTGCCGCAGGCGGAAGCGGGCGAAGCGGTCGCGTTTCCGGCCGATTGAAAATTGCCCTTAATTTGGCATGATGGCAGTAGCCGGAGAGGAATTTCTTATGTATGGGCAAGAAAAAATTCAGAAGGGCAGAATGATCGGTTTTGCCGTTGGCATAGTGGTTTTTGTCGCGGTTGTCGCATGGAAGTTGCTGGTCCGCTGACGCGAGAAAATGTCTCAGGTCCCAGGTGTCAGGAAGAACCTAGAAAGCCTATGCCAGCAAGATTTCCCTGAGGCCTGAGACCTGACACGTGACACCTGATGCGTGCCTATACGGATAGCCGGCTTTCTTGCTAAAATCAAAACTTCAGTTCACACGCCGTGCGTCCAAGGAGCATGAGATTCTATGGCCTACGTAATTGCCGAGCCCTGTATCGGAACCAAAGACACCGCCTGTGTTGACTCCTGTCCGGTGGATTGCATTCATCCCAAGAAGGACTCCGACAAGTACGCGACGGAAGAGATGTTGTACATCGATCCCGTGGAATGCATCGACTGCGGCGCCTGCGTGCCCGTGTGCCCGGTCTCGGCCATCTTCGCGCTCGACGATCTGCCGGAAAAGTGGAAGGAATACACCGAGCGGAATGCGAAGTACTTCGGGCGGTAAGGCAGCTTCTGGCTTCTAGCTATTGGCTTCTAGCTTTCGGCCTTCGGCGGGTGGCGGCGATGAGCGGACAGCCAGAAGCCAGAAGCTAGCAGCCAAAAGCCGCTCTTCTCCATTACAATCATTGCTTAACCTGTAGACCTTCCATGGCGCTGAAGGAGTCGGAAGCGATCGTTCTGCGTACGTATCCGCTGCGCGAGTCCGATCTGCTGGTCACGCTTTTTACCCGCATGGAAGGCAAGGTGAAAGGCGTGGCGCGCGCGGCCATGAAGTCGAGACGCCGCTTCGGAGGCGCTCTAGAGCCGCTCACGTATGTACGGCTGTTTTACGACGACCGCGAAGGGCAGGAACTGGCGCGGCTTGATACCTGTGAAGTCATCGAGTCGCCGCTGGCCAGCGAGGTCAGTTATCCGCGAGCCGCGGCATTGGCGCATATCGCCGAGTTGCTCGACGAACTGATGCCCGACCGCGAGGCGAGCGATGCGGTCTTTCGGTTGACCCTGGCGGTTTTGCAGGAATTACGCGGCGATAAATTGTGGATGCCGCTCACCTACTTCGAGCTGTGGATGACGCGGCTCATGGGATTTCTGCCGGAGTTCGCGGAGTGCGTCGTCTGCGGACGGTCATTCGATGACCGCCGCGATGACAGCCGGACGTTCTACCATGCGCTCGCCGACGGCTTGGTCTGCACCGACGATAAGCGCATCGCTTCGTCGGAGCTGTCGCCGGAATCGAGAAAGATTGCGGCGCAGATGCTGCGCTCCCGCGTTTCAGAATTTTCCGGGATTGCCTGGCCGAAAGCGGTGGGTGCGGACCTGCGCAAGTTTCTTCTCCAGATTCTGGAGCGGCACATCGAGAAGAAGCTGGTGACGGCGGGAATGCTGGAGAAGATCAGCGGTTAGGTTTCATACCTTTTATGAATTGTCATCCCGAGCGAAGCGAGGGACCTGCATCTTGCCGGCGAACTGCAGATCCCTCGCTTCGCTCGGGATGAACAAAGTCTGGTAAAACTTGAACTCATCCGACGCCAATTCGCTGACCTTCCAGGAACTCATCCTGAAGCTGCAGGCTTTTTTCGCTGAGCGCGGAGCGGTCATTCAGCAGCCCTACGACGTTGAAGTAGGCGCGGGAACTATGGCGCCGGAAACTTTCCTGCGCGTGCTCGGGCCGGATCCGTATAAGGTCGCGTACGTACAACCGTCGCGGCGTCCGGCGGATGGGCGCTATGGGGAGAATCCTAACCGGTTGTTTAAGCATTTGCAGTTGCAGGTGATTCTGAAGCCGCCGCCGGAGAATGTGCAGGAGCTTTATCTCGAATCACTCGGTGCAATCGGCATTGATCTGCGTCAGCACGACATCAAGTTCGAAGAAGATAACTGGGAGTCTCCAACGCTCGGAGCGTGGGGCATCGGATGGCAGGTCATGCTCGACGGGCTTGAGGTCACGCAGTTTACCTACTTCCAGCAGTGCGGCGGCGTGGACCTCGACCCCATCTCCGCCGAACTCACCTATGGGCTGGAGCGGCTGTGCGCTTTTCTGCAAGATGTGGATTCCATTTACGACATCGTGTGGGCGCGCGATCCGGAAACGGGCAGAGAAGTGAAATATGGAGATGTTCGTCTGGCTGACGAGCAGCAGTTCTCGGTCTACAACTTCGAAGCGGCGGACGTGCCGAGCGCATGGAAGCATTTCGAACTCTGCGAGGCCGAGTGCAAGAGGCTGATTGAGCGCTACGCTGTTTTAGCCAAGGACAAAGCCGAAGGCGACGGCAATAGCAATAACGTAGACCGCGAGAAGTCACGGTTTCCTTTGCTGGGCGCTTACGATCTCTGCCTGAAATGCTCGCACTACTTCAACATTCTCGATGCGCGAGGTGCGATTTCGGTGACGGAGCGCGTCGGCGTGATCGCGCGCGTGCGGGCGTTAGCCGTGGGGATCGCCAAAGCCTGGATGGACCAGCAGTACGGAACTGAAAAAGAAGGTGGGAAAACTGACCATGCTTCCAAGGCCGGAGCTAAAGAGAAGAAAGGGAAGCTGGCTCCGGTCGGATGAGAGCCTAGGTTTTGCCGGTGGAGCGCCGGGCCGCCCGGCCAGCAGGTGAAACGCCCGCCTCTCGAGAGGAAGGGATTTAGAGGAAATGTCATGCTGATTGAATCGCTTTGTGACGGGGCTCACATTCACAAATTTGTAATTCTGGAATCATAGACGGATCGTCGAATGCCTGACTTCCTACTCGAAATTGGATGCGAAGAAATCCCGGCGCGGATGATTGACGCTGCGTCTCGCGAACTGCGCGAACGCCTACACGCGCTGCTCCAGCGCGAGCGCCTCGAACCGGCTGGAGCAATTTCACATCTCGACACCCCGCGCCGTCTGGCGGTGTTAGCATCCGGCATTCCCGCCTCCCAGCCAGACATTACCGAGCAGGTGAACGGCCCGTCGGCGCAGGTCGCGTATAAGGATGGGCAGCCGACAGGGGCGGCTCATGCATTTGCCAAAAAAGTCGGCGTGGATGTCGCGAAGCTGGAGAAAGTCAGCACTCCCAAGGGTGAATACCTGGCGGCTACCGTCAGGCGGAAAGGCCGCACTGCCTCGGAGATTCTTGCCGAGACTCTCCCCAAGGAAATCTCTACGCTATATTGGCCAAAGAGCATGTACTGGCGCAAGCGCGGAGAACTGTTCGTGCGTCCAGTGCGCTGGCTAGTCGCGATGCTCGACGAGCAAGTCGTCCCACTGGAATTGTTCGGCATCTCCGCGGGCAAGACGTCCCGTGGACATCGCATCATCAGCAGCGGCCCAGTCACAGTCTCGAAGCCCAGTGCCTACGTCGAGGCTCTGCGTGGCGCGAAGGTTCTCGGCGCAGTCGAGCGCGAGCAAGTAATCCGCAAAGCGCTCGACGCTGCGACTCGCACCATCCCCGCAGCGCGCTGGCGCGGAGACAAGCCGCTGCTGGCGACCGTTGTCAATCTGACGGAATTTCCCTCCGTCATCCTCGGCAGCTTCGATCCCGAGTTTCTCGACTTGCCCGAAGAAGTGCTGGTCACAGTGATGCGCGACCACCAGAAATATTTCGCCATTGAAGATGCGAATGGAAAATTGCTTCCGCATTTCCTCGCCGTGCTCAACACCGATGCCGACTCCGAGGGATTGATTCGCCACGGCAATGAACGCGTTCTGCGCGCCCGCTTCAACGACGCTCGCTTTTTCTGGCATACGGATCAGAAGCAAACTCTTCGCCAGCGTGTCGAACTGCTGCGCAACGTCACCTTCCAGAAAGATCTCGGTAGCTACTATGAGAAGACAATGCGCGTGCAGCACCTGGCCAGTTCGCTTGCCGCGACGGTGAAACGGAGCGGGATGGCCATTCGACCGGGCGTAGTCCACAAAGCGGCGCTGCTGGCGAAAACCGATCTGACCACGGAACTGGTGAAGGAATTCACCGAACTGCAGGGAATTGTCGGCGGGCTTTACTCCGACGCCCGCGTGCAGCAGCTTGACGCGGAGATGAAGCCCGACGTGCAACTGGCGATCTCACGCGCCATCTACGATCACTACAAGCCCGAGTCGATGGAGGACGATGCCCCCGCGACCGTCGAGGGAGCCGTTCTTTCGATCGCCGACAAAGCCGACTCGATCGTTGGAATGTTTGCCCTCGGTCTCATCCCCAGCGGATCGAAGGATCCATTCGCGTTGCGCCGCCAGGCGAATGGCATGGTCAAGACGATTGCCTGGCATAAGCTCCCGTTGCGTCTCTCCGAGATCATGGCCGATGCGCGCGTTCGCTATAGGGGATCTGAGGCTGAGAAAAAGTTCTCGAACGCCGCCTACACCGAATCAGTGCGCAGCTTCTTCCGTGAGCGCCTTGAGTTCTACTTGAAAGATGCGCACGAACCCCGATACGCGTACGACGTTGTCAGCGCCGTACTCGCGGTTGACTCCGACGATGTGGTAGACGCCGCCGCTCGTGCCGAAGCCGTGCGCAAAGTGCGCGGCTCGGCCGATTTCGAATCCATATCCATCGCCTTCAAGCGCATGAAGAATATTCTGCGCCAGGCTTCTGCCAAGACGAACGTGATTGCGATGCGCGTCGATCCATCGAGCCTGCAAGAAGAATCGGAAAAAGAACTGGCCGCGCTCATTCCGCAAACGGTAGCGACGGTCGAGAAACTGCGGGCGGCGCGCGATTATGAAGCGGCCCTGCTCGAAATCGCAAAGTTGCGTCCGGCGATTGACAAATTTTTCGACAAGGTTATGGTCATGGTTGACGACGACAATCTCCGCGCCAATCGTCTGGCTCTGTTGCAGAGTGTAGTTAAAGAATTCTCCACCATCGCGGACTTCTCCGAGATCGTGACCGAAGGCAAGGAATCTACGAAATAAATCAAAGAGGCCCCTATATGGCAACCACGACTCTCTCTGACGCCGAAATCATCGGAAAAAATGCAGGAACGAAAACTGCAGGTACGAAGCCGGCGGCAACGAAACCCGCGCCCATAAAGTATGTCTACTTCTTCGGCGGTGGCAAGGCCGATGGCAATGGCAAGATGAAGGACGTTCTCGGCGGCAAAGGCGCCGGGCTCGCCGAGATGACGAACGCCGGCCTCCCCGTGCCTCCCGGGTTTACGATCCAGACCGAAGCCTGCCGCGAATACATGCGGAACAACGCGGTGTCGAAAGATGTAGACCGCGAGATGCAAGAGGCATTGGCCAAGCTCGAAGCGCTTCAGGGCCAGAAGCTCGGCAAAGGCGACAACCCGCTGCTGGTAAGCGTGCGTTCGGGCGCGAAGTTCTCGATGCCCGGCATGATGGATACGATCCTCAACTTGGGCCTGAATGACCAGAGCGTTGAAGCCCTGGCCAAGCGCACCAACAATCCGCGTTTTGCTTATGACTCTTATCGCCGCCTGATCCAGATGTTCGGCAACGTCGTGCTCGATATCGAGAAACCGGTATTTGACGAAATTTTTGACGCTAAGAAGAAACAGAAGAAGACCAAATTCGATACCGGTCTTGACGCCAAAGCTCTGCAAGAGGTCATCGCGGAGTACAAGAAAGCGGTCAAGAAGCACGCCAACCGCGACTTCCCGCAGGATGCGAACGAACAGTTAGTGATGGCGCGCGATGCCGTCTTCCGCTCTTGGCAGAACGATCGCGCCAAGCACTATCGCCGCATCAACAATATCGATGACATGCTCGGCACGGCGGTGAACGTTCAAGCCATGGTCTTCGGCAACCTCGGCGAGACCAGCGGCACCGGCGTCGGTTTCACCCGCAACCCCGCCAACGGAACCAAGGAGTTCTACGGAGAATTCCTGCTGAACGCGCAAGGCGAAGACGTGGTTTCGGGCGTGCGTACTCCGGTTCCGATTCTCGAACTCGAAAAGATCATGCCCGATGTCTACAACCAACTCCGCGACATCACTACGCGCCTGGAAAAGCATTACAAAGACATGCAGGATTTTGAGTTCACGATTCAGGATCGCAGGCTTTACATGCTGCAAACCCGCAACGGCAAGCGCACCGGACTAGCCGCCGTTCGGGTCGCGTTGCAGATGGTCGATGAAGGACTGATCACAAAGGAAGAAGCCATCTTCCGAGTCGATCCGAATCAGTTGTATGACTTTCTCGTTCCGCGGCTCGACGAAAAGGGAAGTAAGGTCGAGGTTCTGGCCAGAGGACTGCCTGCTTCTCCGGGAGCGGCCGTCGGGCAGATTGTCTTCACCGCCGATGAAGCCGTCGAGAAAGCGGGACACGACGCGACGAAAAGCCCCGTTATTCTCGTGCGCGCCGAAACTACGCCGGAAGATATTCACGGCATGGAAGTGGCCAAGGGCATTCTCACTTCACGAGGCGGCATGACCAGCCACGCCGCCGTAGTCACGCGCGGCATGGGCAAATGCTGCGTGGCGGGCGCCGGCGATATTGACGTCGATGAAAAAGGGCGCGAAATGCGCGTGAAAGGCCAGACCTTCAGAGCCGGCGATTGGATCTCGCTCGACGGCACCACGGGCCGGGTGATCAAGGGCAAGATGAAAACTTTGGATCCTTCGCCCGACGATCCTGAGCTGCAGAAATTCATGAACTGGGCAGATCCCTACCGCACCATGAAAGTCCGAGCCAACGCGGACATTCCCCGAGACGCCATTCAAGCGCGTACATTTGGTGCCGAAGGCATCGGCCTTTGCCGTACCGAGCACATGTTCTTCGGCGAAGAGAAAATTCCGCACATGCGCGCCATGATTCTTGCCGATAACGAAAAAGACCGCCGCACGGCGCTCAAAAAACTGCTGCCCATGCAGCGCAAGGATTTCGAAGGCGTATTCAAGGCGATGGACGGACTCCCGGTTACCATCCGCACGCTCGATCCGCCACTGCACGAGTTCCTGCCGCGCCGCGAAGATCTCATGGTAGATATCGCCACGCTCCAGTATGCGGACGCGAAAGAGAAAAAGCAGTTGGTCTCAAAGTACCGCGACTACGGAGCGAAAGCGGTTGGCGACTTAAAGAAGCTTATGCCGCTGCTCCTCAGCCGCGTCGAGCAGTTGCACGAATTCAACCCCATGCTCGGACATCGCGGATGCCGGCTCGGAATCACCTATCCCGAAATAACCGAAATGCAGGCGCGTGCAATTTTCGAAGCCGCGGTTGCCGTCGCCAAAGACGGCGTCAAGGTCTATCCCGAAGTGATGATCCCGCTCATCGCCACGGTGAATGAAATGGCGAACCAGGCGGCGATCGTCAACCGGGTGGCGAAAGAAGTCTTCAAGGAAAAGGGACGCACGATCGAGTACCTTGTAGGCACGATGATCGAGTTGCCTCGCGCCGCTCTGATTGCCGATGAGATCGCCAAGGAAGCCGAATTCTTTTCCTTCGGCACCAACGATCTCACGCAGACGACCTGGGGTTTCTCGCGCGACGACGTCAACAAGATCCTGCCCACGTACCTCGCGGATGGAATCATCAAGCAGGATCCGTTTGCCGTTCTCGATCGCGAAGGTGTAGGTCAGTTGGTCAAGATGGCAACCGAACGGGGCCGCAAGACGCGTCCCGATCTGAAGGTTGGAATCTGTGGCGAACACGGCGGCGAACCATCGTCGGTTGAGTTCTGCTATCAGATCGGCCTGAACTACGTCTCCTGTTCACCGTTCCGCGTGCTAACCGCGCGACTAGCCGCCGCGCAGGCCGCAGCCAGCGAAAAGCTGCAGATTGACTCGGGACGGACCAAATAGTTTGTTGGCATCCCCCAACCTTGTCATGCTGAGCGAGGATTGAGCTTCGCAGCGCGAAGCTCATCCGCAGTCGAAGCACCCCTACCCCCTCCACTACGGCGAATCAATCAGGATTTCAACCGAGCCAGATGACTTCTACGGCGAAGCAGATTTTGACCCGCGTCCCCTGCGTTGATCAGTTGATCTTACTCAGTTGACTCTCTGCAGCCGGTTGATCAGCTTCTGCGCCAGATTCTCCTCCGACTCGGACCAAAGCAAGCGCCCGGTTGCGCCTGCATTCTTCTCGACCTGAGCAGTAAACTCCACCAGCTTGTGCACGTTGCTGCGGACGTTCCGCTCCGCCTCGCCCCTCAACTCGACTTCTTCGTGCAGAAACGACGTGTCTAAACCGAAGTCAATTTGAATGTGCCCAGTCTCTTCCGCCGCACGCTCTTCAAATTCCATTCCGTGCGCCGTCAGACGCACCAGCGAGGGCTCCAGCGCCCACTTCTCCGCGCCCTCAGGAGGAGTCCACAAATCCCAATAGGCCTCGAAGATATAGGCATAGTCGTCGTGGAGAAATTCCGCGACTTCCGCTACCGCTTCCTCCGGCGCAACCCCAGGACGAAAGCGGCGCTCGAGAAAGGTCGGCTCACTCCACGAGACGGGCTGGATCGCCGCATAGGTCACCCCATCCCGCGCCGCAGAAAACGGAATTTGCCGGAGCACGCTGACCGTTCGTGGCAGAATCTCAGACTCATCGAAGCTGGGAAACCACAGGCTTAAGTAAAGCGAATCGGCCATGGATGTATTCTAGAACGACGTATTCTAAAACGACGTATTCTAAAAAGATGTATTTAAAAAACGGCGCCGGGTCGGCGCGATGGTCCAGTGTGTGAGCGCGCAGTTTTGACGTCGCAAAAGCGCCCTGTTACTATAAAGTTCGGCTGCCAACAATCATCTCACCCTAGAAAAGTCCCCGTCGTCTAGCCTGGCCTAGGACATCGCCCTTTCACGGCGGTAACGCGGGTTCAAATCCCGCCGGGGACGCCAAGAAAAGAAAAGAGGTTGCTGGGTGTGGTGGTTTCGGCCTTTCTGGCCGGTCACGCTGCGGTCACGATAGAAATCCGATTTTTCGGACATTTTCCGAGGGCAAAGCGCCATGGCGGTACCTAACTTATTGTTTGTTGACGCGAACATCTGGCTCGATTTCTATCGGGTGCGCAACGACACTGGGCTTCGTCTCCTGAAACACACAGAAGACCTAGCCGACCGGCTTATCGTGACATATCAGCTTGAGAATGAATATAAGAGGAACCGACAGGCTGCGATCTTCGAGGGTATGCAGGAACTGAAGGCACCGCAACAGATTCCTCGTCCTGGCATTTTTTCGGACGCTGCCGCCGCGAAAATGATGGCGAAAAATGTGAAAGCAGCTGAAACGCGCGTGAAGAAACTCAGAGATCGCATGGTAAAAGCTCTGAGAGACCCCGCTACGCACGACCCCGTTTACCAGTCCTGTCAGCGGCTCTTTCAAAAGGAGGACAGTCTCACGCTTACCCGCGTGAATCCTCTAAGGCACATTATCCGACGAAAAGCCTTCAGACGCTTCTTACATGGATGCCCGCCACGAAAGAGAAGCGATATCTCAATCGGAGATGCGTTTAACTGGGAGTGGATGGTTCATTGTGCAACGGAAAGAAAAACGGGTCTGGTGATCGTTACCCGTGACTCCGATTACGGCATAACGCTCGAAAAGGAGTCTTACGTTAACGATGCACTCAGGCAGGAGTTCAGCGAAAGAGTGAGTCGAAAACGACCGCTACGACTGTGCTCGCGACTGTCTGATGCACTAAAGCTTTTTGATGTACAAGTAACCGCACAGGAAGAGGCAACTGAATCGCAACTTGTTTCAAGTTGGCTTGAACTTCCTCAGACGAAGAACATGTTCGTACCCTATCCGAACCGGAACGCTTCCTTCGTAAGCAAAGTTATGGTCCCTGGCCATCCCACCAATCTGGTTGCGAGCTACACCCCGAGTAGGTACCCCTACACTGTTGCTGAATACCCTATGACACAGGCAGCCTACAATGCACTGATCGGCGGCCCGCCACCAAGCTACATTTTGGTTGATGAGCCCGGGATTCCGCCTATCAGCAATGCGCCGCAGCCAGCTAAGCCAGATGTTGCGGAGTCTGACACCAAAGGAACAGCCAAGAAGAAGTGACTTCGTGCAGCGTCGGGGCGAACAGTGGCGTAAAGTGATTCCCGTCACGGCCCGCGTCGCCGCTCGGCCCGCCACTCACGATCAGAATTCGCGTAATATCGTCGTGCTGCTTGCGGCAGCCTAAAATGACAAAACTTCCTTTCGATTTGCAAAATCGTACGATGGCGTCGGTATATCCAAAGGGAGGCCGCCCAGCTCTCGATGCCGTTCCGCGTAGCTTCAGTTTCGTTTTGAACGTTGCGCGGTTACGGAATCTTTCTTCTAACGCTGCTTTGTTAGCGCCCGGTCACAAGCTGAGGAAAGCAACTGAGGTAGAGATTGAGGCGATCAGAGACGTACTGACGACGATTGCCGCAGCTTCAGACTTCGGTCCGTGGCAGAGGGGGAAGCCAATTGTAACGG
>JBEKXC010000039.1:0-27518 GCA_049512435.1 Terriglobales bacterium | reverse complement strand
CAGATTGAGTAAGTCAGAATGCTGAGCATCAGCGCGCGCTTGCGCCCGATACGGTCGGCGAGGAAGCCGAAAAGCAAGCCACCGATGCCCGAGGCCAGAAGAGTGAGGGTGTAAAGAAAGCCGGCGGTCTTCTTCGACATGCCGAGATCGCGCATCACGTAGGTGAGGACCAGCGCGTAGAGCATGGCGTCGAAGGCGTCGAGCATCCAGCCGAGAGCAGCCGCGAGCAGGGTGCGGCGCTGTCCGGGAGTTGCTTGCTGCAGGAGTTGGATGGGGCTTATGGCCATGCGGGAGGGATTGTAGCAGCGGAATCAAGGAATGGCGGGGTAGCCCTCTATTCCAGCCGCCGCAGATATTTCTGCGCCTTGCGCACATCGCGGCCGATCTGCTCTTTCAGCGCTTCGACTGACGGGAACTTGATCTCGTCGCGCAGGCGATCCAGAAAGTGAATTTCGACTTCGGTTTCCGCCGAGAGTTCTAGCGGGTGGAAATTCAGCAGGTGAGTTTCTATGGCGAAGGAATCGGCGCCAAACGTGGGACGGTTTCCTACGTTTGTGACTGAGTCAAAGCATTCATTGCCGATGCGGGTACGGGTGATATACACGCCATCCTTGGGCACCAGTTCTTCGTAGTGCGCCAGATTGATGGTCGGGACGGTATATTTCGCACCATATCCGCGTCCACGGCCGGCGGTGGAGAGAATGCTGAACGGACGCCCCAGCAAGTGGCGCGCCCGGCTCACTCGTCCTTCGGAAAGCAACTTGCGGATGTGGCTGCTCGAAACGCTTTCACCGCGCAGGCGCATTTCGGGATAATCGTGCACCTCAAATCCCATTTCGCGTCCCAGGTCACACAGGACCTGAATATTACCCGCGGCTTTGTGGCCGAAGTGAAAGTTGTAGCCTTCATGAACTTCGCGGGCATGCAGGCGCTTCTTCAGAATCTCGTGGGCGAACTGGCGCGGGGTCATCAGCGAAAGATCGCGCGAGAAGGGAAGCAGCAAGACTGCGTCAACGCCTGTGGCTTCGAGCAGGCGCAGTTTTTCGGGAAGCGGAGTCAGCAATTTCAGGTTGTGGTCGGGACGCAGGATGCGAGCGGGATGAGGTTCAAAGGTAACAACCGCTGAATGAGTGTTCCCGACCTGCGCTCGCCGCACGATCTCGTCGAGAACATGGCGGTGAGCGCGGTGCACACCGTCGAAGTTACCGACGCTGACGAGGGCGGGACCGAAGTCGCGGGGAACGTCATCGAGTTTGTGAAACGTTTGCATCGACCTTTTCACCGCCGAGACGCAAGAAGTCGTTAGTCAGTGGTCGTTAGTCGTTGGCGACGAATCTCCCGCCCTTAGGCACGAACGCCAGGGACTAACGACCAACGACGCCCTTGTTTCGCCGTGAACTCAAATTTCAAACTCCAGCTTTATTCCGTCAAACGCCAACTGCACTCCTGGCGGCAATGCCGCATTGGTCGCTTCGTGTGCCAGGTCGTGGCAGATGTGCGTGAACAACGTGCGCTTCGGTTTTACTTCTTCCACGATCTTTAGCGACTGTTCGATTGTCGAATGCGTGGGATGCGGTTTGTAGCGCAGTGCGTCCAGAAACAGAATGTCGAGATCCCGCAGTTTCTCCAGCGTTTCTGCCGGAACCTCGCTGTGATCGGTGAGGTAGGCGGCCGATCCGAAACGAAAACCGAGGATCGGGGTGTCGCCGTGAATCACCGTCAACGGCTCAAAGCGCGCGCCGAACAGTTCGACGGTTCCAGCAATGGGATGCAATTCAACTTGAGGCAGTCCGCCGAACTTATAGGCGGGTTCGAAAATGTAGCGGAACATGTTACGCAGGAATTCGCAAGCCCGCGGCGCGGCGTAAAGAGGCAGTTTACCCGGTACGTGCTTGTATGTCAGGGGGCGGAGATCGTCGATTCCGAGGATGTGATCGGCGTGCGTATGGGTATAAAGCACGGCGTCGAGCTGCATGATGTTTTCGCGTAGCGCCTGTTCGCGAAAGTCAGGCGTGGTGTCGATCAGGACGTGGCGGGCATGGTCATGAGGATCACGGTAGCCGATCATCACGGAAGGACGGGTGCGGCGGTCGCGCGGGTCGGGTGAGCGGCAGACGGCACAGTTGCAGCCGATCGTGGGTACGCCCACCGACGTGCCGCTGCCGAGTACCGTCAGAGTGGCCTGCATCAGCCGTTCGTACCTGTAATTGGGCCGGGCGCCTGCGGCGGATGCGCGAGAGAGTTGGTCACTTCCACGTAGGCCATGCGCAGTTCATAGAGGCAGTTCTGCAGGAATCCCTGTTCCTTCGGAGTTAGATTGCCTTTCGTCTTCTCGGCAATCATGCCGAGCGTGTCGATGGTTTGACGAGCGCCGATCAGGTCCACTCCAGGCTGGCCGCCCTGTTCGTGCATCAGGCCGAGCTGCATCATGGCAGTCATGTAGAGCGAAGCCATGAAGCGCTCAAAACTCATTTCGAGTTCTTTCGCCGAATGTCCGCTCAGTTCGACTCGGGTATCCAGGTCGCGCGCAGACTGCTTGTAGGCATCGTGCTGCGCCTGCTGCTCGGAGGCAGTGGGCGGCTCGGGAATATCCGACTCGGGGGCCGGTGCCACGGGTGTGGGCGCGGGTTCTGAAATCGTCGCAACGGACGCAATCGAGGCCGCCGTCGCCGCCGCTGCCGGGGCCGCGACTGGAGGTGGTGCTTGTTCCTCCCCGGAATCGGACCGAAGTTCTCCGTCGGAAGTGAACAAGCGCCGGTCGCTTACTTTGAATTCGCTTTCTTCTTTTCTTTTTTGCGCCATATGGTTTACCTAAGTTTTCAAAATTCTGACTCTTGAAATTCTAGTTTCCGAATTGTCGCTGCTTGAATTCTTCCCGTTCAGGCGATCGGGAGCGACGCCGGTTTCAGCTTCGCGGTCCCCGCACGCAAATCTTTCCCCACGGCCTCGCGTCGCAGATAACCCAATGCGACCGGACGATCGCCCGTGGCCAGCGTCAAAATCGCGGCGCTGGTGACTTCGCCGACTTCCTTCTCTTCGTTCCCGCCGGCCATGTTCCCGCCGGCCGCGATCTTCGCGCCCGGCGCGGGCAACGCGCCCTCGACCACGAACGCCGTGAACTCCCGGTGCACGGCACCACGCGAGCGGATACGCTCCACGATTTCCTGACCGAGGTAGCATCCTTTGGTGAAATTCAATGCGCGCGTCAGCCCGGTTTCCTGCGGCAAATCGCGCTCGCGGATGTCCACGCCAAATTGCGGGATGCCGCGCGAGATGCGGAACAGATTCAACGCAGCCGCGCCCGCGGGACGCGCTCCCGCTTTGACCAGAGCATCCCAGACTTCGCTTTTGTGTTCGGGAGCAATCCAGACTTGCCAGGATTCGCGCGCTTCCTCGCCTGAACGCAGAAGCGTGACGGTCTTCCCTTGATCTTGACCGGCTTGCCGCCAGGCAATTTCCGTAAACTGCAGATATGCGAGATCGGGAACCGCTATGCCGGCGCGCTCGAGAATCTGGCGCGATTCGGGTCCGGTCAGGCCGAGTGCGGTAAGTGTGTTGCTGACGTCGGCGACCTCAACGTCGTCGGCGATGATGTAGCGGTCGAAGAGCTGCAATACTTTCTCTCGCTGCCCGCGTTCCGTATCCACCAGCAGAGAGTCTCCACGCTGGAAGACGTAGAGGTCGGCCTGAATATGGCCCTGAGCATTGAGCATGAAGGCATAGACGCCGTGTCCAGTGGCAAGATCGCGGACGTTGTTTGTGACCATGCCGTTCAGCCAGCGGACGCGGTCGCCGCCGGTCACCGCGATCTTGGCGCGCCAGCTCAGGTCGTAGAGGCCACAGCCCGAAAGCAAGACCTGGAACTCGGCGCGGACATCGCCGAAGTCAGGCACAGCGGCCGCGCCGCTATGCTCACTCGGATTCGTCCCGGAAAGTATCGTTGCAGTCATAAGTTCAATGCTTTGATTATAACGAACGGACGGTGGAGTGACGGGCATCCTCGCCCGTCCCGCTGGGGGGACGCCCGGCGGTCCACTATTGCTTGAAGCAACGGGTTTCTGAATGCTTCACCGCTGTGCTAACGTTGCCAACGTGAGTGCAATAAGAATGAAGCGTATTGCCGTGATTCCCGGTGACGGGATCGGAAAAGAAGTGATTCCGCAGGCCGTAAGAGTCATGCAGGCCGCCGGTACTGCAGTTGAATTGACGCCGTTCGACTGGGGAGCCGACCGTTATCTCGCCGACAAAGTTACGGTTCCACCGGACGGCTTCGCCACCTTGGCACGGGATTTCGACGCCATCCTGGTCGGCGCGTTTGGCGACCCGCGCGTGCCGTCTAACATTCATGCGAGAGAAATCCTGCTGGGCATGCGCAGCAAGATGGACCTCTACGCCAATGTGCGGCCGGTGCGGTTGATGGATGCGTCGCTCTGCCCGCTCAAAGGCATCGAACCAAGAGATCTCGATTTCGTCGTGATTCGCGAGAACACCGAGGGCGTTTACGGCGACCTCGGAGGCGTTTTCAAGCAGGGAACTTCCGACGAAGTTGCGATCCAGGAGGATATCAATACGCGGAAGGGAGTCGAGCGCATCATCCGTTACGCGTTTGAATATTGCGCGAGCGGTAGAAAGATCGATGGCTCGCCGCGGCGGCGTGTGTTGATGTGCGACAAGTCGAACGCCATGACACACGCCGGCGGCCTGTGGCAGCGGGTGTTCAAAGAAGTCGCGGCGGAGCATCCGCGTATCAAGTCGCAGCACATGTATGTGGACGCGCTGTGCATGCAGCTGGTGCGCGATCCGCGGGAATTCGATGTCATCGTTACCAACAACATGTTTGGCGACATCATCACCGATCTTGCGGCGGGATTGCAGGGAGGGCTGGGGATGGCGGCGAGCGGCAATCTGCATCCGGGTCGTACTTCACAGGGTCATATCGGGATGTTCGAGCCGGTGCATGGTTCAGCGCCGGCGATTGCGGGGAAAGACATTGCCAATCCCCTGGGCGCGATTCTGACGGCGGCAATGATGCTGTCGTATTTGGGGATGACCGCCGAAGCGCACAAGATCGAAGCGGCCGTGCTCGAAGCCGTCAGACAGAAAAAAACCACGTCCGACATCGGCGGAAGCCTGGGGACGCGCGAGGCGGGCGAGTGGGTGGCGGAGAGGGTCGCCAATCGCTGAGAATCGGTTGAGTTCGAATCATTGTTTCAAGACAGAGGGAACATGAAGCTGTGGAAGTCCGCCATGGTTGTTCTGTTGTTTGCGTGGCTGGTTTACGGAGCGTGGTCGCAAAGCCAGCCTCAACCTTCAGCCGACAACAAGAACGTCGACGATGTTGGCGTCCAGGTCCATGACCAAAGCAACGATCAGAAAGGCGATCAGAATCACGACCCTGCGCAGACCGCGCCAGCTCGGAATCCCCCGGCGCCAGAAACCATCGTTTCCCCCAAAGAGGCGAAGGAACTGTTTCGCTCGGTGGACGAAATCCTGCAGTTTGCCAGCCAGGATACGGACCTGCCGATCAAACACAAGGTGAAGCGCAGGTTGACCAAGCGCGACGAGGTGCAATCCTACATCGAGAAGAGCATGAAGGATGATAAGGACGCGAAGCGACTGGAGAGGTCTTCGGAGGTGCTCAAGAAATTCGGGTTGCTGCCTAGGAACTTCGACCTGCCTAATTTTTTGGTGGTGATGCTGCGGGAGCAGGTCGCGGGATACTACGATGTCAAAACGAAAACCGTGAATCTGCTGAACTGGGTTGACCTGGAACAGCAGAAGCCGGTGCTGGCGCACGAACTGACGCATGCGCTGCAGGACCAGTCGTTCGGGATCGAGAAATGGATGAAGGGATCGGCGGAAGATACTGATAACAAGAAGGATGATCCTAGTCCCAGCGATATCGAAAATGACGAGGAAACGTCCGCGCGGCAAGCGGTGGTTGAAGGCCAGGCAATGGTCGTGCTGTTGGACTATTCCTTGGCTCAAGCGGCGCCCGGGAAGACGCTGCTCAACTCGCCTGCGGTTGTCGAAGCGCTCAAGCAGGGCATGCTGGTGGGGACGGCAGATACTCCCGCGTTTCGCGATGCTCCCATTTTTTTGAAAGAGGAGCTGACGTTCCCCTATCGCTACGGACTTGACTTTACCGCCGCGCTCCTGCAGGCGGGTGGCAAGGAACTGGCGTATGCGGGAGCGTTCAAGGATCCTCCGAAGACGACGCGCGAAATCATGGAGCCCCAGACTTACCTGACGCACGAGAAGCTGGAGCCGATGAAGATGATCGACATGGAGAAAGACTTCAAAAGCTACGACGCCTTCGATATCGGCGCGATGGGAGAGTTTGACGTGGACGTGCTGGTCGAACAGTATGCGGGCCGGGATGAGGCCGGAGCGATGTATCCGGCGTGGCGTGGTGGCTATTACTTTGCCGGCAAGCCGAAGGGAGACAAATCGGCGCCGATCGGAGTGCTGTATGTTTCCCGCTGGTCGAGTGCGGCGAAGGCCGCGGAGTTCGGGGCGGTGTATGCGAAATCGCTGGCGCAACGGTATCAGAAACGGCAAGGGCTCGGAATGGATGGCAAAGTTGCGGAAGACGCACCGCCGGTGGATTCCTGGCGAACGTTGCGTGGACGCCATGCCTGGTTGACCGAAGAGGGAGTCGTGCTGATAGAAGTTCGCAGCGACGCGGTACTGATCACCGAAAGTCTGGACGACGAGACGACCAAGCGGGTGGAGACGGACTTCTGGACGCTGGCAAAGGCGCCAGACAAGGCCGCGCCTGCGAAGCCATGAGTTACCGTCTTGTATAATCAACATTTCCATAGTCATTTCCAGTCCAATCAGGAGCGTAATTGCAGCAGGCGGAGATAGGCATAATCGGTGGCAGCGGTTTGTACCATATGCCGGGATTCAGCGACCCGCATGAGGTCCAGCAGCAGACTCCCTTTGGAGATCCTTCCGATGCGTACATTCTGGGGACGCTTGAAGGTCGGCAGGTGGCATTTCTTGCGCGCCATTCCCGCGGGCACAAACTTCTGCCGAGCGAACTGAATTTCCGGGCCAATATTTACGGCTTCAAACAGTTGGGAGCGGAGCGCATTGTCTCGGTTTCGGCCGTGGGATCGCTGAAAGAAGAGCACAGGCCGCTCGATTTCGTGATCCCCGACCAATTTTTCGACCGCACCCGGCACCGTGTGGACACTTTCTTCGGCGAGGGCATTGTGGCGCATGTCGGATTTGGCGATCCGGTATGCGGTGAAATGACGAACGTAGTCCACGGCGCATGCCAGGTGGCGGGGGTAACTGCGAAGCTGGGCGGGACTTACATTTGCATGGAGGGTCCGCAGTTTTCTACCAAGGCCGAGTCCAACGTGTATCGCACTTGGGGCGCGGATGTGATCGGCATGACCAACCTGCAGGAGGCAAAGCTGGCGCGCGAAGCGGAGATTTGCTATGTCACCATCGCCATGGTGACCGATTATGACTGCTGGCATCCGCATCATGATTCGGTGACGGTGGAGCAGATCGTTTCTGTGCTGGTGAAGAACGCCGAGAATGCCGCGAAGGTGGTGAAGGCCACAGTGTCGGCGATGCCGAAGGCACGCACCTGCAAGTGCGGACGGGCGCTGGCGCAGGCCATTATGACCGATCCAGCTAAGATTCCGACGGCGACGAAACAGAAGCTGGGTTTGATATTGGGAAAGTACTTGAAGTAAGTCGTTAGTGGAGAGACAGGCGCCTCGCCCGTCCACTAACAAGCATGAATCCACGAGAGCCTCATGAGCATTCTGGTAGTTGGTTCGGTTGCCTTCGACACGATCGCCACGCCTTCGGGCCGGGTGAATGACATTCTCGGAGGGGCCGCGACTTACTTCGCGCTGGCCGCCAGTTACTTCACCGAGGTGCGGGTGGTGGCGGTGGTGGGCGACGACTTCACGCCTGAAAATGAAGCCGTGCTGAAAAATCGCGGCGTGGACACGCGCGGCATTGAGCGAATTGCGGGGAAAACCTTTCGCTGGGGCGGACAGTACCTCGACAGCCTGAACGAGGCCAAGACCGAATTCACGGAACTGAACGTGTTCGAGAAGTTTCAGCCGCGGATTCCAAAAGAGTATCTGGACACGCCATTCCTGTTCCTCGCAAACATCCATCCGACATTGCAAACGGCGGTGCGGTTGGAGATGAATGATGTTCGACTGACGGGCGGCGACACTATGAATTTCTGGATTCAAAGAACGCCGAAAGAGTTGACGGAAACGTTGAAGCTGGTGAATGTTCTGCTGATCAACGACACCGAAACTAAGATGCTGGCCGGGGAGAAAAATTTGCCGCGCGCGGCGAGAAAAGTCATTGCGATGGGACCGAGCGCGCTGGTGGTGAAGCACGGCGAGTACGGTGCGACTATTTTTTTCCGCGAAGGAGCCTTCGGCATTGGAAGGCATCCTTTTCGCGCGCCCGCGTTGCCGATTGAAGAAGTAAAGGATCCAACGGGAGCGGGCGACTCGTTTGCGGGTGGATTCATGGGATATATCGCGTCGCAGGGCGAAATTAATCGCGAGGTGCTGAAGCGCGCTTTGTTTTATGGCGGGGTGATGGGATCATTTGCGGTGGAGCGCTTCGGGACGGAGCGGCTGCAAAATCTTACGCGTGGAGAAATTGACGCGCGCTTCCAGATCTTCCGCGAACTGACGCATCTGGAGTAAGACTTGGTATCGCGTTCCTCAAATTTCGCGGACTAAATACATGTTGTCATCTTGAGCGCAGCGAAAGACCCATGCATTTTGGCAGCGCCGGCAGAATGCACAGGTCCTTCGCTTCGCTCAGGATGACAACACGACCTCTGCCGCGCGGTTTATCCTTGAGGCCGTGCCAGGGCGCACGACGAGCATAGAATGAGCGTGAAGACAACCGCCATTCCCGACTACGGTTCGGCCCGCGTGGCCGGGATACCCGCCCTCGTGTCTCTGTTCTCATTTTTCTACTACCTGCGCCACAGCGATCTTCTGCTGTATGGTGACGCGGTCGCGCACATCAATATTGCGCGGCGCGTCTTCGATTCGCAGACTCCTGGGCTGCTGCAATTGGGGACGGTGTGGTTGCCGCTGCCTCATTTGCTGATGATCCCGTTCATCTTCTCCAATGCGTTGTGGCGGAGCGGCGCGGGCGGTTCGATTCCTTCGATGATCGCTTACGTGTTCGGGGTCATGGGAGTATTTCGCCTCGTGCACGGAATGCTGGCCGCCAATCTTCGTGAGGAAGCGGGCCAGAAACCTGGTGCGAAACCAACGGCCGCCGTGGGCGCGTGGACCGCGGCCTTCGCTTATGGAGCTAATCCCAACCTGATCTACATGCAGGCAACGGCCATGACGGAGTCTCTCTATCTTTGTTTTTTTATTTGGGCGGTCGTGTACTTCGCGGAGTTCGTTCGCGAGCTGAAGGAGAATGGCCTGCGGAAAAATGAAGGTGCGGATGGAAGTCAGATGCACGCCCTGCGCACTCCCCTGATGCGCTGCGCCTGGTGTCTGGTGGGCGCTGAAGTAACCCGCTACGACGGATGGTTTCTGGCAGGAGTGATGGGCGCGGCGGTCGTCGTCATCGCGTCGCGGCGATGGCAGAGTGGTGCCTTTCGCCGGCTCGCAGTGAAATTCCTGCTGGGAATCGCGCTGGCTCCCGTCCTGTGGCTGGCCTATAACGGAGTCGTATATGGAAACGCATTGGCGTTCGCAAACGGCCCTTACTCGGCAAAAGCGATCGAGCAGCGCGTTGGCGCGCCAAGTCCGGCGCTCCACAATACGGGGGTCGCGGCCATCTATTTCCTGAAATCGGCGCAGTTGAATATGGTGGACGGAAACTGGGGCCGGTTCTGGATGGCGGCGGCCTTGGTGGCGTCGGTCATCGGATTAGGATTATGGAAACTGCGGGCGCAATCGATGTCGATGCTTTTGCTGTGGGTGCCGTTGCCGTTCTACGCGCTCTCCATTGCATACGGCTCGGTGCCGCTTCATGTCTACACGTGGTGGCCGTTTGCCAACTTCAATCAGCGCTACGGACTCCAGATGCTGCCGATGTTCGCAGTTTCTAGCGGAGTGCTGACTGCTCCCGTTTTTATTCTCGGCGCGGGCAGGCGGCACACTGGAAAACTGGTGGCGTTGATGTTGGCGCTGGTGGTCGGCAGTTATGCGTCGGTGTGGAAGACGGGGCCCGTATGCCTGAAGGAGGCGCAGAGGAACTGGGCGATCCGCGCTCCGTTGAACTCCGCTGTCGAGCGCGTGGTTTCCCGATTACCACGGAACTCCCGGTTCCTGATGGACATCAGCGAACACGTAGGTGTCATGGAGCAGGCCGGCATTCCACTGCGTCAGGTGGTGAATAATGAAAATCACCGGCCGTGGAAGCGGCCGTCAGATCCCGAAGGCCTGTGGGAGCGAGCGCTGGCCGATCCTCCGCGCTACGTGGATGTTGTGATTGCCTTCGACGGCGATGCCGTGGACCAACAAGTGAATTATGCTGACCTTACCGAACTGATGGAGCTGCACGCGACCGGACAGCCGCGTGCGCGCATCTTTGTCGCTGCCACTGCCGCGGCGGCGCCGAGCGCCCCGAATCAATCGCGTTAACCCTTCTTTGAAAGCAACACAGAAAGTGCGGATGGCGGTGATAGAATCCGCTCGAAGCCGGGGCGCTACTATGAGCTCATCCCATCAAATCATCGAACTGCTGCGCGATGAACTGGGCGTGGTGCTGAGTTCGACGCTGTCGCGGTTGAGTGCCCACCAATGAGCCCGCCGCCGAATGCGAGCCAGCCAATCGCGACAATCCCATTTGTGAAGGCGTCGGCTTGCGGCAACGATTTTCTGCTGATAGACGAGGCCGGCGCGCATGCCTCCAGTGATCTGAGTGCGCTCAGCCGCCGGTTGTGCGACCGCCATCGCGGAGTCGGCGCGGACGGCGTGGAATGGCTGTTTCCGGATGCGCAATCCGACGTGGATGTGAAAGCGCGTTTGTTCAACGCGGATGGTTCAGAGGCGGAAATCTCCGGCAATGGCACGCGCTGCGTGGCGGCGGAGATTTGTGCGCGAACTGGCAAAACGGAAATCGTGGTTCAAACCGGCGCCGGGTCGAAGACCTGCCGGCTTGCTAGTCAGCAAGGTTCCACCTTTGAGTTCGAAGCGGACATGGGCGCGCCCGAGGTCGGCGGCGAGTTGGCGATTGAGACGATGTGGGTGCGGGCGGTGGGGACGAAAGTTTCGATGGGGAATCCGCACTTCGTTATTTTTGTGGAGAAGTTTCAGGATGGATGGCAGCGGCAAGCCGCGCTGATCGGCACGCAGCCGCAGTTTCCGCAGGGCACGAATGTGGAGTATGTGATGGTGCGCGGCGCGAATGAAATCGAGATCCGAATATTTGAACGCGGAGCGGGAGAGACGCAGTCTTCGGGCACGGGATCGTGCGCTTCGGCAGTAGCTGCGATTGCCAGCGGGCGGGTCGCGTCGCCGGTGACAGTGATTGCGCCCGGGGGTTCGCAGACGGTCCGCTGGGAAAACCAAGTTTATCTGAGCGGTCCGGCAACTCTCATCTGCCGCGGAGAATTCTTCGTTTAAGATCGAACGTTGGTTAAGATCGATCCCGACAGCTAGTGGAGATGGACGGTTCGTATCAGGGCATGTCTTCAGGCATGCCGCAAGCAATGGCATCGACACGCCTTAGGCGCTGGACTTCGAAGGTCGAGTTTCAGCAGAGGCTCGTTGGTTAAGATCGGTCTTTGGTTAAGATCGGTCTTAGGTAAGAATTCAAGTGTCCGCATCCCAGAATTCGCGAATCAAGCCCCGCGCGCTTCGTCCGGGCGACAAGGTGGGAATTGTTGCGCCCGCATCGAACGTGAAGCGCGCAATGCTGGAAGCGGGCTGCGACGGTCTCCGCCACGCGGGCTATGAGCCGTTTTATTTCGACTCCATCCTGGAACGCGATCTGTACTTTGCAGGCTCGGTGGAGCGTCGGGTGCAGGAACTGGAAGACATGTTCGTGCGCGACGATATTCGCGCGATTGTTTGTGCGCGCGGAGGCTATGGATCGAACTACCTGCTGCCGACGCTGGATTTCAAAAAGATCACGGCCCATCCCAAGATTTTCGTGGGCTACAGCGACCTCACGACGCTGCTCACCACCTTTACCGGCGCCGCCAACCTTGTGACTTTACATGGTCCAATGGTGGCCAAGGATTTTGCCGACAACGATGGTGTGGACCTCGACTCATGGCAGAACGCGGTGAGCGGAGCGGCAGAATGGGAGATTGGTGAGGGCTCCGGCGCGAAGCCACTGGTGGCGGGAGTGGCGGAAGGAACGCTTTATGGCGGATGTCTTTCCATTCTGGTCGCCGCGCTGGGCACGCCTTATGACATCCGAACCGCGGGCACAATTCTCTTCCTGGAGGACCTCGCGGCCAAGCCTTACCAGATTGACCGCATGCTGATGCAGTTGAAGCTGGCAGGCAAACTGAAAGACGTGCGAGGCATAGTCTTCGGCGAAATGATGGATTGCCGCCAAAGTCCAACTCAGGATTACACGCTGGAAGAGGTTGTGCTGCGAATAGTAAGCGGCTTAGGGATTCCGGTGGCGTACGGACTGCGTGCGGGGCATGTCTCGCGCGCGAACATTACGCTGCCGATCGGAGTGAAAGCCCGCCTCGAAGTTAGTAGCGGAGTTAGCAGCGAAGTCAGCCTGAAGGTTCTGGAGGCCGCGACGACCAAATGACCAAGCCGAGACACATCCACCTCATCGGCATTTGTGGGACGGCGATGGCGTCTCTGGCGGGCATGCTGCAAGAGCGCGGCTTTCGCGTCACCGGCTCCGATGCGGCGGCGTATCCGCCCATGTCGACGTTTCTTGAAGCATTGGGCATTCCGGTCGCACAGCCGTTCGCGGAAGCTAATCTTGGTTCTCACTCCGAGGGTTCTCACTCCGATTCGCGGCCCGATCTGGTGGTCGTGGGCAACGCGCTTTCTCGCGGCAATGTCGAACTGGAGCGCGTGCTTGATGAGCGCATTCCGTTCTGCTCGCTGCCGCAGATTCTGCATGACGAATTTCTCGTGGGCAAAGATGTCCTGGTGGTTGCAGGCACGCACGGCAAAACGACCACGACGTCGATGCTGGCGTGGATTTTCGAGACGGCTGGCCTGCATCCTTCGTTTCTGATCGGCGGCATTGCAGAGAATTTCGGCCGCAGTTTTGGACTTGGCGAAGGCAAGCACTTTATTCTGGAAGGCGACGAGTATGACACGGCGTTCTTCGATAAAGGTCCGAAGTTTCTGCACTATTTTCCGGACTCCGTGATTCTCACCTCGGTTGAATTCGACCACGCGGATATCTACAAGGATCTGGACGCGGTGGAGACGGCGTTCAAGCGGCTGGTCAATCTGGTTCCGCGACGCGGGCGGATTATCGCTTTTGATGCGGGTGCGAGCCAGATTGCGAGCATCGACTCGAGTATCGACCGCTGTCTGAAGAAAGCCTTCTGCCCCGTCGAACGTTACGGAGCGTCCGATCGCGCCGGCTGGAAAATCGCAAATCTGAAATTGGGCGCGGATCGAACTTCCTGGTCGGTGCTGCACGATCGGAAACCGTGGGCGGATTTTGAATTTCCACTCGGCGGAGAATACAACGTCTGGAATGCGACGGCGGCGGCTGCGCTGGCCGCGAGTTACGGAATTTCGAAAGATGTGATTGCGAAGGCTCTCGCAACATTTCGCAGCGTGAAGCGGCGGCTGGAGGTGAAGGCCGAGATCAATGGAATCACGATCATGGACGATTTTGCGCATCATCCCACGGCCATCGAGCAGACGATTCGGGCATTGCGGGCGCGGTATCCGCAGTCGCGCCTCTGGGTGGTGCTGGAGCCGCGTTCGAACACGATGCGCCGCAACGTCCTGCAAGATGCGCTCGCCCGCAGCCTGGCGCTCGCCGACCAAATCGTTGTGGCCGCCATTTTCAAGTCGGAAGCGATTCCCGAAGACGAGCGTCTGGATCTGAATCGCGTGATTGACGAAATCAAGGAGCGCGGAAAGCAAGCGCGCATCTTCGCCGATGCCGATGCTATCGTGAACGCGATCGCGCCGGAACTGCGCGAACCAGATGTGGTTGCCATTCTCTCCAATGGCGGATTCGGCGGCATCTATGAGAAGCTGCCGCAACACTTGCGCGAGCTCGGGCGGAAAGCGCTCGGGGCGCAGACGCTGGGAGTGAGGACGTAGGTGTTTCGCACCATTCTCATGCTGTCGTTCTGGGCCGCTGCGCTGCCTTTCGCCGCGCTCTTCGGATTCCCATGGACTTATCTGACCAAAGACATCCGCTTTTTGTACAGCACCTGCATGTGGGCCGCGTGGACGGGCGTTCGCATCGCGGGCGTGAAGGTGCGGACTGTGGGACTGGAGAAAATTGATCCGGCACGAAACTATATCTTCATGTCGAATCACATTTCCAATCTCGATCCTCCCATCACGCTGCCGCTGATCCCGCGCCGCACTTCGGTGATGGTGAAGAAAGAATTATTCAAGGTTCCAATTCTCGGACGGATCATGCTGATCGGATCGCTCGTTCCAGTCGACCGCGCCAATCGAGACGCCGGCATTTCGGCGGTGCGCGACGCGGTCAAAGCCATCGAACAGGGATTGAACATGACCACCTACGTGGAAGGGAAGCGCTCCTTCGATGGCAAGCTGCTGCCGTTCAAAAAAGGTCCGTTCTATCTAGCCGAGGAATGCAAAGTTCCGGTCGTGCCCATCACGATCTCAGGCACCGAAGCCGTCATGCCGAAAGGGCGGTTCGCGATTCGTCCAGGGACAGCGACGGTGACGGTCGAATTTCACGATCCCATCGAGCCCTCCGATTTCGGAGAACGCGATTGCCTGATGGCCAAGGTTCGGGCGGCGATCAATAGCGGGCTTCCGGCGGAGCTGCGGGAGTGATGGTCGTTGGCCGGCGGTCGTTAGTCGCTGGCGATCCTGCGAACGACTACCAACCGCTTAACCGTATCACTGGGTTGGTTGCGGGGCGGCTTCGCACGACTCGTCGGGAGCGACAGGTTGAAAGGGAAGACTCTTCGCTTGCGGAACCATCGCGCCAATTACCTGTTTGTTTCGGTCATAGTCTAGATGGGCTGTCTCAGGGTTTGCGAAAAGCCACAGCCACCGCCACGCATTTTTCGCTGGGCGATTGTACAATACAACGCAATTTCTTTTCACATCTTCCTTGTTAGCTTGTTCGGGAACTTGCCACGTGAGCAAATCGTCGGGATCGCTAAATGCGACAATCCGTGGGCGGGGTCGTTTCACGTCAGCACGAAGGTCGCTCCAGATTTGCAAATGAGTGATCAGGTTTCCGCGATTGTCGGGACCCGCATTCTTGGTCTTGTCAAGATTTGCGAGCTCGAGAAGCCTGACCTGATTGGCCATGAAGTAAGCGTGGGAGGTTTTTCTTAGGACATCCTTAAATTCCTCCCTCCAGTCCCGATTCGTCGTCGATGAGGACAATCCTTGCGAATTCGGAGTCGGGGCTGGCACGTCACCCTGCAGACCCCCGGGGGAAGGCGTCGAGCCGATTTGTAGATCGAGCTCTGAGAACATGAGATAACTGCCCAAGCTATGGGAGACAATAATGAACTCCCGTTGTTTGTTTGCCATGTCACCATCGTCCCTCCCCGTTCTGATCGAATCCAAAACAACCTCGCGGATGCCTTGGACGAGGTAATTGTGCAGCGGGCCAACAGCCAGGAGTGCGTCAGCGAAACCCCAGTCGAGGATGTCGTGCTTTAGCCAGCGATTGATTACCGCTGCTTTTGGCCAAGGTGGGACGCGTTCCTCATCCTTGTCAATCCACCACGTATAAGAGCGATATCTGCCATTCAATCTGCCATTGACGTAGTGATCGGGATCGATCGCCGCTTGACAAATATCAGTATGTATTTTGTCACGATCGACGAGGGCTATTTCTCTTGCGACAATCTGGCGGCATTTTGCGGAGAGAACCAACGGCCACCAGTTGATTTCGTGGAAGTAAATTATGGGCCCATCTGTTCGGACAAGCTTGTAGTTATCGGCAAAAGGCGCAGCGGCGCTCCACTCTTCGGGCGATCTCCAAACCTTTTCCCCGAGATACATGAGATCGTTAGTTGAGCCCGGCTTAAAAAAAGCTTCGTTGGCGTAGTTTCTTCCCAGGAACTCTCCCTTAGGTTTGCTCGGTTCGCAATGAACTACTTTTTTGCAAAATTCCGTTCGAAACTCTTCCGATGTGTCGAAGTTCTGCGGGTGGTGTTTCTTCCTCTCTCCTTTAGGCGATGTGATTCCCATGCCGTGGACATAAAAAATATGGAGCTCAGTTCCTTGATCGGCGTTCTGCAATGGTCCGGCAAGCGATGTCGACTGCTTTTCGGCCGCGGCGGCGGCTTTCTGGCCCCATGAGTGTGCTTGGAGCAGCGCCAGGATGGTAGCAAGGAGGACGGCTTGTTGGTAGAAGCGAGGTTGTCTAAGATGAGATTCGATTACAGAACTGCGCTGAGTTACTTGCGCCATGTTTATCCTCCAAGATGCGGTGAGGATAGCATCTACCATTAATATAATAACTATAGAGTATCTAAGAGGTAACACGGCACGGGGGCCCGACCGAAGTCATCTGAAAATCCCGAGGGTGCTCCGTCCAAGCTCCGCTTGGGCGGACTCGCTGATGCACTGAACACCTGAATACTGGCCGCCCACAACGGCCCAGCTCATTCGCCCGAATTCATTTTCTCGTCCTTCATTAGCTTCCACAGCGCTCGATTGATCCTCGTCTGGTAGCCCCGCCCCTCTCTCTTGAACCATGCCAGAACGTCGGCATCCAGATACAACCGGATCTGCTTCTTGTTTTCCTTCCAGTATGGCGGCCGCACCGCCAGCGGATCGCCCGCGTCCTCCGAAGCCCGCAGCCGCGAAATCGTCCGTTGCAGCCGGCGCGGTGTAACTCTTCCATGTTTCTTCACAATATGTTTCTTCATAACCAGCGTGTGTACGCACAACAATATACGTATAAACCCAGATTGTACGTATATTGGTATACATATCAAACTATGTCTACAAAATGTTCCACGTGAAACACTGTTTTCTAAGTATCCAGCAATAAACGACTTACTCCCGCTCCGACAGCTTCCTAACTGCCCTGGCAATCTCCGGCAGCCGGGCGTAGGCAGCGCAGCACTTTAACCACAACTTGTGATCGACGGCGGGAGCTCCGCTGACCATGGCTCCGGCGGGTACGTCGTGGGGGATGCCGCTTTGCGCTATGGCGATGGCTCCGTCTCCGATTTTTACGTGGCCGCTGACGCCTACCTGGCCGGCCAGGATTACGTTGTTGCCTACGTCGGTGGTGCCGGCTAGTCCTACTTGTGCGCAGAGCAGCGTGTCTTGGCCTATGGTGCAGCTATGGCCTACGTGGACCAGGTTGTCTAGTTTCGCGCCTCGTCCTATGCGGGTTTCGCCTATGCTGGCTCGGTCGATGCAGGTGTTGGCCTGGAGTTCGGCGTCGCTCTCAACCACTACGTTGCCGGATTGGACGATTTTGTGCCAGTGACCCGAGTCGTCCTTGGCGAAGCCGAAACCGTCGGAGCCGACTACTACGCCGTTCTGGAGCAGGACGTTGTCTCCCAGGTGGCAGAATTCTCTTACTACGGCGTGGGCGTGGGCGAAGAAATTGTTGCCGATGGTCGCTCCGCGGTAGATGACTACGTGGGCTAGCAGAACGGCGTTGTCTCCAATGACGGCGTCTTCGTCAATCACTACGTAGGGACCGAGGTGCGCATTCTTGCCTAGCTTCTTTTTTGCCGTGGGATGGATGACCGCGGTGGGATGGATTCCGGGGGCGTAGCTGGGCGGCTGATAGAAAAGTTCTAGGGCTTTCGCCCAGGCTAGATATGGGTTCTTGCTACGCAGCATTCCTGTAGAGATGGCAGGAAAATTCTCGGCTACGATGACGGCTGAGGCCTTCGTGATTTTGGCGGCAGCGTTGTACTTTGGATTCGACACGAAGGTTAGGTGGCCAGGGCTGGCTTGTTCGATGCCGGCTACTCCGGTGATTTCGGTGTCGGGTGGGGCGTTGTCGATGCGGGCGTTCAGGGCGGCGGCGATGTCGGATAGTTTCATGGCGGTGTCCGGGAGAATTGTAGCGGAAGGCGGGGCCGCGCCGAGCAGCGCTCGGCTTGGGCAGCCGAGGGCGGCTGTCCCTACGCGAGCTATTGCTCGAACAGCGTGACTTGCCTGGTATCGGGCTGGCCACCTTTGCGGCGGCGGTTGGCTGCTCCTATTACGGCTAGCACCGTCACTGACGTCAATGCTTCGCGCGGCACGAACACCCGCTGCGTGTTCGAGCGCAGGTCGGGAGGGTTCATCAGAAATCCTTCGGCTGGATTTTGCGTGAGGTCGTTCGGCAGGATGCCTTCAATCACTTCATTGTCCTTGAATTTCAACCGCACCCACAAGCCTTCGGTCCTGGGACGGGTGGTGAAAGTCTTGCGGAGCATGAGGTCGGCGTCGGAAAACTCGCGGACAAAATAAACCGCTTTGATGTCTCGCAAATCGATGGCAACAACGTTGCCCGAGGTGTTAAGCAGTTCGAGTTTGCCATCGACGACAAAGTTGGCGGGGGTGACGTGACCGCTGATGGAGTCGCGGTCGTGTTTCCGCACGATGACTTTCTTGTGAGTCGAGGGCATGGGCTTAGGGACACTTCAACCCCAATCGTACGTGATGCGTAGCGGGATGGAAGCTCCAGATGGGATTCTCGCACTTTCCCGATGAATTAGGACAGTGTGTGCCTTGACAGTAGCCAAACGGGTAAACCTTGTGTTATTTTCGGTAGTTTGCTGGAGCTGGGAGCTTACGGCATAACTCTAATGTCTAGAGCAAGTTAGATTTCACCCGCAAGCAGCTCGTGAAGGTTCGAGCCGGGCCCCTGTGGAGAACCTGTGAAAAACGCCTCGATCGAGCCCCGCGAAGGGCCACAGCAAGGCGACTAGGAAGGCATGGCCGATTACATATACACGATGGAAACCCGGCTCTCGCCGGATCAACAAAAGGCAGTCACCCTCGTCCTAAGCGCCGCTAAGTCGGCGGGGATGAATGTATATCTCACCGGCGGCGCGATCCGCGACTTGATTACCGGTTTCCCCATACGCGATTTGGATTTCACCGTACAAGGCAACGCCCTCAAGCTGCAGAAAGATCTGGAGCGCGCCGGAGCGGTGGTGGGCGACGCCGACGCCGAAACGCGGACATTGCTGTTGACGCTGCCTGGCGGGGTTCGCGCCGAAGTTGCGATGGCGCGCTCGGAGCGCTACGACAAGCCGGGCAAGCCTCCGCAAATGACTCCGGCCACGATCATTGAAGATCTACGCCGCCGCGATTTTACCGTCAACGCGATGGCGCTGTCGCTGAATGAAGGATCGCGCGGGCTGTTGATGGATCCATTTAACGGTGTGGCCGACATCGAAGCCAAAGTGATTCGGGTGTTGCACAACTACGCGTTTCTTGAAGATCCGTCGCGGATGATCCGGGCCACGCGCTTTAGCACGCGCTTCCACTGGCCGCTTGAGGAGCGGACCCAGGCGCGTTACGAATCGGGCAAAGAAAGCAACTACATCGAATACATACGGAATTCAAGCATCGGATACGAGATCGAACAGCTGGCTTACGAGGACGATGCGCTCAGCGTACTGAAGGCGTACGAAAAAGAGGGATGGCTGAAGGTACTGAATCCGCGCTGGAGTACGGCCAAGGTGGACACGGCCGGCTTGGGCGCGCTGATGAAGACGCGACAGCAGATGAACGAGTTGGGTTATACGCCGGAGGTTGCGCCGTTGGTGCTTCATTTCCTAACGGAGCGGCTGGGCGACAAGGATATTACGGATTTGCGCCGGGCGATTCCGCGCAAGGATCTGGTCGAAGCGTGGAAGGATCTGGATGCGAACGCCCACAGTCTCGCTAAGCGTTTGACGGGTAAAGAAGCGGCGACGCCGTCGCGGACATGGCAATTGCTGTCGTCGGCGCGTCCCGAGATGATTCTGTTTCTGGCGATCACGGCGCGGCAGCAGGCGGTGGCGCAGAAGATCAAGAATTTTTTCACCAAGTGGAGGCAGGTGCAGCAGAAGATTCCGTTGCCGGAGATGACGGAACTCCGAATCACGCCGCAGATGCCGGAGTATCCGAAGATCGCGAACGACGTGTTCATGCTGTTGTTGGATGGCAAGCTGCGTTCGCGGACGGAGACCTTGAAATATCTCAAGCCGCTGGCGCCGCCACCGCCGCCACCGCCGCCACCTCCACCCACGAAGCGAGGCAGAGGAGCTAAGGCTGCTTCCGCGGCGGCCGCGGCCGCCGCGACTGTTTCGGTGGCGGCGAGCGGCAAGCCGGGGGCTAAGGGGAAGGGAAAAGCTGGGGCCGCGGCTCCGGTGACTCCGCCGGCACCGGCACAGGTCAAGTCGACCCCGACAGCGAAGCCTGTGGTGCCAGTGAAATCCGTAGCTGCGGCAAAGACAACTGCGGCAAAGACTGTGGCTCCTGCTAAAGTGAGCAGGCCAACTCAGGCTAAGGCCATAAAGAAGCCGAGGAAACCCGCCAAGCCTACGAAGCCGGCGGCTAGAACCAAGGCAAAGGCCAAGGCAAAGTCCAAGAAAAAGGGCAGGTAAGTCGGCATAGACGGAACGTGGAAATCGGCGAGGGGCTTTGCTTTTCGTATGCCGACCGCATGTTCTTGACTGAGGAAACCAGCCAAATTGCGCTATAATGTGGCTATGCGGCGCTGGTTGTACATAGCGGCGTTCAGCCTGATTTTGCTCACGCTGCCGGTGTGGGCACAACGGCGCGGCGGCGGTAGCGGCGGCGGTCACTTCGCCTCCGGTGGCGGACACTCCTTTGCCGGACATTCGTCCGGCGCCTCCGGCGCATTTCATGGCGGAAGTGTGAGCCACAGCTCCGGCATTCGTCTTCGGATTGGAAACCCCTACTACAATCGCAGAGGCTTCTACGGACGCGGCTATTATCCCTACTACCCGTACGCTGGATATTATCCCTACGGGTATTACGGCTGGTACGCAGATCCTCTTTACGATGCTGACGATCAGGATTCGTATGCCAGTGCTTATAGCCCTGTGCCCTACCGCGACGACAGCGGAGTGCGGCGCGACCTCGATCAGCTGAATGGAAAAATCGACCGGCTGCAAGCTGATGTGGAAGCGCGCAATCGGCCGAAGCCAGAGCAGGAGCCCGCGACGGCGCTGGTTTTCCGCGACCAGCATGTTGAAGAAGTGCATAACTACGCGATCGCCGGTGGAACGCTCTGGGTGCTCAACGACACCGCCGCGAAGAAGATTCCTCTTGCCCAGCTCGATATTCCCGCCACGGTCAAGATGAATGACGATCGCGGAGTAGATTTTCAGGTGCCGGGACCGGCGCTCTCGCTCCAGATTGTGCGTTGATCGCACGCTCAACTAAACTGCACCACATTCAGGCGTTGCACGATCCTATCCAGCCGGTAGAATAAATCCGATCCGCTAAGAGCCCGCAGCGCCTAAAGGCGCTTTGACCATGCGGTACTTACGGTATGCCTGAAGGCATACCCTGATACAAAATCGTATTTGCACCACGGGCTGATAAGAGCCAGGAGCCAAAAGCTGCCTTCATGAGCCAAAACCAATTCGTCCACCTGCATCTGCATAGCGATTACTCTTTGCTTGATGGCGCTTGCGACGTCGAGAAGCTTGTCGAGCGCGTTCAACAACTGGGCATGCCCGCGGTGGCCATGACCGACCACGGAAATATTTTTGGCGCGGTGCATTTTGTCAATGCGGCGCACCACGCGGGAATTAAACCGATCATCGGCTGCGAGCTCTACATCTGCAAGAAGGACGATCACGTCATTACGCGCACTCCGCCGGACGGCGACACGTATAACCACCTGCTGGTGCTGGCGGAAAACGAAGAAGGCTACCGCAACCTGGTGAAGATCACGTCCGAAGCCTCGCTGCACGGCTTCTACTACAAGCCTCGGGTAAGCAAGAAATTTCTGGCTGAGCATTCTAAGGGACTGATTGGGCTTTCCGGATGTTTGAAAGGCGAAGTGGCGGAGCGGTTGGCGGAAGGGAATTACGACGCGGCGCGGTCGGCAGCCGGATTCTACCGCGACCTCTTCGGCAAAGAAAACTTCTTTCTCGAGATTCAGGATCAGGGGCTGGAGATGGAACACCGCATCCGTTCGGATTTGTTTCGACTGGAAAAAGATCTTGGGCTGCCGATGGTCGCGACCAATGACAGCCACTATCTTTGTGAAGACGATGCGCACGCGCAGGATGTGATGCTGTGCATTCAAACGGGGAAGTCCATCCAGGACACGAACCGGATGAAATTCGAGGGTACGCAGTTCTACGTCAAGAACGGCGACGAGATGCTGCGCGTGTTCAAGGATTCGCCGGAGGTGCTTTCGCGCACGCTCGATATTGCCGAGCGCTGCAACCTTCGACTGGAAAAAGTTCCCAGCCCGTTTCCGCACTTCGACGTTCCGGAGGGATTTACTCTCGACAGTTATTTCGAGCACATCACGCGGCAGGGATTCGCGCGGCGCATGGAAAACCTGCGGGCCGCGGCGGCAAGCGGCCGGCTCAAGCATTCGCTGGCAGAGTACGAACAACGATTGGCGCGCGAGCTGGCGATCATCCAGCAGATGAAGTTCTCGGGATATTTTTTGATCGTCTGGGATTTCATCCGTTACGCCCGCGAACGCGGCATTCCGGTGGGTCCGGGACGGGGATCGGCGGCGGGAGCGGTGGTTGCATACTCACTCGGGATTACCGACATCGATCCGCTGCAGCACGAACTTCTGTTCGAGCGCTTCCTCAACCCGGAGCGCATTTCCATGCCGGATATCGATATCGATTTCTGCATGAACCGGCGCGGCGAAGTGATCGAGTACGTCACCCATAAATATGGGCGGGAGAATGTCGCGCAGATCATCACGTTTGGAACGATGGCGGCGAAAGCCGCCATCAAGGACGTCGGGCGCGCCATGGATATGCCGTACAGCGACGTGGATCGCATCGCGAAGATGGTGCCGACCACGCTGAATATCAAGCTGGACGACGCGCTTAAGGAGTCGGTGGCGCTGCAGGAGGCGTATCAGAAAGATCCGCAGGTGCGGCAGTTGCTCGATACGGCGCGGAAGCTCGAGGGTTTGGTGCGGAATTCGGGTGTGCATGCGGCGGGCGTGGTGATTTCGCCGCGTCCGCTGATTGAACTGGTGCCACTGCACAAGACGAAGAACGACGAAATTGTCACCGCCTTCGATATGGTGGCCATTGAAAAGATGGGCCTGCTGAAGATGGATTTTCTGGGGCTGACGACGCTTACCATTCTCGACGACACGCTGAAGCTGATCGCGCAGAAGGGGACGAATCTAAAGCTCGACGACATTCCCCTTGAGGACCACGAGACCTATGAGAAGGTATTTCATAAGGGATTGACATCGGGCGTGTTTCAGTTTGAGTCGCATGGCATGCGCGACGTTCTGCGGCGGTACCAGCCGAATTCCATCGAACACCTGACAGCGCTCAATGCGCTTTATCGTCCCGGCCCCATGGCCATGATCGACGACTTCATCGAGCGCAAACAGGGTCGCCGCAAGATCGAATATGAGTTGCCCGAGCTGAACGAGATTCTGGAGGAAACGCTCGGTGTGTTCGTCTATCAGGAACAGGTAATGCAAGCGGCCAACAAACTCGCCGGCTACTCGCTCGGAGAAGCCGATCTGCTGCGCCGGGCGATGGGAAAGAAAAAGCCCGAGGAAATGGCGGCACAGCGAGAGCGTTTCGTGCAGGGAGCGAGGCAGCGGGGTTTCCCGCCGAAGAAGATTGAGAAGATTTTCGATCTGATGGCGCAATTTGCCGGGTACGGTTTCAATAAGTCACACTCGGCGGCGTACGCGCTGCTGGCGTATCACACCGCTTATTTGAAGACGCACCATCCGATCGAGTTTATGGCGGCGTTGCTGACCTCGATCACGGGCGATACAGATAGTGTGGTGAAGTATATCAACGAATGCCGCGAAATGGGAATCGCGGTTGAGCCGCCGGATATCAACGTGAGCGACGCGAACTTTACGCCGCACGGGCAGGCGATTCGCTTTGGGCTTGCCGCGGTGAAGAATGTTGGCGGAAATGCGATCGAGTCGATTGTGGCGGCTCGGAAGAAGCTGGGCCGGAATTTTAAGTCCTTTTATGAATTCTGCGAGGAAGTGGACTTGCGGCTGCTCAATAAGCGCGTGCTGGAGTCGCTGATCAAGAGCGGCGCCATGGATTGTTTCGGGCGCCGGGCGCAGCTCATGCAGGCGCTGGATACGGCGATCGAGCAGGCGCAGAAAGCGCAGCGCGACGCAGAGTCGGGACAACACGGCCTGTTCGGCGTGTTTGCAGATGAAACGGCGCAGCAGGCGAGCGACGCGCTCCCCAACGTGCCCGACTGGGACGAACATACACGGCTCGGGGCGGAGAAAGAGATCCTGGGATTTTTTATTACCGGGCATCCGATGGAAAAGTACAAAGACAAACTCGCCGACCTGAACGCGCTCTCCACTGAAGATATTGCCGCCATGAAGAAATCCACCGGCAAGGATGAGAACATCACGACTGCGGGTTTGATTTCGGGTCTGCGGGTGGCAAAGTCAAGAAGAGGCGAGCTGTGGGCGCAAGCAGCACTTGAAGACAGGGCGGGGAAGGTGGAACTGCTGGTCTTTCCCGAGGCCTACAAAAAACTCGCGGAGAAGGTGAAGCTCGAGGTTCCGGTGCTGGTTCGCGGGGGCGTGCGCATTGAAGAAGGCGCTAATCCGAAAGTTACGGCCAACGAAATCGTTCCACTGGATGAAGCTTCCGTGCCCTTGGCGAAGGCGCTTCGCATTCGGATTCCACTCGGGAATGCGACCGAGAGCACGGTCGACGCGCTGCACGCGCTTTGCCACGAGTGCAAAGGCGAAGCGAAGGTGCTCTTTGATGTGGAGCGGGAAGGCGATTTCATGGTAGTGATGGAAGCGGAAGGCTATAATGTGATGCCGGACCGCAATTTCCTGGGGCGAGTGGAAGAGCTGTGCGGGCGCGGCAGCGTGCGTAAAATCAGTTGATCCGCGCCAGTGAACCGATGCGGCCGATGAGACGAGCGAAAATAAAGCGGGCAGAGAAGGCAGATCCTAGCGCGGGGAACGGTGCGAACATCGGCGCGAAAAACAGCGCGAAACACGGCGCGAAAGATGATGCGGAGAATCCCGTCATCGCCGGCGCGGATTTTATGCTCTCGATTGTGGAAGCGCATCACCCCCGAAAGAATGGGAACGTCATCAAGATGGATTCTGGACTGAAGGCGCAACAGGAACTGGAAAAGATTCAGGGGCAGATCACGCGATTGCAGGGACTGGAAGGGCAGAACGCCGAAACGCTGCGGCAGATCAAGCAACTGCACGATCGGGTGAACGATCTTCGCCGTGAGATTTCTTCGCACCTGAACGCGTGGGAGCGCACGGAACTGGCGCGTCATCCGCAACGTCCCTACACCCTGGATTACGTGGAGCGCATTTTCAGCGACTGGAGCGAGATTCACGGGGATCGCAGCTTCCGCGACGATCCCGCGATTGTCTGCGGGATGGCTCGCTTTCATGGCGAAGAAGTCATTGTGGTCGGCCAGCAGAAAGCGCGGGACGCGAAGCAGCGCGTGTATCGAAACTTCGGCATGCCGCATCCGGAAGGCTATCGAAAAGCGTTGCGGGTGATGAAGATTGCGGAGAAATTCAAGCGGCCGATTTTTACTTTTGTGGATACCGACGGCGCCTATCCCGGACTGCACGCTGAAGAGCGTGGCCAGGGAGAAGCCATTGCCCGCAATCTGCTGGAGATGGCACGACTGGAGGTGCCGATCATTGCGACCGTGATTGGTGTCGGCGGCAGTGGCGGCGCTCTTGCGATAGCCGTGGCCGACCGCGTACTGATGATGGAAAACGCGGTTTACTCCGTGATTTCGCCGGAGGGCTGCGCCTCGATCATGTGGCGCGATGCCAGCAAGAAAGATCTGGCCGCGGAGGCCATGAAGATTACGGCCAAAGACTTAAACGATCTGGGCTGTATTGATGGCATCATCCCCGAACCCGCCGGGGGCGCGCATACCGATCATGCGCAGGCCGCCGAGTTGCTGGACGCGGCGCTGCAGCAGCATCTGGCCTCGGTGAGGCGGCTGTCAATCGGGGAGTTGCTGGAAACTCGCTATAGGAAATTCCGCAACATGGCCCAGTTCTTTCAGGTGGAAACGTAAGAACGGCAATGTCATATGCCGCTGGTTTTTGAATGGGACTTTCGCAAAGCAAAAGGACTATGAAGAAAACATCGGCGGCTAAGTCTCGCGAATTGCGTCCCCAGAAAGACATGCGGAGCGAATACCGGTTCGACTACGCGAAAGCTCGGCCCAACCGATTCGCGCGTCGCGCCCGGGCGAGGTCGGTCCTCTTACTGCTTGCTCCTGATGTTGCGAAAGTGTTTAAAACCGGCGAGTCGGTCAACGATGCACTGCGGGCGATCATGAAGGCGGTACCGCGGCGAAGAGCGGCAGCAAATTCGAACTAAACTGTCCGGAAACCGGCGTGGTGCGACCGAGATCCTCTTACAGAATCGGCAGATGCAGACATGGCTGCACCAGGAAATCCAGCGTGTTGATCTGCTGTAGTGCCTGCTCCACCAGCGACGCCTTGCATTCCTCGAGCGTAATCAGAAAGGGCAAATGCGATTTCGGGCAGCCCGGTTTCTGCAGCACCGAATCGATGTTGATGTTGCAGCGGGAGAGAATCGTGGCGAGACTGGCGATGATTCCTGGCCGATCTTTCACCAGAAAACGCAGATAGTGCTTGGCGGTGAAATCGGCAGTGACGGTGGGCGTTGTCTCCAGCGGTCGTCCGGCGTCTGACGTCGCGATTGTCGTTGTTAAACTTGTTGCGGCTTGCTTGGAGCCAGCGATGGCGAGAATGTCGGACACGACTGCGACGACCAGGTTTTGGCTGCCTTCCACGCGCGCCAAGGGCGATGAGAATTCGACCAGCGCCGGCTGCACCGCGGCAAATAGTTGATCGTCTTTTAATTCCGCGCAGGATATCTGGCGAATGGTGCAGCCAAGCTGCTTCGCGTACTCAAAGTCCACCGAGTCGATCGCGGCGATCGAGCGCGTCAAAATGCTTTCCGCTCTGATGTTGCAGTGCAGTCCGACCCGCGCCAGGATGGCCAGCTTGGCCCGGGCGTCGAGGCCCTCGATGTCCTCGGTCGGATCGGTCTCGGCAAAGCCGAGTTTCTGGGCCTCCCGCAGAGCGGTGGCGAAGGGAATGCCGGTTGCTTCGATCTGACTAAGAATGTAATTGCAGGTGCCGTTGAGAATGCCGCAGATCTTGAATAGTTCATCGCCGGCCAATCCTTCATGCAATCCGGAAAT
>JBEKXC010000038.1:0-27357 GCA_049512435.1 Terriglobales bacterium | reverse complement strand
TCGTACGCACAAGTACTATACATCATTGTACGCACGATGTGAATACATAGTTTCTATTGACTGCCGAAACCGGCAGTCCCAACCGGCCGGTAATCGTCCCCGAACTCGTTCCATGGTTGAAGGTGATAAGGCGTACTAGCTGATGTCGATCCGCGAGCACCTGCCACCGGATGCGAGAAAGGAACTGAAAGAAGTGGCGATCGAAACAGCGTCCCTGATGCTGGGAAGCGACCGATCCCGAGGCTACTGTTTGGAAATGATCTGTGCGGACTTTCTGGCGGGAGCGAACCTGGACCACGGCGATCCGGACATTCTGCTTTTCTCGATGACGAGGTTCTTCAAGTTCCTTCCCGAAGAGCAGCGCCAGCAATTCCTGTCCCGCCTAGAGCAGAAAACTTCATGACCGGAATTCTTCCAAAACACCCACGCTTGCGGTTAGATCCCCACTCGTACAAGGAGCTTTGTCGCCAGGTCTTGGCGCGAGACAACTGGAGATGCCAGGTCTGCGGCTCAAGAGATAATCTGCAGGTTCACCACCAGCAACTACGTAGTCAGCAGGGCTCGGATGAGGAATCTAATCTGATCACGCTGTGCGCGGGCTGCCATGCACAACTGCATGGCGGCCGTAGTGAGAATCATCGGCTAGGGAATGACAAAAAGGTCCTGTGCAGTGAGCGGCAGGCATGAGAATGGGGCCAGGGGGAGACAACGTCAGCAGCGGCGGTCAACTCGCTTCCGCTGAACGCCGGGGCAGAGACTCGCTCCGCAGCAAGGCGCAAAATCGTGCGCACATCGAGCTTTTCCAGATAGATGGGATCATCGTAGTCCGGTTCCCAGAACTGTCCCTTTTCAACGACACCCTTGTTCAGTTCGAAAAAGTGCCCCGTCGCGCCGGCGCTCATTACCCATCGTGGAGTGGCGAACGCTGGCGATGGCCAGGAAGATTCGGCGGAGGTGAAGCGAAGAGCGATCTTCTTCCCGTGCGCTATCCACCGTTGTGCCGGGGTATCGAGGATGGCCCAACTAAACTCCCCCTCCCTTGGCTCGACCAACGACGAGGCTAGGCGCATGTAGACGACGCTGATTCCCGGGAAGTCATCAAGCGAATCGGACCGCTCTAGCGAACTCCCAAACTCCCGGAGATCGTCATCATAGTAGTAAAGAATCCAGCCCATGCCCGGGTTCACCAGCGCAACGCCGGTGTCCCGCGGGTGCACAATGACGCGCTGCGCGAATACGGTCGTGACCAGCAAAGCCAGCATGACAACAGCAGATCGGATTACGTAACGCGCGCTCATAGTGCGGGAGACTGGGCAAGGGTCTAGGAAAGGCACTTACCCGCGGGGCACCCTTTGAGCCCTTTGCTTCACATCGTCACGAGTTGTTGGGATCCGGCCACCCCGAGATGCTCTCGGACGGCGGTTGCAGGAAGTGTCAGTTTTCGGTCATTGCCCGCTGACCGGTACCATTTAACGAAATGCTGAATTCCAGTGCGGAGATCCGTTTGGGGACGATAGCCTAGAATTGCCGACGATTTCTCTACACTCGCCCAGGTTAGGTTGACATCGCCTGCTTGCAGCGGGAGTTGCTGGCGAATTGCCGTTTGTCCTGTTGCTTCTTCGAGGCAACTCAATAAATGGTTCAGCGTGACCGGCGACGAATTTCCGAGGTTGAAAACGTCGAACGGAACTCCGGCAGCCATTGGCTCGTGGTCGAGTGCTGCAAGGATCCCAGAGACGATGTCATCCACAAAGGTGTAGTCGCGACCGGCCGTCCCGTCGCCATAGACGGGAATTGGCATGCCGGCCTCGAACGCCGCAACGAACTTGTGGATTGCCAGGTCCGGTCGCTGTCGTGGACCATATACCGTGAAGAAACGCAGGCATACGGTCGAGATACCGTACAGGTGAGCATAGGTATAGGCGAGCAGTTCGGCGGCGAGCTTGGTGGCGGCATAAGGCGAAATTGGACGCAGCTGCACGTCGTTTTCACGGAAGGGCGGCATGCTGCTGTTGCCATACACAGAACTGGAGGAGCCGAAAATGAGCTTCGGAATGCGAAACTCCCGGATCATCTCGAGCAGGTTCAAGGTACCTGCCACGTTCACCTGCTCATACAGCCGCGGCTTCTGGATGGACGGCCGGACTCCTGCATATGCGGCCAGGTGGATAACTGCTTCAGGCCGGCTGGCCAGGAATGCCTTCCGAAGGGCCGGTAGATCGCAGATGTCGCACTCATGGAGCGTGTATGCGCCGCTCACCCGGACATCGTTCAGGTTCGCGCGTTTCCAGGCGGGGGAGTAGAAATCGTTCAGGTTATCGACGATGGTCAACGCCGCTCCGCGACGGAGCAGCGCTTCGGCAAGGTGGGAGCCGATAAAGCCGGCACCACCGGTGACGAGAACATGTTTGTGTGTCATGTGAGTACTCCTGCTGTGTTTGGACTATGTACCTTGTTGCTGTGGTAGTAGCACCGGTAGGCCGGTCGATGATCAGCATTACGCAACGTTGCGCCAAGCCAAGTAAACCCGCCGCATCCAGTACCGTAATGGGGTCTGTGCAAGGAGTACGTCCAGCTGATCATCCAGCCTCAAGGCAACATTGGCGGGAGTGACGCGGAGGAGAGATGTTGCCATGGCTGGCTCGGAGGGACCGGCAGCACTTCGATTGTGCAACCTGGTTGCACCGAGCCCGTGAGATGCCAAAAGAAGACTTCAAAGCGGGAGGTCGAAAGGGAACTGAAGGGAAAGGAAACGGAACCATGGGAGGTTATCTACTCAAAATTTACCAGAGCCAGACGCCAGTCATTGAGCGGGCGATTGAGACGGCGGCACTCATGCTGGGAAGCGACCGATCTCGTGGCTACTGTCTGGAAATGATCTGTGCAGACTTTATGGCTGGGGCCAACCTGGACCACGGAGATCCGGAGATGCTGCTGTTCTCGATGACGAGGTTCTTCAAGTTCCTTCCCGAAGAGCAGCGGCAGCAATTCCTGTCCCGCCTGGAGCAGAAAGCTTCATGACCTGAATTCTTAAGATGCGCCCACGCTTGCGGTTGGATCCCCACTCGTACAAGGAGCTTTGTCGTCAGGTCTTGGCGCGAGACAACTGGAAATGCCAAGACTGTGGCTCAAAAAATAATCTGCAGGTTCACCACCAGCAACTACGCAGTCAGCAGGGCTCGGATGAGGATTCTAATCTAATCACGCTGTGTGCGAGCTGCCATGCACAACTGCATGGCAGCCGTAGTGAGAATTATCGGCTACGGGAATGACAAAAAGCTCCTAATGCTGTGAGCAGTAGGCATCCCGGTCACTGTCCCGATTCGCTTCAGGAACATGTCTCATTGGCCCTATCCTTCTGGCATCTACGCTTCCCTATCGATGCGCCCTAGTATTTGTTTGTTAGGCCACGTCGTCGAACTTTGCTGGTGAGATCGGACGAGGACAATGTTTCGTGTTAAACTTCCCCCCGCTGTGCCTCTTCTTGTTTTCTCGGGTCTATACCTGATTTCCCTTGGCTGCGGAGGCTCGCTGCCTGGCAACGTACCGCTTCCAGTGCCGTCGAACGGGTCTGCTGGAGCTGCTTCGGTTTTCATTTCCCCCAAAACAGCTGCCCTGGGCGCCGGTAATTCGTTGCAGTTCACAGCTACGTCGTCTGGACTGCCAACGGCTGATCTCGAATGGCTGGCAAACGGAGTTCCGGGAGGCAATTCAGCCACGGGCACGATCTCGCGTTCTGGTCTTTACACAGCTCCGCAACAAGTTACCTCAAATGCCGAAATCGTCATTGCGGTGAGTAGTGAAACCGCCCCCGCAAAAGGCAGCACTGCCACCGTAACAGTCATGCCTGGGCTTACCCCGATAACAGTTTCCCTAGCACCGGGTGTGGCAAGCCTATACACAAGCCAAGCCCAACAATTCACCGCAACGGTAAAAGGGACGACAAATCAGGGAGTCAGCTGGTTTGTGAACGGCAATCAAGGCGGCACCCCATCCATCGGTACCATCTCGTCGGCGGGCATGTATAGTGCTCCTCTACAGGTCGCATCTGATCTGGTCGTAACCATCAGCGCGAAGAGCCGCTACAATCCTGACGCAATCGCCGAGGCTTCAGTAACCGTTCTGCGTTCTCCTGCGCCGCCAGCGGCCGCGCAGAACGACCCGCTAAACAGTGCCTACAGGCCCACGGTCGATTGCAATCCGGCCGACTACCCGTCGAATATCTCCCTGAGCGGGTCTCTGGTGAAGCTCCGCGAAGATTCCGATTCACCGGGTGGTGTCTACGGGGCGGGACCGTGCATCACGATATACGCCATGCAGAACGAATTTCAGAGCTTCCAGGTTCACGTGCAGGCTCCCGGAGGAGGATATTCGGCGCTGAACATCAACATGTCCGCGCTTGCGAAATCAACTGGACCCGGCGGGAATTTCACGATTCCTGCTCCGTCAACATCTGAAACGAACATCGTAGTCTATAAAGAGCTGTACATGGACGTGACAATAAAGAGCGGTTCGTCCGCCACCTTTTACAATTCGACTGGCTATTATCCTGATGCGCTTTTGCCTGCCATTGATCCGTATTACCATCAGACCACGAATGCCTTCCCGGTAAGCGTTACGGCGGGACAGAATCAAAGCACCTGGGTTGACATTCTCGTTCCAAAGACTGCCCCATCCGGGTGGTACTCTGGGACTGTAACGATCTCAAACAGGGGCACGACGCTTGCCACGATGCCCGTCCTGCTGGGAGTTTGGCAGTGGCCTTCAACGAGCGGAGGCTACATGCCATCCACGGCCTCGCTCCGCTCCGACACGGTAGTCAGCTACGATGGTGGTTGCTATCAGATGTTTGGTTCGCTTTCTGCGTGCAGTTACGGAGGGCAAACAGAGGTCGCAGCGACAAGACTAATCAAGGAAGACGCAACCACACTCCTTCTCGACAATCGCTACAGTAACGGCAGTGGGCTTTCAATCATTTATCCCTGCAATTCATTGGGTACATGCGGAAGTTTATCAACATGGGATTCGAACTATGCGCCTTTCCTGAACGGAACGAACGCGCATGTCACAGGACTTCTGCAAGGTGCCAAGTTGACAGCGTTTGACATGAACTCGGTCCTGCCGGGGAGCCTCAGTTCTGAGGGGGGCACTTTTGTCGCCTTTCAGAACCACTTTTCCTCAAATGGTTGGACCGGTCTATTCTACTACCTATGTGACGAACCCGCCTCCGTAGGAAGTGAAACTAACATCCGCACCTGTATTTCCAACGGAAATAGGGAGCATTCGTACACGACCACACCAATTCCTAACCTCGTTACCGCCAATTACCCTTTCGTTTCCGGCTACACAGGCGGCACAACGGCCATCGACTGGCTTGTGTCCAACATTACAGATTTGGAGCCACCCGGGGGGCCACTTGAGAACCTTTCGCAATATACGAGCTGGGTTAGCGCCGAACCTGCGACGCGAGAGTGGTGGTCCTACCTGTCATGCACGAGTGCTGGAACCTGCTCGAATGGTACAACAGGTTCAACGCAATATACCTTTCCCAATTATGACATTGATGGCCAGCCGGTCGCCAACCGAGCGATGGAATGGATCACATTCCTGCACGGGCAGACTGCCGAGCTTTACTACGCGTCTGATGTTTGCGCTGCGTCGAATTACAGCCCTGCTGGTAACTGCGGAGTCTACGGCGGTGGTGCGGGCACGTCCCCATTCAATCCTCTGATCTCCGACTATTACGCTGGAGGTTGGGGCGACGGCACTCTGATTTACTACACTGGCGTGGCCTACAATGCAGGCACCACGATTCCGCTGATTCTGCCTAGCACGAGGCTGAAGATGATTCGTGATGGTATGCAGGATTACGAATATCTAAATCTTCTCACAAAGCTGGGAAAAAGCTCGTTTGTTCAGTCCGAGATTTCGAGCTGGGTAACGAATACCTACACTTTCAATGTCAACCCCTCCGGCCTGAGCGGGGCCCGTCAATCGCTAGGGGAGACAATTCATCAATTGACCTATCCTGTAACCCGCAACCCCTAAGAATCTATCAGCGGTGGTCCAGTGACCTTGTTGAGGCCTGTTCATTGACGAGATTCGGACCCCGTTTGACACCCGAAAGCGCCTAGTTATGCCTTAATGGTGTCCGCTGTAAGTAGCGCGCCGCCAGCAAGTTATGTACGTCGAAGGTCGTGGGTTCGATCCCACCGCGCCGTGCGCGAAAAAAGCCGATGCCAGCGACAGTAGGTCTGCCCGTGACGTAGCAACTCAGACCGCTGGAAATGATCCGCCAATCAGGCTCAGGAGTAAGGCGCCTTTCCTTGGCTTGCCTTCGGAGTCGCTGAAATAGGCTGCTCCCACCTGACCTTCATCCAGCCACGATGTTGAGATGGTCAAACCCGCGTCGCTCGATCCGGACATTGATCCCCGCTGCGAAGCTACCCGCAACCAGCGCAACAATTCAATGCAACAGATATCTCGCGCAAGCCATATCGGCTTTAAAGTGAACGGGGCTCACTTTTAGATGAGTGCTTTGCCTTCGCTACTGTACGAAAGTTTAGATTAGGTACAGTGAGACTTCCTGCAACCGGCAAAGTGGATCGTGTGTTAGTCAAGCAGGATCCTTTGCAGTCTTGGATTGGCCAACGGTGCGTCCTGCCTTTCAGCGATGAGGGCGGTCTTCGTTGTACTGGGTTTCCCAAGTTGTTTGCTCTTTCGGCAGAGTTTCCGTTTATTCTAGGATGAATCGTCCCAGTAGAATTTCTCTGAATCGGTTTTGTAGCTGCGTTTGACGTTGACGTTCACCTCTGGGTATCGGGGCAGGACGCGGCGATAGGAGACTTTGAGATCGGAAAGATGCCAGGAACTGTGAACCACACAAAGAGTCATTGTCGGCGGAAGTACTTGGCTTCGTCAATCGAGGTGAATTTGATAGAAGCGTTTGGCGTCATAAGCTGGGTTCTTCAATTTCCGAACCTCTTTGGGTGCGCTGAGAGGATACCCTACCTGTCCGGATCTTATTGACGGCTACACAAGAATTCCGCTTCCTTTAATCACCTCCTCAATTTCCGAACCGCTACCAAGCCGCATCAAGACAGAAAGTCTTCGATTTGGCCTCAATTGAAAAATCGTCGCGTCATTGACTCCTCCCTCCATCGTTCTGCAAAGTATTAACAATCCATAGTCTTTCAGTCTTTGAATCAAAGTCCTTACCATTCGGATGAGGTTCACATCAGGAAAATAAACCCGATTCAAAATGTTTGCGGCTCGAACAACGTGAAAGGCCCTATCAAACTCCGGTGGATTTTCAGCCAACAAGTCGTCCTCCATAATCCGAACATTTTGACACTCGACCAGTCTCTTCGTAAGTAGCGTGATAGGCTCACACTTTAGGATTCGGCCCTCTGCTGCCAGGGTCACTTCGCCGCGCAACGGAGGAAGATGGTTGTCGATCTTCATTGTGGTACGAAAAAACGCCCGGATTACAGCTGCAAAGAGGGCATGCCAGGGATGAATCAGAGCGCCTCGAACTCCCTTTGTCGGGAGCACGCCGCGTCCGACGGCATCGATATGAAGGATGTTGCCGTGTCTGTCAATTAGCACAGATAGGGTGCTTGCGAAACAGCTAACTAGCGAAGCATGAAGTGTGAGATCGGTGGCCGTAATCTGGCAACAGACGCCCTTTGACTTCAATTGTTCATACCATTCGAACGTGGTTATGCCAGACGAAATCGCAACATCCATGAGCTGAATGGGTCTATCGGTAATCCCGGCAACATCGGAGAACACGGCTTCGTTCAAGTCATCCAGGCGATTCGCGGCAGTGGTTTTGAACGTGCCATTGGACAGCAGGACCCGGGCAAAAAAATCGCGCTCCATCGTCGCCTGATCTGGACACCCTTGCGATGCAGAGCTCTCAACAATCTGACGCGTTGTTGGTCGCGTCGAGCTAATCATGTTTAATGTCCTTTTGCTACTTTCACAATTCACTCACCTCTCCCAGCTTTTCTCGGTCGGCAGGTTCTTGCTAAGCAACTTCAGAATTGCGTCTTCGTCTTGTGCTGAAAAATTCGGACTGGGCGCCAGTTGCAACTCGAGCGAGTAATCTTCATTCTGAACGACCATGAACTCGCGCAGTGAAAGTCTTTGAACATATGCGGAAATTGAATGCCATCTATGTAACGCCCATCCGGCAAGGTTCCTGCCGATCACGGATTTTAGCCGAGACGACGGATGCCCTGGACGGATGTCCGCGGGGAATTCACCAATATCCCTGATCCGATACCGAATCATTGGCATGCCGTCCGCGTGCAATTTTGTAACAAGAATCCCTGATTCCGCTCCCGACCCCTCCGGTTCTATCAACCCCAGAAGAACGACCTTGCACGATTGCGACGACCTGATGATCTGCTCCCATCTTTAGACCCGCGATAATGGGACTAACTTTTTCTAAGTTCAGCCGGGAACTCGCTGGTGCACCTGCTGACACCTTTTGCAGGACCCGAAGTGTAATTGCCGTGCCGACTGTAATAAACTGCGACACGTTTCTCGGTAGACCATGTTACGCCTCTAACCTGACTGGGGATTGTTGTACCAAGTGAAGTAGGAGAGAATTCACCTGGAGGAAAACTGGTCATTCCCATGAAGAGCTACAGGCCCGGAGCAGATTGTAACTCTGCTGCGGCAGATCGAACCTCGGGCTATGGCTGAATGAGAGGTTGTGCAAGGCGATTCATGTGCTTAAGAACGTCCTTGTCAGTGAGAGTTGAGCCTGACAGATCGTGCAGTGGCTGCTGGTGTCCTAACGCGGTTAGAGGGGCACCTTGCTACTTACCCGAGCATTGCGATGACATTAAGAGTTAAGACGCCTGAAACGCTCGTTTAGCGGAGCTACCGTACCTTCCTGGTGTGACCGCTGCAGCCATTGCTTCTTGACGTCCTACGTATCTCTCATTGCGCTGCAGAACTGCTTCCGTTACCTCCAAAGTTGCACCTATCTCACGGCCGTAGGAAGCGATGGCATAAACGTCTTTCGGAATGCACTTTGAACTGAATCCGCGCCGCTCAGGGTAAATAAAGGTCCAGTATGGGGACATGCGAGGATCATCCTGATACACGGCCTCACGCAGTACGTAGTAGTCGACTCCCGCCGCTTCGCAGAGGTCATAAAGTTCCTGGGCCTCCGCAACTTTGTGGGCAATTGACCGGTTCTCAGCCAGCTTAATAAGCTCTGCCGTGAGCGTGTCCACTTGTCGTATATGGACGGAAGCGTTGTAGACGCCCTGGTACACTTCAATCACAGCGCGTGTATCTGCGGGGTCTCCGCCGAGAATCACGAATTCTCGTTCCTTCATTTCCGTGAGTGGATGGGCGGCACTCTCACCCAGATATTCCGGCTGGAAGACGATTCGCTTACCATATTGATGAGCCAGACTGTTTGTAGTTCCTGGATTCACGGTCGACCGTAGGACGACCAGCTCCGTTTCCAACCAACTTACAACATCCTCCACCACCGATGTATCAAGGCGACCCTCATCCGTCCCCGGCGTGGGCACGCACACAAATGCAACATCGCACTCGTTCACTTCTTCGCGGTTGCCCAAGCCGAGCGGCTCGTCATAAACCGCTGCGTCCGGGAAGAGCCCGCGCATAGCCCTCCCGACAACACCCAAACCAACGATAGCTACTCTCATGTGTTTCCTCCGTGTGTGTCTATTTGAGCCGCTTACACTTTTCGACAAGTGAAAGAGACATGGGGGAAAAAACAACAGTTTCGACTGTCCATGCGCTCCAACGCATACAGGTTTGAGCACAACGCGTTGCCGAAATTACGAAGTAATTTCGTTTGCGGTCCGCTGTTTGCCTTACGTTCTCGATTGGTCCATGCCAGCGTGCCAGCAGTTGCGGATTTCTGTTTCTCAGTATGTTTCGGAGACTAAGGTTGCGTGGCCCCCGTTGGAAACCGCCTCGGGAACTACGATTTCAGTGTGATTCTGGTGCTGATTCGAGAAGGCTTGCATCACCATCGCGTCTTCTTCCGCTTTGTAACCCGGACTGCCAATTGCCTGAAGGTAGAGCTGGTTGTGATAGCGGAGATCTTTGTAATTCGTAATCAGTCGCTCATCCAGAGCTTTGGCGATTTCCCTCACGCCATCGCGAAGGGTGTAGCGTGCCTGGAAGCCTACTCGAGTCAAAATCTTGTCGAAATTGACACGATAGTTCCGCTGATCGAAATTATCGACATACTCGACCCGAACCTTGGGGATCACGTCCCGAATGAGGTCAGCCACATCAGCGAGTGTATGATTCAATCGCGCATCCCCCACATTGAAAATCTCCTCGCCCACGAGCCGGCTCGGTGCCTCGAGTACTCTAACTGCGGCCTCTACGACGTCGCGTACGTGAATGAACGGTCGCCATTGCTGGCCGTTGTAGATAGTAATCACTCCGTCCTGGTGGGCTCTTGCAGTGAGCAGATTGACTACAAGGTCGAATCGGGGTCGATGTCCGAGCCCAAAAACAGTCGCGAAACGGAGTATGGTCGGATGGAAAGATTCACTCCGGGCAGTGAGGAGCGCCTTTTCGGAGTCAGCTTTGGTCCGGGCGTAGAAAGAAATCGGCGTTACTGCTCCTTTCTCATCCACCTCCACGTCGGTAGCCCCATAGATGCTACAACTCGATGCGAACAAAAAACGGCCCACACCGTGCCCCTTTGCGATCTCGATGAGCATTCGGGTAGCAGCGTAGTTTATCTCCAAGGCTGGTCCAATGTCCTGATTGCATGCCGGGTCGCCGACAATCGCCGCTAAGTCGACGATGGATTCCACACCGCGCACAGCTCTCACCACGTCCTGGATGTTCCTCGAGTCACCCACAATCAGCTCGAAATCCGGATGGCCTTTGATCGGCCGCAATGGTTCATCACCGTACATCAGATTGTCTAATACACGCACGCGGCACCCTCTTTCGAGGAGGCGCTCTACAAGAAGCGAACCGATATATCCTGCACCACCTAGTACTAATACCCCCTCGCGGCGAGGAGCAGGCGATGAGATGTTCTTGGGTTTTAGGAAATAGTGTTTCTCAACAACATCTTTGAGCACGCGGACGGAAGCAGCACCAGCCCCGGCAAGAACCATGAATGGCAGCGCGAGGCTTCGGCTGACTTTCTCGTCGGCAAAGAATAAGAAATTAGCGGCGAAGAAGACCATTGAACTTACTAGCACCCCGCGGAGAATGACTAATGCCTTGAACCGGCCAATGTAGGCACGCGAATGTGTGTAGAACCCGTTGAGCAGAAAGACGAGAGGGAAAATTAATGACAGTATCCAGAAAGAAGCTCTGTAGTATCGCAGAAAGCCTGTGACGATAGCGTATGCTGCAACCGAGCGTCCCATCGTTATCTGATAGATCACCGATATAGGGAGCGCAGCGATCATGCTCAAATGCACGATGAGAAAGTCCACAGCCATGCGCGGAATAGCTTCGCGCCAATTAATGTGCTTGAGTGCTCGGAGCATTAGAAAAACCCTTCTTGCCAATCTAGGCAGCGCGGGTACGGCGAGCGAAAACTGCGTCCCGAACGGCGTCGATTACGTCATCGACGTCTCGGTCATTCATCTTGGGGTAAACTGGAAGGGAGAGCAGGCCTTGGTAAATTTCTTCTGCAACTGGGAACTGTTCCCGGCGGTATCCATAACGGTTGCGGTAGAACGGGTGCCGATGCAAGGGAATGAAATGAACGCTCGTACTAATGTTGCGAGCACGTAACTCTTCAATGAATTCCGACCGAGTCCCCTGTAGCTGGTCCGCTTGCAGCCGAATCGGGTAGAGGTGAAAAATATGATTCCTGCTAGGGAGCCGCGGCGGCAACAGGATCTCAGGCAAATCGGAAAATGCCGCGTCATACAGTGCCGCGATCTCCTGGCGCCGAGATATGAACTCTTCCAGCCGACGCAATTGGTGAATTCCCAGTGCCGCCTGAATATCGGTCATGTTGTACTTGTAGCCAGGCTCAAGCACCTCGTAGTACCATGAACCCGCGCCCGAATACCGCTTCCAGGCATCGTGACTCATGCCATGCAGCGAGAGGATGCGCAGTCGCTCTGCAAGCGCGTCATCACCGGTGGTAACCATCCCGCCTTCGCCCGTAGTCATGTTCTTTGTTGCGTAGAAGCTAAAGCAGACTGCCCGCCCGTGCGACCCGATCTTGCATTTGTCAAGCTCTGCGCCAGTGGCATGGGCTGCGTCTTCCACTACGGGGATTCCGTAGCTATTGGCGATGACCAGGATTTCCCTGAGCGAGCATGCCTGGCCGGCGTAGTGAACGGGAACGATGGCCTTCGTCTGCGGGCTGATTGCCGCGCGAATTGCTTCCACGGAAATCTGGAAGTTTCCGTCCACGTCCACAATCACAGGCTTAGCGCCCAAGTACTCGACTACGTTCGCCGTCGCGCAGAAGGTTAGAGTTGGGAGGATGACCTCGTCGCCGGGCCCGATATTCAGTGCAGCTAACGAGCCATGCAGGGCTGCCGTGCAGGAGCTCACGGCTATGGCATGCTTGGCGCCAACGTAAGCGGCAAATTCCTGTTCGAACCGTTTGACTTTTGGTCCGGTGGTGAGCCAACCGGAACGAAGGCTATCAACGACTTCCGCGATCTCATCCTCACCGATGAGCGGAAGGCAGTACGGAAGAACCGAGTTGCGCATTAAATAATCCTTCGGAACGTAACACTGGTGCGAGTGAGTCTGAACCCAAGGCCTTCGTAAAGGCGGGCAGCGGGAATGTTGCGTAGCTGCGTTCCCACTTCGACGGATATCATCCCTTGAGTTGAGAACCAGTGAAGGGCGGCTAAACTCGCACGGTGAGCGGCGCCTCTGCCACGGGCCCATTCGGCAGTGGCCACTAGGACAATTGCACCGACGAGTGCTTGGCGATCTACCCGGCATGCGACGTAGCTGGCGACGCGGCCCGCCGCTTCGGCGACGACCACGGCCTCTGCAGCAGTTCCAAGACAGCAGTTACGAGTCCAGCTTTCGTTGACCTGGTCGGCAACGTCACAGGAAAGCAGTGGATCGGCATGAAAGCGGTCAAAGATGAAAGCCGTTCTACCGATTTCGAGAATCTCCGGCAAGTCCTTGGGCTCGAAAGGGCGCGTGCCAGTCGGCGCCGAACCATAATTGCCATCCAATGGCTGCACGAACGTCTGAATGCCATCGATCAGCTCGAAATTGGTAGCCTCAAGCGCGTGGATCGTTGTGAAATTCCCGGCATCTACGCGAGCGGAGAGGTATTGAACACCGAACTTGCGACACTCATTGATGATTGATAGGAGCAGACTGCGCTTTTCGGCGCGAGACTCGGCGTAGGAACCAGATGCTTCGAGTAACTCCAGGCGTGCCGCTACCATGCCGAATTGCCCGGTATCCCATTCCAGCATTCGGCACTCGGCGACTCCCGTGGAACTCTCAATGCGAAGAGGTCGTTTGGGGGTGTGAGTGATCGTCATCAGCGTTGACGTCTTTTCTCAGGAGTACGTAAGGGATTGTCCTGGCGATTATGGCGAGATCCATCCACAGGGTTCGACCGTCGACATACTCTAGATCAAGAGCCTTTCGGCGCTCCCAGCAGATGTTATTGCGCCCGTTGATCTGAGCGAGTCCGGTGAGGCCAGGCTTAGTCAACAACTTCCGTTTCTCGCTTTCCGTGTAGAAACGGAGTTGGTCGACCTGGTCAGGCCGTGGGCCAACTAAGCTCATCTCGCCGCGAATCACGTTAAAAAGTTGCGGCAGTTCGTCCATACTGTTTTTACGGAGTAAGCGTCCTACTGAAGTCACGCGGTGGTCATCGTTCCCGACGTATGTAGAGCCATCCGGGTTTCGGATCGGTGCGCAATCCTGATACATCGTGCGAAACTTAAAAAGGAGAAACGGCTTACCGTGCTGCCCTAGTCTTTCCTGACAGAACAGAATGGGGCCGGGGGAAGATAGGCGGACCGCCAATGCGCACGCTACTAAGACGGGGAAGAAGACGACTAGTGCCACGCATGCAGCCAATAAATCGATTGCTCTTTTGATCAAATATATATGTCCACAAGGTTACTGATTTTGGAGCGATTCTTGGATCGAAATATGAATCCCTGATTGCAACGCGTTCGAGCTAGCTGCCAGCTGTTCTATTACTCACCCCTGACTTCTTCCCGCGATAGCAACGTTACGGTTAATCTTTGTTGCGATGACGCCGCTGGGGTGGACATCACAATTCTGGCGGTCGTACTTACCTTGCGGTTGATACCACAATTTCTTATGCTCTAACACCGGTAGGTAAACACGTTCCCACATGTCCCGAATAAAAACCGGTTCGCTGTATGAAGCATTGAACGAATCCCTGGCCCGCCGCCCAAGTGTGGTCGCAAACTCGCCATCTTCAAGAACCCTTCGGCAGGCGCGAACCGTCGCGTCCACATCGCCCACGGGAACCAACAACCCGCTTTCCCCGTCCAACAGACAGTCCCGATTCCCTTTGATCGAAGTTGCAATCACCGGTTTGCCTGCGGCCATTGCTTCAAGAAGAGAACGCGACATGCCTTCCCACCGGGAGGTACTCAAGAAAACATCCATCGCCGGCAGCCAGCTGACTGCGTCTGAGCGGAAGCCTAAGAAAAACACACGGTCAGCGACGCCTAGCTGCTTCGCCAGCCCCTTTAACGATTCTGACAGCTCTCCCTTTCCAATGAGGACGCCGTATACCGGTCGTCCCCTGACCGCGCGCAACTTCGCCAGTACCTGAAGAAACTGCCCTAGGTTCTTCGCCAGAGTTAGGCGGCAAATGTTTCCAATGACCCAGGCCTCTCTTGGGATGCCCACCTGTCTCCGCAGTCCTTCCCGGTCTGCCCGCTCCAACACCCCGAGCCGGTTGGTGGGAATCGCATTAGGGAGGTGGACCAGCTTTTTTGGCTCACAAAATTTTCGCGCGAATTCTTCGTCGTGAGTGTTCAATACCACTATTCTGTCGCACCATCTTGCAGCTCGCCCCTCTAGGAAGGCTACCGAGTGTCGCGCCCAAAGGGAGGAGAATTCATGGATCGCAAACGAGTGGGCCGTGTGGATGATCGCAGGCACCTTAGCCTTCCACGCCGCGTAACGCCCGATCATTCCTCCCTTCGATGTGTGGGTATGAACTATCTCAAATCGATCTTCGCGCAGATAACGTTCCAGCCGCCGTGCATCGACCCAGTCCTTCCACGGTCGGATCGGCCGGTCAATCCCTTCGAACTTCACCACTCGAATCTTATTTTGTGCATAGAGTTCCTCTGCCATGGGATCAGTGGTCAGTACGGAGGGTTCGATGCCGTGTTCCCGGGCCATTCGGCACTCGATGCAAATCCCGACGTAGACCCCTCCAAACTGGGACGATCCGACAATATGAAGGACTTTCACCCTTGGTCTCCCGACTGGATCTTGATCATCACTCTAGCCCGTGAAGCTATTTTCTTGTAGAAGCTGTCTCGCAGGTGGCGCTCCCTTAATCTCCAGGTCAAGTTCCAGACAGACGACCGCACTTGCACCGAAATTGGACGTTTCAAAGTGCGTCGACAAGATGCCTGGCACGCATATTCAGGTCTGGCCATGTTTGAACAAAGAAGGCCGTCCGTTTACCTCGCGATGAAATGCGCCGTTTGAGTTCGGGACCTATCCACAATGTCTTGATAAAGCGATTTATAAGCTTCGACCATCGTTGGTATTGAGAACTTTTCTTCCACCCGTTGTCGGGCCCTTTGTCCTAGGGCGTTTCTCCCCTGAAAGCCTAAGTCCACCATGTCAGAGAGCCCACGTGCCAGTGCGCTAGGACTCCGCGGTGGGACCACGACACCCGTATCCCCGACAATATCGGCAGTGTCACCCACATCCGTCGCGACGCAGGGCACACCACAGGCCATTGCTTCTCCGAGCGCATTAGAGAAACCTTCGCCCGACACTGAAGAAGAAGTAGCAATATCCAAGGCCGCTGTGAGGCGAGCGATGTCTCGCCTCCGACCCAAGAGGTGAATACGTCCCTGGAGTCCCTTTTCGTATACGAGGCGAGACAATTCTGAGTTGTTAGGATCGACACCCTCCCCCGCCAGCAGAAAGTGAACAAGCGGTTCTCGCCGACACAATAGCGCGGCGGCATTTAAGAAGCCGGCATGATCCTTCATAGGGTGGTAGCGAGCGATTAGTCCAATCAATATCATATCTCGGCCAAGACCTAATTCGTCTCGAACCGAGCTGCGCGCTGAATAGTCTGGCTTGAACTCGTCTAGACTAATGCCATTGGGAATAACCATCGTTTTCGCGTTGTGGTATCCCCACGCCCGATGGACATTCTTTCCAGCCACGGAGTTAAAGATGATTGCATCTACGAAACTTGAGAACCGGGCGCCGAGGGAAACAGTCCATTGCGTCAGGCGGCGGTAATGGTCAAACTCAATATTCGAACAGCGGATGTTCCAAACAATGTGGGGAACGCCGGCCAATTTGCCAGCCACGACTCCCAGCAAATTCGCATGATACGTCCAGCACTGAAGGACATCCGGCCTTAAGGTGCTGAGGGCTTTCACAAAGCGCAAGAGAGCGAATAGCGATGGTGAACCTTGATGCATCTCGAGCGCCCGTACGTCGACACCAGCACTGATTAATTCCTCTCCGACTGGTCCAACATCCATCATTGAGTACACGCGATGAGAAACAACGTTGCCGTTGCTGGCTTCCACGAGTGTCGTAAGCGCGCGTTGGGTTCCACCGACACTAAGAACTGTAATGAGGTCGACGACGTCAATCATGGACGATTTGGGCGCGTTACTAGTTAACGGAAGGACATCTGTGAAAAAATCGTGCAAATTTGATTCCTTAGACCCTGACCAGGGCTAGAAGAAGATCAAGTGCGACTGATCAGGGTATCTGAAGAAGAGTAGGCATCATTCCTTCAACGTCGGTTCGTAAGAATGAGAGAATTTTCAGCTGCAGGCGTTTGACTCCAACAGCGAGGCGCAGTTCGATCGAACCCTTGACCCGTCCGACGAGTTGCGCGACTCAGCGAGCCACCCTTGGAAAACCAGCACATCCCAGAGGTGGTTTTGCCAGTTCTTCCGGCCGGATAAATGCTCTAGCCACAGCTTTCGGATTGGCTCAGGGCGTAAGAAACCCTCGCGCCTGAGCCTATCTTCATGCAACAGGTCCTCAGCCCAAGCGCGCAAGGGGCCGCGCAACCAGTCGTCAATCGGTATGCCGAAGCCCATTTTAGGGCGTTCGATGAGCTCCTTGGGAACGTATCGGTAGAGGATCTGTCGTAGGAGCCATTTGCCCTGTCCCTCTCGAATCTTCATGGAGAGAGGAATGCGGGCCGCGTATTCGACGACGCGGTGATCGAGCAAAGGCACACGGGCCTCAAGGCTCACCCCCATGCTGGCCCGATCTACCTTCGTAAGGATATCGTCTGGCAGATATGTTATGAGATCCAGGAACATGATCTGCTGTCTGAATTCCGGCAGCATGAGCCACTTGAACGGGTCGCTAAGGATCGTGGGCGGCTCATCAGCACCGAGAACAATTTCGCTCGATGGGTTCCAGTGGGAAACCAGGCTCCTATAAAAGTCTTGAGAAGTGTTGGCGTTCAGCGCTTCCACCAACTTGTAGACCTTTTCGGCTGGCGTCGTTTGTGACGCCAGGTATCCATCAGCGATCGCAAAGAGTCTGCACCATGTCTGCGGGCTCATGCGAGTTAGTGCCCAAGCTGCAAGGCGTCGTCCTAACTTTCCCATCCAGCGCACTTTCTTCCAAACCGAGTCCCCTAAGAAATATCGATTATATCCGCCAAATAGCTCATCGCCGCCATCGCCCGAGAGGCTAACGGTCACGTGCTGTCGCGCCAGTGCCGAAACCAAGTAGGTAGGGATCTGGGAGGAATCCGAAAAGGGCTCATCATACAAAGCTGGGAGATTGGGAATTACCGCCATAGTTTCGTCGGGAGTCACATAGAGTTCCGTGTGGTCGGTCCCCAGATGCACGGCCACGGCCTTGGCCTGGCGCGCTTCGTTGTAATTGCTTTCATAAAATCCGATCGTGAAGGTCTTAACGGGACGCGCGCTTTGTGCCTGCATCAGTGCAACAACGGTGGAAGAATCGACCCCACCGGAAAGGAACGCCCCGAGCGGAACATCGGCTACCATGCGCACTCGGACGGCTTCGCGTAGCAATTCCTCGAGCTGTATCCTGGCTTCCACCTCGGTCCCTTTAAATGGGCTGGCAATTCCCTCCTCATAAACCTCCTCGGCGGACCAATATGACTTAGGAACTGGCAGCGGGCGGAATGGTGAGTCCGAAGCGCGGACGGTGAGAATGCAACCTGGTTTGAGCTTATGTATGCCTCTGTAAATCGAGTACGGCTGCGGGATGTAGCTATGTCGCATCTGGAGGGCTAGAGCATCACGATCGATCTCCGAGACGAAGTCGGGGTGAGCCCTCAGGGCCTTCAGTTCCGAGCCGAACAAGAAGGTCTTCGCGGCCAAGCCGTAGTAGAGCGGCTTGATGCCTAAACGATCCCTCACCAGATGCAAGGCGCGCTCATGTCGATCCCAGAGGACAAAGGCAAACATACCAACAAACTTCTTGATTGCTGGCTCGACTCCCCACTGACTAATAGCCGCAAGTATCACTTCGGTATCGGAATGGCCGCGAAACCTGTGCCCCCTGGGCTCGAGCTCCTGTCGGATTGCTTTGAAGTTGTAAACTTCTCCGTTGAACACCATCGCGTAGCGCCCACACGCGGAGAGCATCGGCTGGTGTCCTTCCATCGTAAGGTCGAGAATAGCCAACCGCCGAAATCCCAAGGCGAGACCGACCTCAGAATCCACCCAAGCGCCAAAATCGTCCGGGCCGCGATGAACGATTTGCTCCGCCATTCGGCACACGCGTGTGCGCAACTCAGAGTCGCCAGCCGCGCCGGGATTTAGGAAGCCAGTTATTCCACACATTTCTGAAACACGAACTCGTTATTGCCGGCGCCCAGAAGGCCAATACACGGAGAAACGAAGGAACGAATGGGCTCGAATCCCAATTTGTGCAGGTAGCTCATCGCCTCGCGCGGCGAAATTGACTCGTAAGGATACCCTCCCAGCCAATCGCGGGTATCGTGGTACATATCCATGCCGCGCTGCTGAAAATAGTTCTCTCGGCGTTTCTTGAGGCTCTCCCCTTTGAGGGCCAGTCGGGCGCCGACCAGTCCGTAATACACGTGTTCGATCGCCCTCTGTGCCCATTTGGGAGACCGCGAATAGATTCTTTTCTCGATCCTCCATAGGCCGCAGAACGGCGTCTTCCCGTACAGCCCCAGCGCCAGTATCCCCTGCGGACTAACCACCGCGGAAGCCTTTGCGATCGCCTTGTACATGGCGCCGGTGTGATGCAGCACGCCCCAGGAATAAACTACATCGAACGTTCCGAGATTGCTGGGATCCAGGTCAAACACGCTAATACGCCGGCATTCCCAGGCTGCGCTAGAAGGAGCGTAACAGCTCCAAGGTCTTGCGCGTGGTTTGCACGCTGTTCGGGTCCAGATCCACGGCCAGAAGCGACCGGCAGCCAAGTCGCACCGCTGCTAGAGAAAACAGCCCCGACCCGCACCCGATATCCAGAAACGTTCGTCCCTCGATTGATTCCTGGCCTACTAGGCGAATCAGGGAATTCTCCGCTTCCTCAATCCTTTTCTCGTCAATCTTCTGGGCGTACTGCGCCCAGTTCTCCCCGAACGAGAAGTGGCTTTCGAGTTCGAGCAGATCTTGATTCCTGATTTCCTGCATCCTTCCTCGCAAGGTCTAAGTTAACAAGTACAAAATCCTTTCCTCTGCAAAAGTCGAAAATCTCTTCCGGCTTTGCGACCTCGAGAGGATAACCGCCGACCCAATCAATCCAGTCGTGAATCGTGCTGATACCTCTCGAAGTTTTCTTCTCAATGTAATCTCGAAGCGGACGCAAGCAGACTCGTCCCTGACGACATTTCGGATACAAAGAAACGCGGCAACGCCTCCAAAACCAACCACCTTCCCAGCTGGGGCACCCATCTAGTGCACATATATGGACCTACTTGTCACAACTTGATGTCTTCCTGTACCCGATTGCACACCAGAAGGGCGGTGCCTCCCTAAAACGGATTCTCTCGAGCCCCGCTCCCTCCATCATGATCTGAATCTGGGGGCGAGTGAAGCGATGTTCTGTCCTAGTCCCGAACCGGTCCAGGGCGTCGGTCCGCATAGCATAGAAACTGAGATGTCGGTAAGAAGCCAACGGGAATGAGTGCACGTTCTTGCCCAGTCTTTCGGCCAGTCCCGCGACCCTGGCCAAAGGCCAGTACACGCAAAACGCAAAAGTTTGGCTTATTACGTACTTCACGCCGAATGGGGTACGTGCGATGAACCGGCGCAAAAAGTCTGTAACGCGCCAAATCGACTTGTACCACAGAGGCCTATTGTCGAGTGAGTAGTAGAGATACAACAACAAAGGCGCTCCAGCTTTCAACTTAGCCACGCAGCTCCGGATTCCCATTTCCGTGTCTGGGAGGTGATGCAAAACCCCAATCGAATAGCCAAAATCCATCGACTCGTCCGTGAGGGGCATGTCAGCCGCGGATGCGAGATGAAATGTACAGTTCGGTGTTTCGGCGAGATTCCGCTGCGCTACCTCTAGAGCCTCGACGCTGGGATCGATACAATGCAGGCGTTCGACTTTAGGGGCCACGAGTCGTGCCCAACGACCAGAACCGCACCCCAGGTCAAAACCTGCCGATGACGGAGGCAGGTCCTGCCACGGGAACAAGCTGAAGTACATCTCGAAACTGAATTTTAGCTCGGCCTCACTAAGCACACTCTGATCGAAATGGGCCCATTCCTTCCCAAAGCCGGACACGGTCCGTGCATCGCAGTTGGTGATGTGAGCTTCAAGAGACAAAAGTGAACTCGGTGGCCCGATGCGTCTTTGCTTATCCATCCGACATGTGGCTGCTAGGGCAGTTTCCGGCGAGATGTCGACGATAGTAAGACTTGGTGTCCACGATCCGGCGCAGCAAGGTTTCCGTCCCTCTTACGAGCGCCTGTGTGCTAAAGTCCCGTTGGATTCTTACCTGGGCGGCACGGCCATCCCAACTATCCCTCCCTGCAATGCAACCTTCCCAAGCGTGCACTAGCGCCTGAGGATCATTTGGAGGTACTGTCAGCGCCGGATCGTCTACGATCCAGCGGGCATCGCCGACATCTGTCGCCACGCACCTTACCGAGCAAGCTAACGCCTCTCCTAGAACGTTCGGAAAACCTTCAGATATCGAGGGCAACGTTAGTAGGTCAAAGCTGTTGTATACGGCGCAGATGTCCGTGCGAGCCGAGATAAAGGTTATCCGACCCTCAAGGCCATGATCTATCGCCATGTTTAGCAATTTGGTTCGATATGCGTCAGGGCCATCACCGACGCATACGAATCGGACGAAAGGATGTCGAAGAAGCAATTCACTCGCCGCTTTAAGAAATACATCGTGACCCTTCATAGGGTCAAGGCGTGCTACGCACCCGATTACGTATTCCGAATCAGAGAGCGCAAGTTCTGCCCGAATCTTACGCCCCGATTGCCGGTCTGGTCGAAAATAACTGGTGTCAATACCGTTTGGTACGACGACAGTACGACTTTGCGGAAAGCCATCAGCTAAGCAGTCAGCATAACCGGCACGGGAATTGACAATTATCAGATCGGCCGTTCGCGAATACCACCGGGATAGAACCCCTACCGCTCGTGAGAGTCGGTCGTAGCGTTTCAAGTCTATTCTAGATGAGCGAACTCCCCACACGATCGGCAACCCAGAAAACATCGGTTTCAACAGCGAAGCGATGACGTTTGCTGACATGTAAGAGTGCAAGACATCAGGCCGTTCGTGACGTATCACATCGGTGAGTCGCGCCAAAAACGGCAGCACGTCCCAGCGGTATTTCTTTCCGATCAAAATAAGGCGAACGTCTCGCTTTAGTAAGTCTGCATAGAAATGACCACTGTAGAAGGTGGCGACAGTAACCTCGTGCCCGGCTTCTGCGAGGCCATTCGCCAAGTTAGCAAGTTGCCTTTGTCCACCACCCGCCTCGAGTTCACGAATGAGAAACAATACTCTCATGTTTTCCACACCCGTTGGCTCGGTACCGGCGCCAGATCATCAGCCAGATCGCTGCTCTTACGCTGAAGTGAACACGAGTCTAGCTTGGAAGAGACGCGGCGCAGAATCACAAGCTGGCCGATGATCGTTACGAGCGCCATAGTCCCCAGTGTCACTGCAGCTCCGTCCAAGCCCATGCGCGGTATCAGCGTCCAACTGACGACGGCCGAACTGCCCGCGGCAGTCGCTAGTACCGGCATCTGCGCAATGAACACTCGGGCGCTGGTGATGACATATCCAAGGATGCTGGAGACGTAGTTCAGCAAGCCGGCAACCATTATCCAGGCGAGCAAACGGGCGTAGGCTTCATAAGCGGGACGATACAGTATGCCAAGCAGCGGACGACCAAACAGACAGGCTGCCACTACACCCGCGGCGCCCAGAAGGCACGTTAGCCCAGCGAGCTGGCAGGTGAGACGCCGAAAACGTCGTAGATCGCGCGCTGTGAAATAACGGGCAAGTCGAGGCAAGGCGCTCTGGCCGAGAGCATTGACAATCGTCGAACCTGCGGTCATGAACGACGCCACTGCTGCGAAGGAGCCTAACGCTGCTGTCCCCAGCTTCTGTTCGATGGCGTAGCGAGGAAAGTTGAAGGCCAAGGCAACGAGCATCAGCACGATCCCCAGGGGCAAAGATGTGCAAAACACTTCTACCTGTGCCCGCAAGCCCGAGGTCCTGAGCGGCTTACCCACCGACGCGATCGGACGATCGTAGACCAGCAGCACGGTCGTGCGTACCACGGCCAGTGCTCCGACGGCTGCCAGTAGGCTGTTGGTGAGCCACAACGTGACCCCCAGCGCACCCACTGATATTAGACCCCGAGCGATCATCGACCACGCGATCAAGTCCATGCGTTCGCGCCGTTGGAGTAGTCCGAAGAAGATACTGCTCAAGTTGTCTACACTCAGCGCAACACCCAGAAATAGAACAGCCGCCGGAACCGGCCACGTGCACCGGGATACGAGCGTGACACCGCAGACGATAGCTAGACCGAGTACGATGGTTCCCAGACGGACCGCAAGATAATCACCGAACGGATGTGTCTCTGTTATGTCGGTAGCCAGTACAGCCTGTAAATTTAGGTGGGAGAACTGCATGACCGGCGTCACGATCGCCAGAGCCAGCGCATACTGCCCAAGCATCACGTTATTACCAAGCTTGGCGATTAGGATCAGTATCGCCCACTGGCTGGCGGCAAACACGGCATTTCCCACAAAGGTGGCACTGAAATTCGCTCTCAGCGACATACTCGGCTTGTGCTCGACCGATGCCGTGGAAATAACCTGGGACAAGTCGCTCCACCCTTGTGGTTTCGATTCAGCTCGGGAATCCGTGCTAAATGGCATCTTCGTCTGCTCGACCCCTAATGGGGCGAGGTGACTATGTGAACCTTCCGCGCTTTCTGGGCACTCTCAGCGAGACAAAGACTCAGTAGGACCCAAGCGGCTTTGTAGTTCTCCCATGTAGCGGAAGTCATGCCTGTGGCGAGCGTCAACAGACAGAATGTCCACATAATCGCTCTTGCGCCCGGAAGTGCTGCCACGTGGCGGGCGAGGACGAGGACAAGAAGTATGACTATAAGTAAACCCACAAGTCCGCATTCAACCAATATGGACAGATATGTGTTGTGCGCAACGAAGGGCCCGTCCTCGGAACGCCCTATGATCGGGATGACACTATATCCATAGGCGCCTGAACCCACACCCAAGAAGGGGTGTAATGGAAACACTTTCAGGCCAGCAGCCCAGATCGTCGTTCGCAAATCAAGGGTTCCCTCGGTCATTTCCGCAGTTGTTGTGCCCAGCCGTTGCCAAGAAGCTTGAGGCACAACGAACCAGACCGCACAAGAGGCGATCGCACCCGTCACCAGTGTTGCCACAAACGCCCTTCGAGAACGCCGCAGAAGCCCGGTAATCGGAACAATACTAAGTGCTACCAGAGAGGCGACCATGGCGCTGCGAGATGCGGTCAAGAGGATGGCGGTAATGGCCACAACTATATGAAGACGATAAAACCAACTGCGCACTCCCCGAGTCTCCACGGCCATTTGGTATGAGAACGGCAGGCTCAAGGCGATGATAAGGCCTACATCGTTGGCGTTAAGACCTGTAGCTGAATACCTTTCGTCTGCTGTTCCCCGCTGCAGATAATAGTTAATTAGAGTATCGACGCTGGAGACGCAAGCACCAAGAACGTATGCTTGTATCATCCACCTTAAACGCTGCCGACTGCTGCAGAACTGAGATATTAGGAATGCCGCAACGAGCAGTTGGGAATATGTGCTTATGCGAACCATGGAAGCTTGCTGGTTAATGCTCCAAAAATACGTGACACTCGACCAAGTAACGAAAAGGACCATAAGTAGGAGACCGGGTCCCGGCGATCTTATGTATCCGCGTTCGAGGATTCCCACCGCTCCAAGGCCGAACGCAACAAATCCTATGACCCGAGCCGCAGTGCCGAAGCCTGGAACGAGAATGATACCTTCCCAAGGGACGGAAAAGACAAACAGCCATAGAAAGAAAAAAGCGCTCGTTGCAAACACGGCCGGCCCTAGCGCTCGTACTCGTCGGGTCGAGGGATCACAGAGACCGCTCGTTGGAACTAGCGTCTCACTCAAGGCAGACCGCCCCGGGGAGCCGATCCGCCAAGGCTTCACTTGTCCGCGCGCAGACCCAACTACATCCAGTGCCGCTCTGAGGACTTGTGAACACCACGATGTGAGGTGCTAGCTTGGGCTGTGACAAAAAAACGCGCTGTACCAGGTTGTGGGCTTCCGAGTAGCTACTAGGGAGCTTACCGTTTTTGCCAGTCTTTCTGTCAGTTGTTGATTGTGACGGGGCTTCGGAGCTTACTGGGGAAAGTCTGTCCGTGAGCTCAAGCTGACTTAGCAGCTCGAAGTTGTTGCTCATGTGCCCTCACTTTCAGATTTCCGACGGCGGGGGAGGCTCAGCTTTGTGACGGATATGACTCTACGAGTCGAGTCCCACTCTTCGATACCGATCGACGTTTTGCCGCATGAATCGGTGTGTGTTTACTTACAGCCTGTGATAAATCTTTTCCGGTATGGGAAAGGTGCGATTATTCAGCACCGTCCCGAGGACCTGCACGTTGGCACCTTCTAGTTTCTGCTGGGCCTTTCGTGCCGCCACACGCCGCGTGGAATTCGCTTCGAGCACGAGGACTACGCCGTCTGCCATCTGACCGAGAAACGCGGCGTCGCTGTACAACCCGACTGGCGGTGCGCTGATGACCACATAAGTGAATTCGTCACGCAGATCTCTTGTCAATGCCCCTACCTGCTCCAGTGTTGGAAGGCCGCCGTTCTTGGCCGCCGAGTCACGGGATGCAAACCAGAGATTTTCTGTGACACGTCTCATAAGCTTGTGGGTAGTCCCGCCTTCCGAAAGGGGTAAACTGTCGGACGGGAACAGCTCAGACGACCTTGCTGACCCACGTAGGTTCGCGTCCACGACGCAGACTTGTGACGGAACCTCTTCTGCCAAGCAACGTGCCACCCCTGCACATAATGAATGGCTACCATCGGCCTCATCGATCCCGCAAAAGACGACTTGCCGTCGGCTCCTCTCGCCGTTGCCGTTGGTTGCTAGAAACAAACACTGCACGAGTCTGAGAATTTCGTCGCGCGCGAACCCATCGAGATCAGGTAGCGATACGTTGCCGTTAGTGCGTCTGCCATCGCCTGGCAGGTTCTTCATGACCGGAGGAACTTGGAAGAGTTCCCGATCCTGCTGTAGCCGAAATAGCACGTCAAAATTCCTGCTCATAGCCCTTCACTTTGCCAGTGCAACATTCGGTTGACCTTCTCGTTCGCCCTGTAATGATCGGGTTGAATTCTGCGCAGCAGGAGATAGAGCCAATCGGATCCGTTGTCCGATCTCGATCCGGTTCAGATCGAGTCCAGAATTGAGCGCTTGGATCTGTTGCAAAGTACGGAGGCTGTATCGTCCCAAATGTCGGAGGCAGGTCTGCCTCAGTGTCTGTCGAGGCTCGACCGCCACAATGCGATCCTCGGATAAGCGCTTTAGCAAACCCACTTGTATCGTGGGCACGGTTTTTGCGGAAGGCGTTGGGGCTATCGCAGCGGCAATGGGTAAATTCTCGGCAAGCACAGGAATGAGCGGCGCGGATTGTACGCCTATCGCCATGCCAGGTGTCAAGAACACCAGGAAAGCTAGCAGGCAGGCTGTTCTGCGTGCATATCTGCCAAACCAGTTCGGGATTGACCCCCGTCGCAAGCTGGCTGTTTGGACTGTTCTCGCTGAGGTCGCGGGCAACTCTCGGCGCTCCGGTCGGGGCCTCTGGTGTTCTAATGAGACGGCCCTTTGACCCAATGACTTCAAGCTCTGATCGGCCGCGACACTCTCCACGATCTCGCGGTCAATCTTCTTCCGATGCAGCGCAAAGGCCATGGACATTGCGCCAAAGCAGATGTTGTTGATGTTGCGTGGAATCCCCTGGCTTTCCTCCGCCACCAATTCCAAAGCATCAGAGGTAAACAAGGGCTTGCCTTGATAGCCGGCCACTCCCAACCGATGGCGGACGTAACGCCCCACCTCTTCTGCATCAAGCGGATCAAGATAATTCGTCACCGAAAGTCGCTGGGTGAGTTGCAGCATTTCTGGCTTCATTAGTGTCTTAACCAGCTGGGGCTGGCCCGCAAGAACGATCTGCAGGAGTTTGCGTTGGGAAGTCTCGAAGTCGGACAGCAGGCGCACACTTTCTAGTGTCGCTGTGCTTAGGTTCTGGGCCTCATCAATTACGAATACGACCTGCCTTCCTGCTCTGGCTTCCTGTAAAAGTGCTTCGTTCAATTGGTAGCGCATGGAAACCGCGTCGGGGGACGGCCATATGCCGAGGTCGAGCAGCAGATAGCGGATCAGATCATCCGCGCTGCAGCAGGTTTGGAACAGAAATACCGTCCGTGCCGAGGTCCTCCTGAGGCGCTGCAACAATTGAAACAGCAGGGTAGTCTTTCCCATCCCTGGGTGTGCGACCAACGCGATGAAGCCGCGACGCTCTTCTATGCCGTACCACAATGAGGCCAACGCCTCGCAGTACATGTGGTTCAGATACAGAAAACGCGTGTCTGGCGTCACGCCGAACGG
>JBEKXC010000037.1:0-27627 GCA_049512435.1 Terriglobales bacterium | reverse complement strand
TCCATCACCAGCGGGCCACCGTGATATTCGATGTGAACACCACGGTAGATCACATTCTTCATCGCCATCCCATCTAGTATCACGTCGTCCCCGGTGAGAACGAGGAATGCAGCACCAAAACGCTGACCTTCATATAGGTTTTGCCCGATGCGTGCGAGTATGGCACCCTGCTCGGCTGGCACCACTCCGTACCCTTTCACGATTGGCTTCGTCGCGTGGTGGTTAACTGTTAGGATGTCAACTTCGTACCATGGTGGGTCTTTTCCTAAGCTAGGTAATCGCGGCTCTGCGTCGATATTCAAAAATGAGCGGTAATCTACGAACGAGATGGCGGCATCCCAGGCTTCGGGATTATCCCGTGACGCACTTACGAAGGTTTTTCCCGTGTCGATTATTACGTCTTTATCAATGGGAATTTTCTTTGCCCTAGCTGCACTCAATATATTCTTAGCCTCCGCCGCAATACCTTGTGCCATTGGAGCGGTTGAGATTTGCTTGAGACGGATCGCGTCTACCGTACCACCAATGTGCCGAACATCACTTTCTATCCCAGACACGCGACCATTGAGCAGATAGACCTGTACACCTCCTCCAATAAACAAGGCCATGTAAACGGAAAGCGCAATGCCGACGATCCACATCAAAACTTCGGTACGCCCTTCGATTTTTGAGAGCCGGCTACTGATGTCAGTCTGAACATAATCTTTGAGCTGTTCTATTTTTTCGCCGAGCCTGAGCGTCCGATCATCCGTCGCCTCGACGAATCCCTTCAGTGCCGCGATATCGATCTTGATTTTTTGGTCTGACATTTGACCAGAAAGAACGGCCTGCATCAGGCCCAACGCCATATTACGCTCTTCGGAGCGCTGCCGGGCGACCCAGGCTGTTGATCTCGCCGGAGTAACTAACACTGTGGGTGCCCCATCCTTCGCGTACTTTTTCGAAGGGTGGGCATGGAAATATCCGCACAACGGCGCGAACGCGGCCTCTCTGTTTCATCACAATTCTGGCTGTATCGCCATCACAGACTCCCAGCCGCAACCCTGCGGAAATCCTTAGGGGAGTGCAGCATCGAGAAGGGTCCCGTCTCCAAAGACGGTTGCATTTCGGCACTCTTTGACAACTTGAGGCGTTTAGCGGGCGTGAGGGCATTTACTGAGAACTGAGAACCGGGAACTGAGAACCGGTTGCGGTACACTTCCAGTTCATGCCCGTCGTCACCTATCTCGAAGCCATCCGCCAGGGAATCTGGGAGGAAATGGAGCGCGACCCAACTGTTTTTTGCCTGGGCGAGGACATCGGCATCTACGGCGGCGCTTTCAAAGTCACCGACGGCTTCATCGACCGCTTCGGGCCTGAGCGCGTGATTGATACGCCGATTGCGGAGTCTGCCATCATAGGTGCTGCGTTCGGTGCTGCACTTACAGGATTGCGTCCCGTAGCCGAGTTTCAGTTCATGGACTTCATCGGCTGCGCCTTTAATCAAATCGTCAACATGGTTGCTAAGGCGCATTATCGTTGGGGAGCGCCGGCTCCGCTGGTTTTGCGCGGTCCAAGCGGCGGGAATGTGCATGGCGGTCCATTCCACTCGCAAAATCCGGAGATGTGGTTCGTGCACGCGCCTGGGCTGAAAGTTGTTTGCCCGGCGACGGCCTATGATGCCAAGGGACTGATCAAGGCGGCAATCCGCGATCACAACCCGGTGATTTTTTTCGAGCACAAGTATCTGTACCGGCGAATCAAAGAAGAAATTCCCTCCGACGACTATGTGGTTCCATTAGGCAAGGCGCGGATCGCACGGGAAGGCCATCATCTCAGCGTGATCACCTACGCCGCCATGCTATATACCGCGCTCGAAGCTGCGGAGATCCTGAGCAAAGAAGGAATTGAGATCGAAATCCTTGACCTGCGGACGGTCTCGCCGCTTGATCGCGCGGCGATTGCCGCGACGGTGAAGAAGACTAACAAAGTGATCATTCTGCACGAACACGCGCGCACCGGAGGATTGGCCGGAGAAATCTCCGCGATCGTCAACGAAGAAGCGTTCGACGATCTGGATGGGCCGATTGTCCGGATTACGTCGCTCGATACGCCGGTTCCGTTTTCTCCGCCGCAGGAGGAGTTTTTCCTTCCTAAAGTGTCCGACCTGGTGCGTGAGGCTCGCCGGCTGCATGCTTACTGACCGTCTGGTATTCTCAGCCTCGCCTAAAAAGGTAAAGACGCCTTCGGTCTGCCATAGGCGGTGCGCTCCTGCTATATATAGAAAGCGGGCTGAACTTTCCGACGCCGCGAGGATCTGAAATGCGCAGCTTCATTCTGGGAATTGTCATCACCATCCTAGTTCTGCTGATTGGCAGTCTTGGTCTTGCCCTGCTGGGCTTTTTGCCAACCCAGGCCAACATCGCTCCGCCGCAGATGGAAGTTCACATCGCCATGAGCGCGCTCGACAGTTCGGTGGAACGCCATGCTCCCCGCTTGAACAATCCCGTGCCTCCCACGGACGAGAATCTGATCGCGGGTCTGAAGATCTACACCATGAATTGCGCACTTTGCCATGGCGGGATCGACCGTCAGCCCTCGGTCCTGGAGAAATCGTTCTATCCGCCGCCGCCGAACTTCATTCTTGATCCACCGGATGATCCGGAATGGCACCTCTTCTACGTGATTCGCACCGGCGTCCGCTATAGCGGGATGCCCGCCTGGGACAAGGCGCTCCCTGAGGCTGACATCTGGAAACTCACGGCGTTCCTTACCCGGGTAGAGAAGCTGCCGCCCGCGGTGCAGGACTATTGGAAGAAATCGAGCGGGGTGAACGCTCCAACCGGCGCGCAGGAAGGACACGACGACCACAAGTAGAAGATTGGGTGATGGACCACACTAGCCAGGAGGAGCGTTGAAATCGATAGTGATCACGGTTTGAGTTGCTGCAGCGTGGCCATTCTGAGAGTAGGGTTGGAACCGCCACTGCTTGACTGCGGCAATTGCCGCCCGGCATAGAACGAAATTTCCGCGAACAATTTTCAGATCTTCGACGCTACCGTCGCGCCCCACCAGCGCCTGCAGCACCACCGCTCCGTGGAGTTTCTGGGCTAATGCTTCGGGTGGATAGACCGGATTCACGGTGTTTACCAGAAGGGCCCGCGCCGCTTCTTCGCTGATCGCGACAGGTTCGCTGAATTGCTGAGTCGCAGCCTGCGGTTGCGGCGCGGAGACCGGCATCATCTGCGCGGGATTTACCGTCACCACCACGGGCGGCGCAATCGGCGGCGAGTTTTTCATGCTGTCGGGAATCGCGGCTCGCTCCACGTGGATCGGAGCGGCTTCTTGATGCTCGACTGTTGGCACAGGCAGGGGAAAGTCGGAAGCCGTGGGCAAAGGCATGTGCGCTTCCGGTAGTGTGGACTCCGTTGCTACCACTCCCAGGGACGGTGTCTGGGCGTTGGAACTGGAAGTGGCGGGACCTCTGCTGTAGTACGCATCCTGCTGCGCGTCGCTGCCGACGGAACTGACGGGCAAGGCGCCGGCTTGGTTCATATAAAAAAGTGCCGCCACGGATTCCCGCAGAACGCGGACCCTTCCCTCTGGCGTCCGCGACAGATACTCGATGACGTCGCGCGATCTCCACAGGCAAAACGCCGCCGTAAGCACAAGCACCGCGGCACAGACTTCGCGGAACCCTATGGCATGGCCACGCTGTCGATGTTCTACTTCGTCTTCTGCAGTGGCAGTGGCAATTTCGCCGACGTCATTGAAGTTGCTGTCCGCCCCACTCGCTTCTGCAGAATCGGATGACTGAACCTGCTGGCTTTGCTCAGGTGCATCGGCAACAGAAGAAACTGCCCCATTGCTCGCTCCGGCGTCTTCCTCGGACGCTTGCGCGACATACTCTGCGCTCAGCGGTTGCATCTTTTGACACGCCTTGGTTAGCACTTCTTCGGCTTCCTGGGCGGAAATTGGACGATAGACCAGAAAATCGAGGCGATTGTCGCGCAGTTCCGCAGGCGTGGGGTCGTGATCGACGATGGCGATAGCCACCGTGTTTTGGTTCGGCGTGGACTCGCGGGCGCGCTTCAAAAGAAAGCTCGCCTCCGGCTGGTCAGCCCAGTCCGCGATCACGCAGGAAAAAGCTTGCGTCTTTCCCTTTTCGATGGCAGTAAAGATGTCCGAGCAGGCGGCAACGCTGATCTCTGCACTCTTGCACGCCGCCGTCATAGCAGCATTCGTCTCGGGACCTTTTGAAAACAATAGGGCGCGGAAAGCCATCGCGGCAACAGCTTATCGGGAATCTCCTCGCCGCGACAGGTAACCTGTGGGTAGTGAACTCGTGGAATCCGGCCATCCCCTTGGCAGAGAAACAATTCCACAATGGAAGACTGGTGACCTTCGTAACCAGGCGTTGGGCTCTCTGACCAAGTCAGATCTCTGCCCAGCCTCCCGATAACTGATGGTGCAGCTTTTGCTGGCGTTCCTCCATCTTCATCTGCGAATCCCGCAGCCTGCGCGCTGACTCCTGCAGCCTCTTCTCCATATCTTTCCAACACGTTGCCTGTTGCTCCGTTTTCTCCATGATGGCCGGACCCAGGCGGGCCAGTTCATCCCCGACGCGGCTCATTGCCTGCTCGGTCTCTGCCGTGAACTCATGAAGGTCAAAGCTGTCTTCCAGCAGGCTGCCGGAATCCTTTTTGTCGGGAAGAGTCAGAGTCAGATTCTGTTCTCTTTTCTCGCGCATGACCGTCACGGCCGCTGTGCCACCCGACGTTGACCGCAAAGCATGTGTGAAGTCGGAGGTATCGTGCACCGGCTGGTTGTTGACCTTGACCACCACATCTCCCGCGCGGAATCCAGCCTTTTCTCCGCGACTGCCTTTTTCCACCGAGCGCACCAGCACTCCGTTGCCGTCCTTGACTCCAAAGAAATCGCCCAGTTGCGAAGTAATGTTTTCCACCATCAGCCCGCTGCGCATCGACGAGTGCACGACCACCACCGACACGGGCAAGTCGAAGTCCATCGCGGGTATGTCGATCTTAGGTATGTCGACCTTGACGTTTGGTTCCCACGCCATCGACTTGCGCCGGTCGGCAAGTTGCACCTTGATGGCCAGCGGTTGACCGTCGCGGCTAATGCCGAGATTCACCACGCGGCCTGGCGGCATTTCTCTAATCATGCGGCGCAACTGAGCCGCACTCTCTACCGCCGTACCGTTCAGACTTATGATCACGTCGTGTTCGTGCAGTCCGGCTTTTCCGGCGGGAGCGTCCTGGTCGACCATCGTAACCTCGGCTCCGTGCTCTTCCTTGAGCTTCAGTTCTCCCAGACGCTCGGGAGAAACGTCAGCGATGTCCACTCCGAGATACGAAGATCCGCCGCCCTCTTCGGAATTCCAGTCCCAGCTTTCGCCGGCGTGATCATTGGTCGTCCCGGCGTTGTTCGTCCCGGCGTTCGGCTCCAACGGCTGAGCTCTCGCCATCAATGAAACGACCGGCCAAAAAAGAAATATGCAAAGCAGAAATCGGTGGATCATAGGCCCTCCAGAATAAAAGCTAGTCGTTGGTCGCTAGTCGTTAGCAAAACTCTCGCGGTCCGCCGTGAATCGCAAACGACCAACGACTAACGACTAACGACCGGCGACCGTTCCTAGCGACTGATGCGGCGGAAATTAACATTCCCCGAATTCGTCCGGACCTTCAGCACCGGTCCGCCACCGTTGAGTTGACCCTCTGCAGTCACCGTCTTTGGCCCCCAAGGTCCGCCTTCACTCGACACATGAATATCAGAGAAGTCAGTATGAATGGCGTGGCCGTTGGCGATTTCGATCTCCGCCCGAATGGAGATCGCCAGATCATTCGCCAGATAAACCGTGATGTCGCCGGCCGATGTTTCAAGCGTGGAATTGTTGCGACCGTCGGTCCCCTCCGAGGAGAGGAGCTTCACGACGATTCCGCCTGCCGAAGTTTCTGCCTGCACCGACGTCGCGCCGTCCAATTGGATACTGCCGCCGCCGGTCTCGGCTTGCACACGTCCTTTGGCGGAAGCCAGCCGAATACTGCCCGCGCCGGTTTCAATTTCCGCCGGCCCTCCGATCTCGCCGAGGTCAACACTCCCGCCGCCGGTCGTAGCTTTCACCCTGCCGCTGCACTTGTCCACACGAATGCTGCCGCCGCCGGTCTCCAGCACCGCCCCTTGCAGGCCGGAAAGAACGAGCACGCTTCCGCCCCCACTTTCCGCTTTGATCTCGCCCTTGGCGGATGCGACCTTGATACTTCCTCCGCCCGTCTCCAGATTCACGCTGCCTTCCACGCTGCCAACATCAATCGAGCCCCCACCGGTTTCCGCAACCACCTCGCCGCCGATATCATCGACGCGAATGCTTCCACCACCGCTGCTGAGTTCGACGCGCCCGGCAACCGCAGTCGCGTTTACGTTGCCGCCCCCGGTCTCGACCTTCGCGGAGTCCAGATTCCGCGGCACATTGATGACAAACTCATCGGAGCACTTGGAATCCCGCCGGCTCGATTCTGCCACGATCCAGGCGGTGTCTCCCTTTACATACGTGTTAATCCTGTAAGATTCAAATTCGCGGCGGGCCTTGTCTTCTGAAGATGTATAGGCCTTGCGATGAATGACGTAGGTAACTCCCGCCTGCGACCCGCCCTGAACCCGTACCGAACCCGCAGCCAGCTTCACCCGCAGATTTTTCGCAGCACCCAGGTCTCCCGTCATTTCCTGGACCCAGTTGCTGCCTTCGCGATACACCCGAGTTTCCTGGCACAAAGTCAGAGATGCCAGCGCCACCACCAATACTGGAATGCTGGCGAGTTTTATTGCGTCCTTCAATGAATGTCCTCCTTAACCTAAATATTTCCGCTTAGTACGACGGTTTCCTCAATCCATCTCCGGCATCTGCGCCAGCATCGTACGAGCCTGCGACCGAATCGAGGCATTTTGATCCGTCTGCGACAACCGGGTCAGCACCGATCGCACATTGCTGTCCGTCTTCATCGGCTCCACCAGTCGTAAAGCCTCCATGCGAACACCGGAGTTCGTGTCGCTGATCAGCGCGCGCAAAACTCCATCGCGCACTTGATTGTCCTGTCGCACGAAGCCACTTAGCCCATCCAGCGCCTTCAAACGCACACCGGGATTGGTATCGTTCTGCAACGCATACATTAACGCTTCCCGCACGCGTGAATCGTTGGGCGTCTGCGTCAGCACATCCACGGAGTCCATCCGCACTCCCGAGTTGTAGTTGCTGTGGGCTGCAAACAACAGCAATTGCTGGATGCGCTGGTCATTCAGCGAACCTTGCGCTTCCTGGGTCAAAACCGTGTCGTACTTGATGCTCACCTGATTCGATCCCGGCTCCTGCGTTACGGATCGGATGCCCGCAATCGCCGATGACTCCAGGGGTTGATTGGGCGACGAATTGCCGCTACCCGATTCAAGCGGACCCCGGACCGCGAAATCCCCGCCTCGCGCGGAAAGAAAGTTGTAAGTTGCGCCAATGCCTCCACCAAATCCCACGATGAAAATCGCCGTTGCCAGGGCCGGCGACATGCGAATTTGCCGCAGCCAGGTTGCGGGCTCAAGAATCAGGCGCTGCCAAAACCCGCCCTGGCGCGTCGTTTCGAGCGCCTCCTGCAAGCGCATGCGCGACGACGCCAGCAGATTCGGAGTCGGCTCCGCCACGGTCTCCGAAAGCGTGGCGTGGAATTTGCGCGTCGCTTTCAATTCCGTAGCGCATTCCGGACACCGCCCCAAGTGCTGCTCGACTTCGTAGCGGGCGTCGTCCTCCAGTTCGTTGTACACATAGAACAAAATGTTCTGCCGCACCCAATCACATTTCATTTTCGTATCCCTTCGCGGGGATTAACATTCGAACTCATCGCATCTCCGCCAGCGCGGCGCGCAGTTTTTGCGTCGCGCGAAATAATGTGTTCTTTGCAGTTTCTTCCGTCGTATTCAGCATCTCGCCCACGGTGCGCAACTTCAGCCCGTGATAGTGCTTCAACTCGAACACCATCCGCTCGCGAGGCGTCAGCCCCGACAGGGCCGCGCCGATCTTGCGCCCCAGTTCCCGCCGCATTAAATCGCGTTCCGGATTGGCTCCCGAGCGCGCATCCGCAAACTGCTCCAACCGGCTGTACTCTTCGCCGGATGCGTCCACCGCCACCGGAGCATCTTCCTTGCGCACACTCCGTTTCCGCAGATGATCGAGGCAGAGATTGGTAACGATGCGGTAGATCCAGGTGTAGAAGGAACACTCAAAACGGAAACTGCCCAGATTCTTGTAGGCCTTGAGAAAAGCCTCCTGATAAACGTCCTGCGCGTCCGACTCCGATCCCGTCAGATGCAGCGCCAGTCGCAGCACCGACTGATCGTAATGACGCACCAAGACCTCGAAGGCCGCGCGGTTGCCCTGCTGCGCCTCCCGGATCAGACTGGTGTCGTCAATGCGGTTTCCCTGCGCTGCCAAAGAGCCCCTCATATTGCTATACAACGTGGGGTTCCGGTTATCGCTGTCCTCTGCCGCCCGCCCCGGACGGTAATTGCCGCCAACCGGAATTGCTACCGCATAAGAATCGGCCGGCATTGTGTCTCTATCCCCTGCAAGTGGTCCAATCCCTCTTCTTGCTTTCCACAGAAATAGACGGGGAAGCAGCCCGAACGTTAGCAGATTATCAGGAGTTGGCCCTTGGTTTGCTTGACAGTTTGTCTATGTAGGGACGGGCGCCCTCGCCCGTCCAAGCCGAGCAAAGCTCGGCGGTTGCCTGCGGCCTTAACAACTCCGGGCTCGTTACCCGATCAAAACTTCAAACGCATTTCGTTCGTCGGCGCAAACCCCAGTTTTTCATACAACGTCCGCCCCTCATCGCTGGCGTGCAAGTTGACGGAGCGCAACCCCCGCTCCCTAGCCCAAGCCAGAATCGTCAGCATGATTTGGCGCGCAATTCCACGTTTGCGAAACTCCGGTTCCGTGTACACATTCAGGATTACTGCCCGCTCAGTGCATGGGTCTTGGGGATTCGCCGGCCACGGACCGAGCAGCACCCCTCCGCCGCCACAGACGCGGCCCGAGGCGTCCAGCGCCAGCCAGTGGCGATACGAACCATCGGCCAGAGCCCGCGCCAGCCAAGGGCGTGCAACCTCCACCATCCGATCAAGTTCCTCGACAGTACCTTCGCCCATATCGCGAAACATCGACCGGCGGTGATGAAGAATGATCGCCGACTCGCTCGGCGTGGCTTCTCGAATCGTGATGTCGGAGTGTGTCATGGCGCAGGTGGCCACTTTAACATCCTTAAGCTCGGGGTGCCCCATCCCTTCGCGTACTTTGCGAAGGGGTGGGAACCACAAACGCCGGGAGTTTAGGCTGAGCAGGAGGGACAATCTAGTTCGTTCGTCGGCCCAAGTCTGTGACGTGTGAACATCCCCACTCAGTGATAATGACGGACTGTTTGACAGGCTCGGAAAACAGGGGCAAAGTAACCCTTATGGCAGGCGACAAAGACCGCAAACAATCCGCCAGACAACACATCGCTTCGCGGGAAAAAGAACTGAACATGCGTGGCAAGAGCGAATTTGAGGCGTTGGAAGAGATTATCGCAACTGAAAAGGATCCACTCACTGTTGCTACCGCAAAAGAGATACTCGGCATTCGCCGCGAGAGAGAACAGCAGAGTAACAAAGCAGTATCCGGAAGGCCGATAGAGCGACACGCAAAGAGCGCCGCAGCAGTAAGCCCCAATAGAAAGGTCTAACGCGGATGGCGCGTCACCAAAGAATGCGATACGCGAGCCAAGCATAGGCTGCCAGAAAAAACAGAAAGCTCGAAAACCCAACGGCCAAATTGAATCCGTACCACGCGGGCGTGTACGAATCACGCTGCTCGTCATGGCAGTACGTCTCATAGGCATAGTTTTCAGACAGCAGGAAAAGAATCGCGCATACTGCGCACACCCCCAACAGCGCAATGGCGGATGGGCAGACCTTTTCTAGTCGGAAGCTGTAGGTGCTCCTCTTGCCGTCAACTGGGATGCTTGTCAAGAAATTCACGAGAAACGCAATGGTTGCCGCCGCTAGGGTGAGCAGAAGTTTCGCCAAATCTTGGTACCGTTGAATATGAGTCTCGAAACCGCCCGACACAACCTTTTTCGCTGAAGGAGCGGCCTCAACCGGATCAAACGACACGTTGCTACCCGGAAAACGCCTCTTAAAACTTCGGCAGGAATAAATCGCGATGACTAAGGGCACCGCCGCAACAGCGAGAACCCATAAGAGCAACACACACAAGCGGCTCATGCGCAACAGTCTACAACACCCAAACTGCTATCGAACCATAAGAGATGGGTGGCTCACCCAAGCCGGTTTTGGCTTGAGCGGGGGAGTTCGTCCCCAGCTAGCTCGAATCGCACCCCAGAGAGAAGCGCAGAGCAGCACACACCTCACTCATCCGTGCGGAACTAAGCTGGGCCACGCGTTTCCCCAGGCGCTGTTGCGACACCGTAACTGCATTGTGCAGGTTCACCGCGCATGGGGACTTCATGCCGTCCTCCTCATTCAGAACGACTTCCGATGGCACGCCGCGAATCGTGGAAGTGACGGGCGCAACCGTGACTGTGGATAAATACGCGATGGCGCTGTTGCGGGTGAGCACGAGCGCTGGTCGTTTTTTGTCCGGCGGGGCAAACTGGTAGAGCCGAACCTCACCTCGGGCTATCTGACCCCGCGCTATTCTTCCGGCCACGTGGCCTCCGCTTCCCAACCCCGCGCCTCCGCCTCGGCTGGCGACTGTCGCGAGTAGCCCTGGCGGTCGCGCTCTTCACTGGCTCGCAGTTCCAACCGGAGGAGATGTTCCCGCAGGGCGTCGCGCACCAGAGCGGAACGGTTTCGCCGAGTGCGCTTCGCGGCTTGGTCGGCGGCGTGTAACAGCTTTTTATCCAGCACGATTTGAACGATCTGCATATGTGGAATTGATTCCACAGTATACTCCACATAGAAGACATATCAAAGCGAGCGGTTACAGTCCGTGGGTGGCCCATTCAAGCCTGCTTTTGGCTTGAGTGGGACATCTCAGAGATGAACGGGGCAACCCCCGCCTTTTTCATCACTCCCCAGGCTTCGAAATGTACAATAAACCCAGCCGAGGCTAGCTGGATTTCATGTACGAAGTCACTGTCGAAGACACATTCGCCGCAGGACACTATCTGCGCAACTACAAGGGCAAGTGCGAGAAGCCGCACGGCCACAATTACAAGATTCGTGTGACCCTCGCTGGCGCCGAACTCGACAAGGCTGGCCTGCTGCTCGATTTCAAAGACCTGAAAGACGTCATGAAGCACGCCATCGACCGTCTCGACCACCAGATGATCAATGACATAGAGCCCTTCACTGTCCTCAACCCTTCGGCCGAAAATCTGGCGAAATATTTTTACGACGAAACCAACACGCGCTTAAAAAGCGTAACCAACGGGCGAGTGAGGGTGAAAGACGTCACCGTGTTTGAGACCGATACGACCACGGCTCGCTACTCCGAGTGAGATCATTGAGACATTGAATCATTTAGTCATTGAATCATTGAGATTCAACAGCAACGCTTTTTCAATGATTCAATGACTAAATGCGTCAATGATCCAATGCTCCAAATAACCGAGATCTACAAATCGCTCCAGGGCGAATCCACCTACGCTGGTCTGCCCTGTGTTTTCGTGCGTCTCACGGGATGCAACTTGCGGTGCTCCTGGTGCGACAGCGAGTTCAGTTTCTACGGTGGAGAGAAGATGGCGCTGCAGGAAGTGCTCAGCGAGGTCGCCCGCCTAAGTCCGACCGGCGGTCTCGTCGAGATTACCGGCGGTGAGCCCATGTTGCAGGAACGCGAAATCATCCCCCTGATGGAGCAACTTCTGGACGCCGACTATCAGGTGTTGCTCGAAACCAGCGGCGAACGCCCACTGGCGCGGGTCCCGAAACGAGTCATCAAGATTGTCGATGTGAAGTGTCCGCATTCGGGCGAGCCAAATACCTTCGCTCTCGATAATCTCGAAACGCTCAAAGCGTACGACGAACTCAAGTTTGTCCTGACTGACCGCACCGACTACGAATTCGCCCGCGAGTTCGTCCTTAATCACAGACTGGTCGAGCGGGTTCACGCTATTTTGTTTTCGCCCGCGTTTGAAAAGACCGCCTCCGGCGCGCGAGACACGTCGCACTGCCTGCTCGATCCGCAAGAACTCGCGCAATGGATCGTCGCCGACAACATTCCCGTGCGGCTCAGCCTGCAGATTCACAAACTGATCTGGGATCCGGCGGCCAAGGGTGTGTAGAGAGGCAGATGCAAACCCTATGCCGTTTTCGCCCGGAGTCGGTTCTCCGCGCGCAGATGCGCTACCACGAGGCGTATGTCCTCGAAGCTGACATACGGCGGCACTGCGTCTTTAATGTCTTTCAGCCTCTCGACCCCCTGCTTCAGGCAAGCCGCCTCGATCAGCGGCTGCGCGTCGGGAGAAATCCACTTCGGATCCAATTTCACCTGGCCAGTCTCGATCAGGTTCGCCACTGTACACACGATCGTCGAGACCAGCCGGGCGCGAATACGAGCAATCTCTTCGAAGCTGCGCCCCTCGTTCAAAAGGCGAAGCGTCTGTTCCGCTGGAGCCGGCTCCCTGGCCACCGCCGGCGCGGCACGCGCTCCATCGCCAAAGTTCCGCAACGCCTGAAGAATTTCCGCGCCGTACACATCTGCCTTTTTCTCGCCAATTCCCGGAACCTGCTTCAACTCCGCAAGATTCGCCGGACGGCGGCGGCACAACTCCTCCAGGGTGCTGTCGTGCAGAATAATGTACGCGGGCACCTTGTTCTCCCGCGCCATATTTCGCCGCCATTCGCGCAGATACTCTGCCAGCACCGGATCAACTTCCGACGGTGGCACCTCGCGCGGCCGCCGTTTTTCAGATCGCGGCAGCGATGCAAAAGCGGATGGAGGGGGCGGAAAAGACATCTCCCGCGGTGCGATCTCCGACAAGTCAATACTAACTTTTTCCTTGCCCAGCCATTCCGGTTTCGCACCGCAATTGTCGCAATTCCCGCAGCTCTTCCAATGCGGAGTTTCGCCGAAGTGCAGGCAAATCTGACGTTGGCGGCAGCCGGAAGAATCCGCGAACCGGCTGATCACTCGTTTCCGCTCGGATGACCGTTCCCGCTCCGCATCATCCGAAATCTGCCGGATGAAATAATCGAGTAGAACGTGATCCTGTTTCTGCCAGAGAAGTGCACAATCCGCGGGACGACCGTCCCGCCCTGCGCGGCCGGCCTCCTGATAATACTGCTCAATCGACTTCGGCAGAGACAGGTGAATCACCGCCCTTACCGCGGGCTTGTTGATGCCGAGGCCAAACGCGATCGTCCCCACCAACACCCGCACTTCGTCCGACATCCATCGTTCCTGATTCTGCCGCCGCGTCGACGATTCCATCTTTGCGTGATAAGGAATCGCCGCGATCCCGCTCTCTTCCAGATATTCGACCGTTTCTTCCACGCGGCGAATCGTGGGCGAATACACGATCACGCTCTCCCGGTCGTAGTGCCGCAAAGCGCGGACGAGCAATTCCATCTGGGTTTGCGCTTCACACTCGTGCACTACGTATCTCAAATTACTGCGATGGAAACTGGCGATGTAACAATCTGGCTTGCGCATTTGCAGCTGCTTGAGAATGTCGTGCCGCACCTGCCGCGTCGCGCTCGCTGTGAAGGCCGCAATCGGAAGCTTCGGAAAGCTGGTGCGCAGCCGGCTCAGCTGGCGGTAGTCCGTCCGAAATTCGTGCCCCCACTCGGAAATGCAATGGGCCTCATCCACCGCAAAAAAACCGACCGGCACTTTGCCTAGCCATTCGAAAGTATTTGCAGCGGCCAGGCGCTCCGGCGAAAGATAAAGCAGCCGGTATTCTCCGCGCGCCGCTTTCTCCATCACCTGGCGCCGCTGTAATGAACTCTGCATACTATTGATTACCGCCGCAGGAATGCCCATCTGCGCCAGTTGCGCGGCTTGGTCCTGCATCAGCGCGATCAGCGGAGAAACCACCACCGCCGTCTTGCCCGAAATCACTGCCGGAAGCTGGTAACACAGCGACTTCCCGCCTCCCGTCGGCATCACGACACAAGTATCGTGCGCCGCCAGCAGACTGCGGATAACATTCTCCTGTTTGGGGCGAAACTCGTGGTATCCCCAATAGCGCCGCAGCGCATCCACCAAACTTGGAACTGGTTCCGGCATTCTTCGTTCGGTCATTCTTTGGGCAGTATAGCCTTAGACCTGTTTGCGAAGTCTGTGAGCGTTCGACACCAGATTTGTGATGTATTCAGGTGCAACTTGATAGACCTGTCTCGTAAGCATTGCTTGCAAAGTTCTGCGCCGGGGGACGGCCGAGGGCGGCCGTCACTACATGTTTCGTGATGACTAAGAAAACAGTGATTCTCGGCGTAATCTCCGACACTCACGGTCTGCTGCGTCCCGAGGCCGTCATAGCCCTGCGCGGATCTGAGCGCATTCTCCACGCGGGAGACGTCGGCGCTCCCGAGATCCTCGAAGGGCTGGCGCAAATCGCGCCCGTGACCGCGATCCGGGGCAACGTTGACACCGAGCCATGGGCCCAGGCTCTGGCTGAAACCGAAGCTGTCGAAGTCGCGGGAGTGTTCATTTATATCCTGCATAATCTCGGCCAACTCGACTTGAAGCCGGACGCCGCCGGATTCCGTGTGGTTATATACGGCCACAGCCACCAGCCGAAAATAGAGGAGAAGAACGGTGTCCTGTACTTCAATCCAGGCAGCGCCGGCCCACGCCGATTCCAATGGCCGGTGAGCGTGGGGAGGCTGATGATCGCAGACGGAAGAGTGCGGGCGGAATTGGTGGAGCTAGTGACGTAACCGTCGGCGAAAAAAAAGGCCGGCACGAAAAGGCCGACCTTTTTGTCGCTTTCAACTTTTCGCGGGCGAGGGCGCCCGCGCCACATACACTATTTCTTCGGCGCGATCGCGTCCTTCGCGGCCTTCGCCACGCGGAATTTTACGACCGTCTTCGCCTTGATCTGAATCGGTTCGCCGGTCTGCGGATTGCGTCCCATGCGGGCTTTGCGATGCGCCTTCACGAGGCGACCGAGGCCGGGCACAACGAACACACCGTTCTTCTTCGTCTCTTTAATCGCCGTGTCGGCCAGATGCTCCAGAAAAGCCGCGGCAGTCTTGTTGTTGAGTTCGAGCTTCTCGGCCAGATGCCGAGTCAGTTGAGTCTTGGTCATACCAGAAGCCATGAATTCCTCCTTCGGGAACTTACAAATTTGCTTGTATCCAGCGCATAGTAACGCAATCCGCTGTGGAAAAGTAGCATTTTAAGCAGATTTTATGCGGTTTCCAGAAAGGTACCCATTGAAAATCGGCATAAAATTGGGGTTCGGAAGCCGAAAAGCGCCAGAATACCGGAGTTCGAGGGTAAACGGGTCTTGGTCAGCGCGGCTGGCGGCTTGCACGCATGCGAGATACAGTACCGGCTCCGCCCTATGTGGGAGCGTCGATGGAGTGGTAGCTCCGTTTGCTGCGATCTTTTGCTACCCAGACCTACCCAGATAACCCGTGGACGAAACGAAGGTGCCACACCATCATGGCAAACCGGCTATCTCCAGAACCTTCTCCGCCGTCACGCCGCTCTCGCGCAAATGGCGGATGCTCAGCGCATCGTGCCGTTTCGCCAGCCGCACGCCAGCCGAGTCGCGCACCAGTTCGCAATGAAAATAATCGGGAGCGGCATGCCCCAGCGCGCGCATCAGCAACAGTTGCCGCGCCGTTGACTTAAGCAAATCCGCGCCCCGTACGACTTCCGTGATCCGCATCGCCGCGTCGTCAACCACGACCGCGAGTTGGTAAGCAGGAACATCGTCGCGCCGCCAGACGAGAAAATCGCCGAAGTCGAAATTATTGCCCGCAACGTAGCGCTGCCGCCCCAGATTCACATCCGAAAACTCAACCGGCTCGCCTTCGGGAACGCGAAAGCGCCAGTTCACCCCCGCTGGATCCGTGAACTCGCCCACATCCTTGCGTTCGCGACAAGTCCCCGGATAGATCGGCTCATCATCGGCATCATTCGGGGCGCTCGCCGCCAGCGCCAGTTCCTTGCGAGAACAAATGCACGGATACAGAAACCCGCCCTGCCGCAGCCGCCGCCAAGCCTCGAGATAGTGCGTCCGGCGTTCACTTTGCGAGTAATCGCCAAAGGGCCCGCCACAATCCGGCCCCTCGCTCCAACGAATTCCGAGCCAGCGCAAATCTTCCATCATGGCGTGAACAAATTCCGCACGCGACCGCTGCGGATCCAGGTCCTCATTGCGCAAGATCAAAGTTCCTTGATGCTCGAGCGCCCGTTGCGCTGCGATCCAGAAAGTCCGCGCATGACCTATGTGCAACAGCCCTGTTGGCGAAGGCGCGAGGCGACCGCGATAGCGTCCGTCAGAAATCGAAGAAAGACTGGGCGAGACTGGATTCACAGAAGCATTCTAGCGGCAAGGACCGTGGCCCACGGGCGGTGTGGCTCCCGCCACACGCTGTGTATGGCAGCGCATACGGCCCGCGCTTGGATCGCTTATAAGTCGCGTTCTATCAATGTTCACCAGTTGGCCACTCTCCTGCCACATCCCTTCTGACTGCGCCAGCCGCAGAGGAGGTGCCAAAATGACAACTGCTTGGAAATCCACTAACCAGAAATCCACTAGCCGAGAGTGCCTGAACCGAGAGTTTGAGAACCAGGCAACTAACACTATCTCTGGGACGACGCTTTCATCTTGGTCGCGCCAGCAAAAACTAGCCATGATCGCAGGTTTCGCGATTCTTGGGCTGTTGCTCGCAGTGAGTGCGTGCTCAAAGCAATCTTCAAAACCGGCCTTGGTCGGCACCTCCAGCCCGGCGGCAACTTCGGCAACGCCCGCAGCCGCGGCAACACCTGCAACCATCCCGGCAACGGTCGCGAGCGTACCTGCCAGGAAAACGCCAAAGAAGCGTCCCGCGAATGTCACTTATAGCGACGCGAACTCGGGTGTGTCGTTCGTCTATCCGCGGAAAGCGCTGCTGACGTCGGGCGACAAAGCGCAGCCCTGGCTTACCGCCGTCGGTGATGTACCAATGAACTTCGTCCAGCCCGGCGGAGTCGCGGTCGCAACCGTTGCACTGCCAGCCGATTCGTATCCCGGCACCGACTTTGAATCTGCATTCTTCAACGTAGGCGTAAATCGCGGCATCTCCGAGCAGGAATGCGAGCACTTCGCTTTCGTTGACACGCGCGACGCTGATGGCGAGTCAATCGACGCCGAGAAAGTCAAAATCGGTTCGGCCGACATGGAGATGACTTCCAACTTCTCCGTCAGCGACGTGAAGCAGGCCGAAACGCGGTATTACCATAGCTATGATAATGGCGCGTGTTACGAATACGTCTTAGGCTTGGGCACGGAAGGATTTGCCACCGAAGGCGGTATTGAACACATCAACCGCGACCAAGTGTTCGCCAAACTGGAGAAGATCATGGCCACGGTGAAGATCACCCCAGTTGGGCAGGAGCATGAAGCCGAACAGGCAGCCACCGGCATGACCGGCGGCAGGTGATAACCTCGAAGGGCACGAAAGACATCAGGGGCCACGCGAAACCCTTGCGTGGCCTTTCAGTCATAGCGGAAGCCTCTCTAGTGCCGTGCCGTTTCGCACCTGACGTGGGCGCTAACCTGGCCGCACGCTGCCAATCGGGGTACAATTCCGAGGGGTAGCGAGGAGAGTGGAATGACTCAGAAAATCATCGAGGTAATCGGGACTTCCAAGGAAAGTTTTGCCAAGGCGGCAGAGGCTGCCGTGAAGGAAGCGGCGAAAACCGTTCGGGGCATGAAGTGGGCGCACGTGGATTCGCTCGACATGCAACTGGACGGAAAAAAGGTTTTGCAATACCGCGCCACTACCAAGATCTATTTCGACGTCGAGCACTAGAAACTGGCGTCGCCGCCGAGTTCGCGGGAGTTTGCTGGCAGGATTCGATGCGGCAGTTGGCCGCCGACTTCGGCGTCCCGTTTGTTTTTTTGCATCTTCGTCGATTCCCGTCACATCCGAAAGGTTGTTCTGATTCTGGAACCGCTGGGAACTTTGTTCCCCGGCATAGAATGTTTGCTGCTTCCAGAAAACTCACGCAAAGGACATTGAATCGTGATGCTAAAAACAGGCCAACAGATTGGTATAGTTTTTGCGATTACTCTTTTCGCGAGTCTTTCGGCGTTCGCGCAGACCTCAAACTGGAACATTGACCCTGCTCACTCGACCGCGCAGTTTACCGTTCGTCACCTGGGGATCTCGAATGTTACCGGGAATTTCACGAAGGTGACGGGAAGCGTCGTTTTGAACGACAAAGACATTACACAGTCGCAGGTATCGGCCAGCATCGACGTCAACTCGGTCGATACGCGGGTGGAAAAGCGCGACCAAGATCTTCGGAGCCCCAATTTCTTTGACGTTGAAAAGTATCCGACCATCGAATTCAAATCAAAACGGATCGTGAGCAGCGGCGGAAAGCTGCAGGTGATTGGCGATTTGACCATCCACGGAACTACGCGCGAAGTCACGCTCGACGTTGATGGACCGACCCCTGAAATCAACGATCCGTGGGGCAATTTGCGCCGTGGAATTTCGGCGACGACGGCCATCAACCGTAAGGATTTCAATCTGCTCTATAACAAGCTTCTCGGGACCGGCGAAGCGGCGGTGGGAGATAAGGTCAAGATTCAGATTGACGCGGAAATGGTGAAACAGAAGTAAGTCATCGGGACATTGAGTCATTGAATCAATGCGGCATTGTATCATTGAAACAAACGAGCCTATCTTCAACGACCCCATGACTAGATGAGTCAATGACTAAATGACGCTGGGAATTAGCGAACTGTGGTGACCAATCGCGTCGCAGAGAACAAGCTACAACTTTTGCGTTCGGAGAAACTAGGCAAACTGGTCTGGCTGGTGCATGGCTTCTCCACGCGGCTCGGCGGAGTGTCGCGCGTCTACGGCGGCAATGCGCTGAATCTTGGGTTCACGCAACATGACTCACGCGCGGCCGTCGAGCGCAACCAAGAGCTTTTCCTCAAGAAATTCGGCGTCGCAAATGGACGCCGAGGCTGGCCGTTGATTACGCTGCGGCAGATTCATTCGGATTTGATTTATCGAGTCACCGAAATACGAGTTGACCAGGTTCCAGAACAGCCTCTGGCCGGGGACGGGCTGGTCACCGATACACCAGGCCTGATCTTAGCCGTGCAGGCTGCCGATTGCCTTCCCATCATTCTGGCGGATCGGAAACGGCGCGCCGTCGGCGTTTTTCACGCCGGTTGGCGCGGCACGGTCAAGCGCATCGTCGAGAAGGGTGTCGGCGAGATGCGCAAACACTTCAAGAGCGATCCGCACAACCTGGTGGCGGCGATTGGCCCCGGCGTGCGGGCGTGCTGCTATGAAGTGGGCGAGGAAGTGCGCACGAGGTTTGAAGCACAGTTTGCATACGCCGGCACCTTGTTCCGCGAGGTGAAGGAGTCGGACCCGGTGCGGGAAAAATATCCGCTGCTCTTCCTGACAGCGCGCGCCCCGGGACACGGCGAATTGCCGGCCAAGCTTTTTCTCGATCTGGTGGAGGCGAACCGCCGGCAACTGCTGGACGCGGGCGTGCTGGCCAAGAATATCGATGCGTCGGCGCCGTGCACGGCGTGCCACACGGAACTGCTGTTCAGCTACCGCGCGGAAAAGGGCGTAACCGGACGAATGATGGCGGCGGCAGGGATCAGAAGCTAGGTTTCAAAGTTTCAAAGTGCCGGGGGAGGCGCAGATCCCGCCTGCAGCAAGGATTCCAAACTCCTGGAAGCCTTGAAACTCTGAAACCTTGAAACCTTCTTCCTCACGCCAGATCGAACAGCAGAACTTCAGCTTCTTCCGTTGCTTTGATCGTCAACTTTTCCTCTTCGCTTATCGCCACACCGTCTCCCTGTTGCAACTGGTGGCCATTCAATTCGACTCCGCCCTTAGCAACCTGGAGCCACGCATAGCGTTTTACTCCGAGCGAATGCGTGACCTCTTCTCCGGGTGCAAGCAAGGTGACGAAAAGCTTCGCGTCCTGATTGATCTTTACCGAGCCTTCGGCGCCGTCGTTCGAGGCAATCAGGCGAAGCTTGCGGCGCTTCTCGACCTCGGAGAAACTTTTCTGTTCGTAGCCGGGTTCGTGCCCCTGCTTGTCGGGGAAAATCCAGATCTGGAGCAGGTGGACGGGTTCGGTGGCGGACGGATTCGCCTCGCTGTGGCGGATGCCACGGCCGGCGGTCATGCGCTGCCCGTCGCCTGGAAGAATCACCGAGCCGGTGCCGAGGCTGTCTTTGTGCTCGAGCTTGCCCGACAACACATAGGTGATGATCTCCATGTCGCGATGGGGATGGGTCGGGAAACCACCGCCAGGCGCGACCCAATCTTCGTTGATCACGCGCAGCGAACGGAACCCCATCCACTTGGGATCGTTGTAATCGTTGAAACTAAAAGTATGGCGGGTCTTTAACCAGCCGTAGTCGCCACCGCCGCGCTCTTTACTACGTCGGATGGTCATCATGGTGGATGCTCCTATTTAGTCGTTGTAACGACTAATCTCAATTCTTTTAGATGTACGAAGGGGCGGGAAAGATTCAGGGTGAAGCTCTTGTGGGGACGGGCGGCCTCGCCGTCCCGACGAGGGCAGCTCGGTAGTTGCCTGAAGTGACCACATTTCAGATTCGCTCCAACGAGCCGACACCGCGCAAACGGGCCGTGCAAGGCCCTGCGCGCTGCCAAAGCTGCTATTCTTCCCTGCAGCCATGCCTTATCGCGTTGTTTCTTTCACCATGGCGCAAGTGCGGCGAGGAGCGCTTGGCTTCCAACGCCAACTGAGCGCGGTCCTGCGCGAACATGCCGAAATCAAAGTCTATTCGGTGAGCCCCTTCGACCTCGATGAGCGCCGCCGGACCAAAGATCGATTTGGGGGAGACATTGTGTACTTTCTGAACGACGCGGCGTGTCAGGAATGCGAGCGGTTGGGGCACAAGATGCAATTCCTGGCGAAAATTTCCGACGACGAACTGCCACGCCGGCGAACCCTGGTTGTCGGCATGCCCGGGCCCAGGAGCCGCCCTCAGTAATCGAACGGAATGGAATTAAGACCAGGAGTGGCTAGTCCTTCTTGTGTTTTTTTTGCGACGTATCGGACTTGGGTTTATCGTCTTTCTTCGTGTCTTTGGTTTCTCTGGCGTCTTTGGCGCTTTTCGTTTCTTTTGCGCTGCTGTCGCCTTCGGAAGAAGAGGACGACGGCGCGGAATCAGCCCCTTTCTTCGGATAGTCGGTCACGTACCAACCCGAGCCTTTGAACCGCACGGCTGGGGCCGAGATCACTTGTTCGATCACGCCTCCGCATTCGGGGCACTTTCGCAGCTGCTTATCGGAGAATTTACGGATTTGTTCAAAGCGGTGTCCGCAGTTGTTGCACAGGTATTCGTAGTTCGGCATGTGTGAGGTGATTTTAGAGGCGGAGATTCATCGGCGTCAATTTACACGTCAGCGCCACACATACTCAGCGCTTTAACAAATCTACTGGCTCGCGGACATCATGCACCCGAAAATATTTTGCCAGGGCCGGATATTTTGCGGCGACGGCCTCGTACATGGCATAGGCCACGTTGCGATAGGACGTGTGTCCGGCGGGCGTAGTGCGCAATTCGGAGATGTACACGGCTTCGGCGAAGTCCATCTTGAACAGCGTGCGCTTGCGGAAGGCTAGGGGGATCGCATACTGCGCGTTCTGCCGCGCTTCGGCTTCTTCACTGCCGGTCGCGGAGAGTTTCTGCACTGCAAATTCGGCGCGTTTCATCGCGGATTCGTAGTCCGAGCGGACTCCGGCGGCTTCGACTTCGGGCGGCGTGTCGAAGCCGTGGGCGGTCGTGAAACTCTGCATGATCTGGATGCAGCGGCGGTGCCGATGCATGTCACGGAAGCCGCCGATGTCCATGAGAATGTCGAAGCGGAACTGTTGCCCCACGGAAAATGCACGCGGCAGTTCATCGTGCTTGCCGCGATGACGCAGGCCGCAGTCGATGATTTCGCGGCGGCGTGCATCGCCAGAAGCTCCGATCGTCTGGCGAAGTTGCCGGTAGGAATAATGACAGTGTCCATAGAGCAGCGTGGTCGGGAGCTCGATCTCGAGCAAATCGGTATCTAACAAATCGACTAACGGCGCGGGTTCGATGGCGGCGCCTTGCATCAGTTCGGCGGCGGCCTGCTGCAGTTCGCGGCGCGTTTCGATTTCGTAGAGATTCGGATCGGCATATTTGACCAGCGTGGGCGCGACCCGCACTTCGCGTAAGAGCTCACGTTCGGCGCGATCGGCAATTTCGGGCGACACGGTGCGGATCTCGGCGACGAGGGCGCGCAATGATTCTTCATTGGCGTTATAGGCCGGAGACATGGCGGCTTGTTTCAGCAGCGCTCCCAGATCGCGGATTTCTTTATGCGGTTGCGAGAGCAGATGCGCAACCTGATTTTCCAGCGTGCGGGCGTTGACGATCTCCCCAAGTGAAGTGTTGGTAGCGAGAGGCAAGAGATAGCGCGAGATGTCGAAGGCGCGGGCACGCAGGGTGCGCTCGTAGGCGTCCGGCTTCATTTCGACGGGACGCGGCGTGATGCTGGCGAGATATTCGAATGTCCGCTGCGAAACTTTTTCGTAGGATGTGAATAAGCACTCGATAGTCTCGCGATAGAGAGTGGACGAGACTCCCGCCTGGTTCTGAAAACTTGGCGTGTAATAACCGCTCTTTCTGAAGTCCTGGTAGCGCGTTGAGCGCTCCTGGCCATCCCAACGCTGCTCGTCGGCAACCACGATGGCGGCGAGAATGGAGAGGCGCTCGATGGCGAGTGCAATGTGGGCAAGATCGGCGATGGAGCGGTGTCCGTACTGAAAGTAGAAAGTGTTGAGAAACTTTTCGGCCTTCTGCAGCGTGATTTCCTTCAGCGAGTCTTTCATCGAGAGCGATGAGCGCGAGTACTTAGCCATGGCGTAGGCCTGGATCTCGGGCTCGACGCCGTAAACCGCGAATACCTCGACGGAAGGTTCCGGGGCAGTAGTCGAAACGGGATGCGAAGTCGTGGGCTCGCTTGAAATTACTTCGGACATGGGAGTGGAGGAATCTTAATCGTCTGGCGCGCCGGACGCAATCGACGAGGCGGGGTAGAGTCTGCGCGAAATATTATGCTTCAGGTTCCCGGTCGCCGGCGCCCGGCTGCCGGCGTGGCCGCTGTTTGCCGCTAAGCCCCTCCTGGCGATATATTTACGGAATGCTATTGGTTCGAATTTCTTATGTTCACTGACTTCACAGCCACCGACCGCTGGAACAAGAAAAAAGTGCACTGTCTATACCAGGCGCTGGTCGTGGCCATTGCCACTCGCCATGCCGATGCAGTGGATATCAAGTTTCTGGTCGACGGGCGTCCGGTTTGGGTCGCCCTGCCGCACCCGGCGTGGGTCGAATACAAGAAGCGCACGGAGAAGCTGATCACCGACTCCCTGGCGAAGGAGATCGCCGGCCATTTTCTGAAAACGGCACTGGAAACGGGTGAAGGCTTGGGTCGCGAAATGTATTCACTTACCATTGACGAGACTCTCAAGCACCTGGAAGGCGTGGTGGCGGAAGTTGAGCCCGCGGATGCTGCAATCCGCTAGCAGACCGCGAAGAATTCAATGCTTAAGGGTACTTCCGCTGGGATATTGGGTTACACCACGCGCGGTAGCGTGTGATCTGTATCACGTTCGAAAGTGACGATCACCACGTCGTGATTGACCATAGCTCTGGCAAACTTCTACCGGAAACTCGAAACAACCCACGACCTCCGCCAGCGGCTGCTAGCCGAAAAGAGCCAAATGTTGGACAATAATAGCCCTGTCGCTGGCGGCGCGAGCAGCTCTTGACGCAGCCTTGCATTTCTGTCTGCGGATGCGATTCATGGCAAGAGATTGCCATCCGAGGAGATGTTCTATTATGTCCAGCCTAATATCCGATATGGAAACTATGACCGAAAAGAAAACGCATAAGCGGCTGAACGCTTGGGTGGAAGAAGTTGCCCAGCTCTGCAAGCCGGATCGAGTGCATTGGTGCGACGGTTCGCCCGAAGAATATCAGGCGATTCTGCGACTGATGGTACTGACGGGCACCGCCATCCCGCTGGCCGAGGACAAGCGGCCGAACAGCATCCTAGTCCGGTCGAGTGCGGGCGACGTCGCTCGCGTAGAAGACCGCACCTTCATCTGTTCGCGAACCCAGGACGAAGCTGGTCCTAGCAACAACTGGGCAGATCCGGCGAAGATGAGGGCGAAGCTGCAAGGGTTGTTCGCGGGTGCGATGGCGGGCAGAATTCTATATGTGATCCCGTACAGCATGGGTCCTATTGGGTCGCCGATTGCGAATATCGGGGTCGAGATCACAGACTCTCCTTATGTTGTGGCCAGCATGCACATCATGGCGCGAGTGGGCACCCGCGTTCTGGAAGCTTTGGGAAGCGACGGGGCTTTTGTGCGCGGGATGCACTCGGTCGGCGCTCCTCTGGCGGCGAACCAGGCAGATTCGGCCTGGCCGAATAATGTACAGGAAAAATATATTTGCCATTTCCCGGAGACACGCGAGATCTGGTCGTACGGTTCCGGTTATGGCGGCAATGCCCTGCTTGGCAAGAAGTGTCACGCGCTGCGCATCGCTTCGGTGCAGGCGCGTGACGAAGGCTGGATGGCGGAGCACATGCTCATCCTCAAAATGATTAGCCCCTCGGGTAAGGTCAAGTACCTCACGGGCGCGTTTCCTTCGGCGTGCGGTAAGACGAACCTTGCGATGCTGATCCCGACTATACCGGGCTGGAAGGTCGAAGCCATCGGCGACGATATTGCCTGGATGAAGTTCGGCAGCGATGGCCGGCTCTATGCGATCAACCCGGAGTACGGGTTCTTCGGCGTGGCACCGGGTACGAGCATGAAGTCGAATCCGAATGCCATGCTCACGGCCACGAAAAATTCCATCTTCACCAATTGTGCCATGACTCCCGACGGCGATATATGGTGGGAACAGATGACGAGCGAAAAGCCGGCCGAATTGATCGACTGGTTGCGACGGCCGTGGACTCCGGCTTCTTCTCACAAAGCAGCGCATCCCAATTCGCGCTTCACGGTTCCGGCAAACCAATGCCCGGTGATTGCTCCGGAGTGGGAGGATCCGAAAGGGGTGCCGATCGACGCCATCCTTTTCGGTGGCCGCCGAGCTGGGGTTGTGCCGCTGGTAACCGAGTCTTTCAGTTGGCAGCACGGGACTTTTTTGGGCGCGATCGTGAGCAGCGAAACAACCGCGGCCGCCGCCGGCAAAGTCGGCGAACTTCGCCGCGATCCGATGGCCATGCTTCCGTTCTGCGGCTATAACATGGGCGATTACTTTGCGCATTTTCTCAAGATGGGCAAGAGGCCTGGCGCCAAGCTGCCCAAGATCTTTTACGTTAACTGGTTCCGCACGGACGACAACGGCAAATTCCTCTGGCCTGGATACGGCGAAAACAGCCGCGTGTTGAAATGGATCTTCGAGCGCTGCGATGGCAAAGTGCACGCCGTGGAGACACCAATAGGCAGGCTTCCCGAGCCTGCGGATCTTGACACCAAAGGTCTTAACCTTCCTCCCGGGAACATCGAAAAGTTGCTCAGTGTAGACCTGGAGGGCTGGCATGCCGAGATACCTTTGATCCGGGAGCACTTCGCCCGGTTCGGCACGCATCTTCCGGAAGGTCTGAACCGGGAAGTCGGGGAAATGGAAGACCGGCTCTGGAAGGCGAAGAAGTAACTCAGTAGTCAGTCGCCAGTGGTGGGTGGTCAGTAAGAGACGGGCCCGCGAGATTGAACTGGCCACCGACCACTGAATTCTGTGCTTAAATCAAGGCATGTTTGCCCGGAAACTCCGCGTGGAATACGAGCACGAAGGGCGACTTCGACCTTGCCCGTTGAAATGGCTCGACAATTTCAGCATGCGCAACTTCACCAACGCTTCGGTTTTTGACGATACGCTGCCGGTGTCGGACGGGTGCCTGGAAATTGGAACGCGCGTGCCGCTCGATCAACTCCGGGATGCGATGGAAGACTGGTTTCGGCGCAAGAGCTATCTGCCAATCGATGCAAAGCTAGTGCTGACCCTGAGCTAAAGGGGAAGCCGAGGCGCGCCAGGCTTGGACGGGCGAGGATACCGTTGCCGCACGAGATCGGCCGGTTTAACCCGATTTTCTTAAGTTGCGACGCCTAGACGGGGGAGGGCCTTTCCATCTTGAGCAGGCGTGCAAGCAAGCGGACGATCATGCCGTCGAAGCGAGTGCCGCTCAGATTTCCCAACTCCACCATCGCTTGCTCGTCGGTCTTGGGAGGGGCGAAAGAGCGATCGCTGGTCATGTTCACGTAGGCGTCGGCGACGGCGACGATGCGGCCAGAGAGAGGTATATTCTCGCCCTTCAGTCCGAAAGGATAGCCGCTGCCGTCGAAGGCTTCATGATGGGATTCGATGGCCTGGGCCACGCGCTCGGTTTCAGGAATCGCCCGCACGACCTGTGCCCCCAACTGCGGGTGGGTCTTTATTACGGCGAATTCATCTTCGGTAAGCGCACCCGGCTTATTTAGGATTTGATCGGGGATGAAGAGCTTGCCCACGTCGTGCACCCGCGCCGCAAAGGTGACGTCTTCCACTTCCTGCTCAGAGAGATTCAGTCCGCGCGCAGTGATCCCGGCATAGTGCGCGCATTGCTCGCCGTGTCCCGGCGCGTTGTGCTCCCGTAGTTCAGCGGCGCGCGATAAAGCTTCGATGGCTTCCTTCATCGCTCTCTGGTCCATGCCATCCTCGCGTACGCACAGCTTGCGTAGCGTGGTGACCAGTTCTTCGAGGTGCTCCGGCCCGTTATGCTCGCGCTGCAGAAATCCCTCGATATAACCGGAGACAAGCTGCCGTTGCACTGCGGAACCTTCGCCGAAAGCATCTGCGGTGGAAACCTGGTTACCCCCCGCGTGCTTGGCCACGTACATGCCGGCATCCGCCACTCGAATCAAGTCCTCCATGGAAAATCCATGAACCGGGAAACTGGCGACGCCGAAACTGCCGGTGATATGGTGCTCTTCAAGCATGGGATCGGTCGCCAACCACAGGCGTAATCTCTCGGCCAGCACCTGCGCCTGCTCGATGCCAGTCTCGGGCATGAGAATGATGAATTCGTCTCCGCCATAGCGGGCAACCACATTGGACTGCCGGCACTTCTGTTCGAGTAGACGGCCCACACGAGCCAGCACCAGATCTCCCTCCAGGTGGCCGAGCGAATCGTTGACCTCTTTGAATTTATCCAAATCGATCAGCACCACCGAGAAAGGCCGACCCGAACGGGACGCGCGCTTCCACTCCGAACTTAGCGCCTCCCAGAAAAAGCGTCTTGTCTTGATGCCGGTCAAGCCATCCGTGATCGATTGCTGCTGCAGCTTTTGGAAGACAAAGGAGTTGTGCAACGCGGTCG
>JBEKXC010000036.1:0-27631 GCA_049512435.1 Terriglobales bacterium | reverse complement strand
CTCTTACCGCGCCGCAAATTGAGCAGAAATTGCAGCTGGCTGCCTCCGCGTTTCGAACCCATCGTCGGACCTCATTCTCGGACCGGGCAAGCAAGATGATGCGCGCGGCCGAGATTCTGGAAAAAGAGAAGGACGAGTGCGCCCGTTTGATGACGCTCGAAATGGGCAAGCCTCTGAAGGCAGCGGTGGGCGAGGCGTTGAAGTGCGCTACCGGTTGCCGTTATTACGCGGAGAATGCAGAAAAATTTCTGGCGGACGAAATTGTGGAAACCGGAGCCAAGCGCAGCTTCATCCGCTATCTGCCGATCGGTCCCATCCTGGCCGTCATGCCCTGGAACTTTCCCTTTTGGCAGGTGTTTCGCTTTGCGGCGCCGGCGCTCATGGCGGGCAATGTCGGGCTGCTGAAGCATGCTTCGAACGTCCCACAGTGCGCGCTGAAGATTGAGGACATTCTTCGCCGCGCCGGTTTTGCGGAAGGCGTCTTCCAGACGCTGCTGATCGGCTCGGGACCGGTCGACGGCATCCTGAATGATCCTCGTGTCGTGGCCGCGACTCTAACGGGCAGCGAGCAGGCGGGGATTCAAGTCGGAATTTCCGCCGCCAAACGGATCAAGAAAGTCGTGCTGGAACTGGGCGGCAGCGATCCTTTTATCGTGATGCCCAGCGCCGATCTCGACGCGGCGGTCGCAACTGCAGTCGACGCGCGCGTGCAGAATAATGGGCAATCGTGCATCGCGGCCAAGCGCTTTATCGTGTCGGAAAAAATTGCCGACGAGTTCGAATCGAAGTTCGTCAAACGCATGCAGGAATTGCGCGTCGGCGATCCCTTCGAGGAGAGCACGCAGCTCGGTCCGCTGGCCACCGCGGACGCGGTTACTTCTCTGGATGCCGACGTGAAAAAAACTGTGGCCGCGGGCGCGCGGGTGCTGACCGGTGGCCATCCCCTCAACCGTTCTGGCAACTTTTATGCGCCGACCGTGCTGACCGATGTTCCGAAAGATTCGCCGGCATACAAGGAAGAATTCTTTGGCCCCGTGGCGTCGATCTTTCGCGTGAAGGATATAGATCAGGCCATCTCCATTGCCAACGACAGTCGCTTCGGGCTCGGTGCCAGCGCTTGGACCACCAATCCTGCGGAAACCGAGAGGTTCATCAACGAACTCGAAGCCGGCATGGTTTTTCTGAACAAGATGGTGGCATCCGATCCGCGCCTGCCTTTCGGTGGCGTGAAGCACTCAGGCCACGGGCGCGAACTGTCCGAGCATGGCATCCGCGAGTTTGTGAACATCAAGGCGATTTGGATCCAGTAGACCGTCGTCTGGTATATTGGTTGGACCACTATACCGGCTCCAGAATTGATTGGACCTGCGTGAGTTGAGGGCCTAATGATAATGACAAACCAAGCGCTGGATTCTCCAGACACTAAGCCGATGTACCGGGCGGTAAAGACGTCTCGCCTGTACGAGCAGATTGTGCAGCAGGTGGAAGACTCCATCCTAAATGGTCAGCTTAAGCCAGGGGACCAATTGCCAGCGGAACGCGATCTGGCGCAGCGCTTTGGAGTAAGCCGTACCGCGGTTCGAGAAGCCGTAAAGACCTTGCGAGAAAAGGGCCTGGTCGAAGCCTATTCCGGGCGCGGCACTTTCGTGACGAACGGGACTTCGCAGGCGATTCGGCAGTCGCTGGATCTAATGATCCGTATCAACCAACAGGAAGGGTCGGCAAACCTCGCCGAATTGCGGCTGGTGCTGGAGCCCGAGATTGCGGGTTTGGCTGCCGTTCGAATCGAGGAGCAACTGCTGAGCGCCATGCGGGAAGCAGTTGCCGTGATGGAGCGCAACCTGAATGACCCTGACGCTTACGTGGAAGCGGACCTCGACTTCCATCTAGCGCTGGCAGAGGCGGCAGGAAATCCGCTGATTCTCTCGCTCCTCGATTCGATTGTCGGCCTGCTCCGCGAGCAGCGCAGCCGCATTTTCAACGTGGAAGGAGGGCCGGAGCGCGGGCAATTCCATCACAAGCGCATCCTGGCGGCCGTCGAGCAGCGCGATCCGGAGGCGGCCCGGGAAGCGATGCGCGCTCACCTCACGCAGGTGCTTGCAGATTCGTCGGTCTCTTCGGCAAAAGACGATTCGGATCGCAAGCCGCATTCCTAGCCGGGAAGGAATCTATATGGCGAAATTGGGATTCATCGGTCTCGGTGTGATGGGCGGCAACATGGTTGCCCGCCTGCTCGAAAAGGGGCACACCGTGACTGGCTACAACCGAACGCGCTCCAAGGCGCAATGGTTGATCGACAAGGGCATGAAGTTTGGCGATTCTCCGAAGGCCGTGGCGGCTGCGTCGGATGTGACGTTCACCATGGTCACGAACGCCGCCGCGCTCGCGGCAGTGACGGATGGGCCGGAGGGATTGCTCGCTGGAATTGGCGCTGGCAAGTTCCACATTGACATGAGCACGGTGAGCCCGGAGGCGAGTCGCGCGCTGGCTGCAAAAATTCGCGCGCTGGGCGCTGACATGATTGACGCGCCGGTTTCGGGCAGCGTCATCACGCTGCAGCAAGGCAAGCTCTCGGTGATGGTGGGTGGCAGTAAGGAAACTTTCGAGCATCTGAAGCCATTGCTTCTCGATATTGGACCCAAGGTAACGCATGTCGGCGACAACGGAGTCGCGCTGTCCATGAAGATTGCGTTGAATCTGCAATTAGCCGTGCAGATGCTGGCTTTTTCCGAAGGCGTGCTGCTGGCGGAAAAGAGCGGAATTCCGCGCGAGGTCGCTGTGGACGTGATGGTGCACAGCGCGATCGCCTCACCGATGATTCAGTATCGCGGTCCCTTCGTCTTGCAGCAACCGGAAGAAGCGTGGTTCGACGTCAACATGATGCAGAAGGACATGCTGCTCGCGATGGAGTTGGGCCGCAAGCTGAATGTTCCCGTTCCCACCACCGCCGTCAGCAACGAGTTCCTGACCGCTGCGCGCGGCATGGGCTGGGAAAAATTGGACTTTGCCGTCATGTTCGACGTTTTGGCGCACATGTCGGGTGTAACAACGGGAGTTCAAAAATGACGACTGCCACGCAGCCGAGAGAAGCTTCAGAAAAAGTTGATTTGTGGCTCCGGATGTACCGGCAGATGGTCGCCATCCGCCAATTTGAAGCGCAGGTCAACGAACTTTACACGCGGGCATTGATGCCCGGCTTGGCGCACCTTTATATCGGTGAAGAGGCGGTCGCCGTGGGCGTATGCGAAGCTCTTGAGCGCACCGACTACATTACCAGCACGCATCGCGGTCATGGACATTGTTTGGCGAAAGGCGCCTCCCCCGATCGAATGTTCGCCGAACTGCTGGGCAAGAAGGCCGGGTACTGCAAGGGCAAAGGCGGTTCCATGCACATTGCGGACCCGGCGACCGGCAACCTGGGAGCGAACGCAATCGTATGCGGCAGCGCCGGCATCGCTACGGGAGCCGCATTTTCGGCTCGGTGTCTCGGTACCGGCCAGGTGGCAATATGTTTCTTCGGAGAAGGTGCGCTCGGCCAGGGTGTGCTGTACGAAGAGATGAACCTCGCCCAACTTTTCAAACTTCCCGTGATCTACGTCTGCGAGAACAATCTCTATACGGAATACACGCATTACTCGGAGACCACGGCTGGAGACATTCTTATGCGGGCGACCGCCTTCGGCTTGGAAGCCGCCAGCGTCGATGGCCAGGATGTGCGAGCCGTCAACGGCATCGCCCAGCGCCTGGTCGATCGCGCCCGCCGCGGCGACGGTCCTGGATTCCTGCTCTGCAATACTTATCGCTACCACGGACATCACGTCGGCGACATCAACCGCGAATATTACCGCTCCAAGCAGGAAGAATCTCTATGGAAGACGGAGCGGGATCCGATCGCGAATTTCGGTAAGTGGTTGGTCGAGCAGAATCTTGCCGATGCAGCGGCGTTGGCTCAAGTGCAAGCTGAAGCCGAGTCTGAGATGAAAAAGGCAGTCGACTTCGCGGTGGCGGCGCCGTACCCCACCGTCGATGAAGTGGATGAGGATGTGTATGCCTGAAACCCATCTTCATGCGCAAACCGCGCATAACGATCGTGAACTGACATTCGCGCAAGCGATTCGTGAGGCTCTGGCGGAAGAGATGCGCCGCGATAAGACCGTCTGCATCATGGGCGAGGACGTGGCCGAGGCAGGCACTCCCTTCAAAGTTCTCTCTGGCTTGTTGGAAGAATTCGGCAAAGAGCGCGTGCTCGACACGCCGATTTCCGAAGCCGGCTTCACCGGCCTCGCCGTAGGCGCGGCCATGACGGGAATGCGTCCGGTGGTCGACATCATGTTTGGCGACTTCATTACGTTGACCATGGACCAGATGGTCAACCAGGCCGCAAAGGTCCATTACATGTCGGGCGGAAAGTGGCGAGTGCCGATGGTGATGCGCACGACTATGGGAGCGACTCGCCGCTCCGCTGCGCAACATTCGCAGTCGCTGCATGCGTGGTTCTGCCATGTTCCCGGTTTGAAAGTGGTTCTGCCTTCCACGCCCTATGACGCCAAAGGACTGCTGAAGTCGGCGATTCGCGACGAGAATCCGGTTGTCTTCTTCGAAGACAAGATGATGTACAAACTCAAAGGCGCGGTGCCTGCGAACGACTACACCGTCCCGCTGGGCGTCGCGGATGTGAAACGGGTGGGTGAGGACATCACTCTGGTCGCCACCAGCAGCATGGTGCAAGTGGCGCTGGGAGCGGCAACGTTGCTGGAAGAAATTGGAATCAGCGCCGAAGTGGTCGATCCGCGCACCATGTGGCCGCTCGACGAAAAAACTCTGATTGAATCGGCTAAGAAAACGTCGCGGGCAATCATTCTCGACGAAGGTTACGAACGCTACGGCGTCACCGCCGAACTTGCGTCGGTGATCGCCAGCGGCGCATTCTACGATCTGGACGCTCCGGTCAAACGCATGGGCGCGATGCATGTTCCAATTCCGTTCTCGCCGCCTTTGGAAGATGCAACCGTGGCGACTGAGCGGACCGTGTTTGATGCCGCTCGCGCACTCTGCGGACGGTAGTGAAAGGTCAGAGGTAAGAGGTCAGATTGCAAAGGTAAGAACCTAGGTTTCAAGAGCCGTTACCTCTTCAATCTGACCTCTAACCTCTGCCATGCTCTTTAAGGAGACTTCTATGGCTCTACCCACATATGGAACGATGGCGGTGGATTGGGAAAACCGAGTTGACTTCGACCGCCTGCGCCGCGAGCGCCTGGCGCGCGCCAAGGATCTTCTAGAGAAGTCGGAGATGGGCGCGCTGTTGTGCTTCGACATGAACAATGTCCGCTACCTGACCGCGACCCACATCGGCACCTGGGCGCAGGACAAGGCAAATCGCTTCACGCTCCTTCCACAAAACGACGAACCGATCTTGTGGGATTTCGGATCCGCGGCGAAGCACCATCAATTGCATTGTCCGTGGCTCGGAGAGCGGTCGCGTGCGGGAATCTCCATGTTGCGCGGCGCCATGACTCCGGAGATGGGGCGCGCGGAAGATGTGGCCAAAAAAATTCGCATCGAGCTCGAAATGCGCGGCCTGCACAAAGAGCCGCTTGGGATAGACATCATCGAATTGCCAGTCCTTTTCGCACTCCAAAAAGAAGGAATCAAAGTCGTCGATGGGCAGGCGCTCATGTCGGAAGCGCGCCTCATCAAAACGCGCGACGAGATCACGTTACTCAACACATCCGCCATGATGGTCGACGCCGCCTATGACGAACTCTACCGCGCCATGAAACCCGGCATGAGTGAGAACCAAGCTGTGGGCCTGGTAAGCAAGGTGCTCTACGATCTTGGTTCCGAATATGTGGAAGCGGTGAATGCAATCTCAGGCGAGCGATGCAATCCCCATCCGCATGTTTTCTCAGACCGCGTGCTGCGTCCGGGAGATCCGGTCTACTACGACATACTCCACTCGTACATGGGATACCGCACCTGCTACTACCGCTGTTTCACCGTGGGATACGCCTCGCACGCAATGAACGACGCCTACAAGCGGTGCCGGGAATATCTCGACGCGGCGATCGAACTGGTGCGTCCGGGCCGCACCACGGCCGAGATTGCCGCCGTGTGGCCGAAAGCGCAGGAATTCGGTTTCCCGAACGAGGAAGCATGCTTTGCTCTACAGTACGGACACGGCATTGGCCTGGCGATCTGGGAGAAGCCTGTGATCAGCCGACTCGTATCGCTCGATCATCCCTGCGAAATCAAGCCGGGCATGGTGTTTGCGCTCGAAACTTTCTGGCCCTCGACAGATGGCTGGAGCGCCGCTCGCATCGAGGAAGAAATCGTCGTTACCGAAACCGGCCACGAGGTCATCACACGATTCCCGGCCGAGGAGCTTCTGGTAGCCGGCCGACACTATTTCACGGTGGATGGCCCGCTTCCAGCAATTCGCGAAACCGAATCGAAACCGAGCAAGCGCGTGCGCGAGATGATCGCGGCAAGCTCAAGGCAAGAACGAGTTGGCGTGGGAGACTAAAGAAGCGTTCTGGTAGACGCGGCTCGCCGCGTCTAAGGGCAACCACAACTCCCAAGGGCTATCACTGCACAAGCAGTGTCAGCAGTCGGAGACGAGGCAAGCCTCGTCTCTACGAGAATTTCTAACGATATCCAAATTATGGCGATCAGTGTCGTTATGCCCGCACTCGAAATGGCCCAGGAAACCGGCAAGCTCATTTCGTGGCTGAAGAAAGAAGGAGAGTCCGTCGCCAAAGGCGACCCGTTGCTGGAGGTCGAAACCGACAAAGCAGTGATGGAGATCGAATCACCCGGCGATGGCATCCTTGTCGGCATTAAGATCCAGGCTGGGACCGAAGTGCCGGTTGGCCGAACCATTGCCTGGATCGTGCGTCCCGGGGAGGTTCCTCCGGCGGATGAAGTCGCCGACACCTCGGGCAGAAAATCCGTCGCAGCCATGCCCTCAGTGAGCTCGCCTGCGCCGTCGGCAACTCCAGCCGAGACTCCAACACAATCCCCGCGGCCCCTGAGGATTTCCCCGAAAGCGCGGCGTCTCGCCAGTGACCGCGACGTCAATCTCGCCGATGTCCGCGGATCGGGCGCCGACGGAGAAATTCTCGCTTCTGACATTGTCGCGGCTGCCGAATCCATAGCCAACGAACCGTCCGCGACGGTCATCGGAGGAACCCGAATCTCCCGGCTGATGGCGGAACGCACCACGCAGAGTTGGACGACCGTCCCGCATTTCTTCGCCGTCCGCGAGGTAGACGCTGGCGCTCTGAACGAGGTACGACAGAAGCTCGTGCCGGATATTGAAAAATCGCGCGGAGTGAAACTCACGCACAGCGATCTGTTAGTAATGATAGTTGCCCGTGTCCTCCAAAAACACCCGCGCATGAACGGAAGCTGGACCGATCAAGGCATTCGTACCAATGCCGAGGTCAACATAGGATTAGCGATGGCGGTGGACGACGGCGTGGTTGCGCCGGTGATGCAGAATGCGGATAAAGCCACGCTGGGCGAGATTGCGCTGCAGCGGCGCGACCTTGCGGAACGGGCACGCGGCGGCAAGTTACGCCCTGCCGATATCGCAGGCGGCACCTTCACCATCAGCAATCTCGGCATGTTCGGAGTGGACGCATTCACCGCGATCATTATTCCGCCGCAGGCGGCGATTCTCGCAGTAGGAGCCATCGCCAACCGAGTCGTGCCGGTCGGTGTTGGTCCCGATGCTCGTCCCGGCGTCCGTCCCATGATGACGTTGACGCTATCGAGCGATCATCGCGTAGTCGACGGAGCACGGGCGGCAGAGTTCTTACAGGATTTGGTCGAGGCAATCGGCAGCCCGATGCAATTTTTCAACAACGCCGGAGCTGGCGATTAGTCCGTATGAAGCCTCGCGGTTTCGAAGTCAAGGACAAGATTTCGATTGCAGCCATTCTCGTCGCTCTGCTGCGCGTCAATCTTCCTTTCCGAATATTCGCCGGCGCTCTGGGTTTGCTCATGTGGATGGCTGCGCTTTCGCTGCCGAGCGCCGCGCAGGCAGGTCCACCCTTTCTCGGCGACGACCCCGGCACTCCCGGCGACGGCAACTGGGAGATCAATGTCGCCGCCTACGCCGAGCGCCATCCCACCGAGCGCCTCTACAACGCTCCAATCCTGGACGCCAACTACGGCTGGGGCCCACGAATCCAACTCAAATACCAGGTGCCGTATCTCGTCGACGGTACCGACGACGGTCCAACTCGCAGCGGCTTAGGCAAATCGCTGGCGGGCGTAAAGTGGCGCTTCTATGACAGTGGTGAGGATGGCCTCCAGATATCGACCTATCCCCAACTCGAGTTCAACAATCCAACATCCTCGCTGCAGCGTGGACTCGTTGCCAACGGCACCAGGTTCTATCTTCCCATCGAGGTCAGCAAGAAGGTCGGGCCCTTCGAGATCAATCCAGAAGTCGGCTACTGGTTCGCCAACAAGGCGGGCGCGGCTTGGGCAGGCGGAGTTGTGGTCGGTCATGAGGTGAGCAATCGGCTGGAACTGGATGGCGAGCTTTATAACACTGCCAACACCAATGGTACCAACCACTGGAACACCTATGATGGCGGAGGCCGTTACAAGCTGGGAGAGCACTTCGTGCTGCTGTTCATGGCCGGCCGCAGTTTCACGAGACCTTCGATTAGTCAGCCGCAATTCTTCGGCTACCTGGGGATGCAGTTCCTATTTTCCATGAAACACAAGAAGGAAATCCCGCCTGAGACCAGCCCGTAACTCGAGAACATCACCACCAAAGTCACTCACGTGGACAACGACCTCACTTTACCGAGCCCAGAAGCGCGTCGGCTACGAGCTTCTTCGTCTGCTCATCCATTTCCCGTGACCCAGCTTTCAGGCTAGCCTCGTTGGCTAGACGCTTGTTTTTGATTCCGATATAGACGGCGTTGTATGAAGTATTCCCGAGGTTTTCCACTCTGTGCTTGAAGGGCGGAAACCACCGGGGATCACCCGGATTGGCAAAAACTTCTTGTGTCTTGCCATTTTCATCCGTGAAGCGGAGATGCCCGGCAGTGAGAACGACGACCACGCCTCCCATATGCGCGTGCAGTCCCGACTTCTCATGCGGTCCATAGTGGATGTTCACCACCTGCACATACTCATTCTCAAAAGCCAGCTTGTAGTGCCTTGGCTCGACTTTAAGAGGATCTTGCGCGAGCGCAGCGGTCCAGAAACATACGCCCAACCACGTGGCGCAGAACAGGCTGCTGTACGGAAATTTCATGAGAGACGGCCTCGGGGATGTTTTGTATGCTGTTCTCAAGCTTATCTCGCCCCGAACAACTGTCAATTGGAAACGGGAGCTCGGACCAAGCTGGTAAGAAGGCAACTGTACTCCGGAGCTTCCCAGAGTTTCTTGCTGGCTGGCCAGGCCAACCCATCCAAACCATGCAGCAGCACACCCAGGATGATCTTTGGCATTGGCCACGCACTTTCAGCAATCACATCGCCAGCGATCACATCGCACGTGGATTTCTCGTCTAAGATTGCGATAAGGTGATAGACATGCGAAAGCAAACAGGAGTACGACTCTCTTTGATCCTGCTGGTAACCACGGCTGCACTGGCAACAGTGGCCGTCGCTGCGGAATATAAAGTGGTTAAAACATGGAAGCTGGGAGGCGATGGTGGATGGGATTACCTGACCGCGGACAGCGATGGGCATCGCTTGTTCATTGCGCGAGCCACGCGGGTGATGGTCATTGATACCGAGTCGGGCAAGCAAGTCGGTGAGATTCCAGATACGCCGGGCGTGCACGGGGTGGCGCTGGATTACGAACTCGGCCGCGGATTTACCAGCAACGGCCGTGAAGATACGGTGAGCGTGTTTAATCTGAAATCGCTGGCGGTGGAAAAGAAAATCAAGGTGGGCAGCGGACCCGACGCGATTCTGTACGATCCGTTTTCGAAACGCGTCTTCACGTTTAACGGAAAAGGCCATGAAACGACGGCAACGGCCGTGGATGCCTCCAAGGGCGAGGTGGTGGGCAAAATCGAACTGGGCGGCAAGCCGGAATTTGCCGCGACCGACGAAAAGGGCACGGTGTTCGTGAATCTTGAAGACACGTCGGAGCTGTTGGCGTTCGATCCGCAAAGGCTGACGGTAAAGGCGCGGTGGAAGCTGACGGACTGCGAAGAGCCGACGGGGCTCGCGATCGACCGGAAGAACCGGCGGCTGTTTGCCGGTTGTGGCGGAAACAAAAAGATGGTGGTAGTGGATGCGGACAGCGGAAAAGTGCTGGCGAGTCCCGCCATCGGTGAGGGATGCGATGCTACCGGGTTCGATGCCGATCTTGGTTTAGCGTTTGCGTCGGCGGGGGACGGTACGATCACCGTGATCCGAGAGGACAGTAAAGACAACTTCAGCGTGGCGCAGACCGTGACCACCCAGAAGGGCGCGCGCACCATGACGCTCGATGCAAAGAGGCATCAACTTTTCACTGTAACGGCGAACGTAGGACCGCGTCCAGAGAGAAAGGTGGAGCCGGACTCGTTCGTCGTGCTGGTGGTGGAAGCAGCGCGCTAAGAGCTAAGAGCGGAAGATCGGACTCCACAACAGGTTACCACGTCTTCTTCGAACGACGGTCCGAGGAGCTAGCGGCGGACAAGAGATGGCGGGCGAAGTCCGGAAGAAGAACAGCGAGCGCTGCGGCGCTGACGCGCAAACCGGCAAATTACGGCAGTTTCTCGGGTTCGGTCGCGCCCAGCAGAGCGTCGCGTACCGAGCGTTCTGACACCAGCCGGATCTTCACTACTTCAAAGACGATCACCGTGGCGTACGTAACGGCGATCCAGACACAAACTTCTTCGATCGGCAGGCGCGACCAGGCACCGATAAAAAGACCAATCATCTGACGATGCTGGAAGCTCCACCAGCCATAAGGAACAGCCAAAGTAGTTTCCCAGAGCAGGCTGACGAGCAGCATAAAGAAAAGCGTGAGGCTGAGGGCGCGCCAGTTGATGAAGCGCCGCGCAACCGGAAAAAAAATCACTGCTGGAATCAGGGCTCCGGCGACGAGAAAAGTGAAATAGCCGGGAAAGCCTGCCCGGTCTTCAGGAAGAGCAAGATGCTTCTTGTAAAACCATGCGCTACCAATTAAGGCCACGGCAAGGATCAAAGAAGTGGCATGAAATTGCACGAGGCGGCGCATCTTCCTGGCTTCGCCAGGGTAATCAGGCTCGTTGTAAGCGGCCAGCCAGAACTCGCCGAGCCATACGTACAGAAGAAGCACTGCGAGAAAGCCGGTCAGATAGAAGACATACTCTTCGACGGGAACGGGCCTGCCGAGGGCAGGAGCGCCGATGCCCAGGGTCGCTCCAACGTTGGGATAGCAGAAAAACCATTGTGCAAAAACGAAGTCGAGCAAGAAGCCTAGCGGAACGAGGATGGCAAGTGTCAACCAGAAAGCGCGCCGCGGAACGTGCAATCCCTCGCCGGGCAGGAACCATCCTGCGATGAACGCGATGGGAAAGATGAAAAGCAAAAGGCTAAAAGTGTAGCCGTGCGGTGTGGAATTCTGTTGGACAGGCATCAGCGGCGCGGGGGCGTGGACGGTTTGCAGCGTAATGGCCGTGGGAATAACGATCATCGCCAACATGGCAATGACAATCCCGGCGCAGACACTGGGGCTGGGGAGTCCGTGAGAGCGGGGTCCGGGCATAAGAAGTGGCCTCCAAGTTCGTGACCGGTATAAACCTCTGAAACGGAATTTCTAGAACGCCAAGGACTCTGCGGGTGGCGCGTGAGCTTTGTATCGCCTCCGCTTCTGCCGCAAGAAGATTGGACCGAGCAGCAGATCGCATTGGCGCTTGACCAGCCTCATCGGGTGATCCGCAAAGCTTGACTCTCTGACCGCCGACCGCAGCGATGATGGTGGAAAATTAACGCACGGTATTACGATTCCATGATTCCTCCTGAAGAAACCTTAGTACAGAGAAGGACGAGCCGACCCGCCAAGCAGCGATGTATTCATATTGAAGATCGTATGGTCTCCCTCATTTCCGCCCCACGCAAACATAATGTAGACCATAGGGAATCCGCCGGCTCGAAGAGTAAGTCCAGTGGCAAAGCTGTGTTTCAAATGATCGAATCCGATGTCTCCCCGTGTGAGCGCCACTCTGCCCTGATCCGCCACGAATCTGAAACCAAACGGTCCCCAGATTGAGTGCTCGAAGTCTACTTGCAGCAGCAGGACGTTCGGCGCGCGAAAGCGATAGTCCTGATAGCTGCTCAGTGAGGGTGCACCGTCGATGTCCGCACCGCCCAACGTTTGTTGGAAATAGAATGGAACCACGCTCGTTCCCGAAGCAATCGATTCTGAGACCAGTAGGCGCAAATTGACGGAGCCGTTCAAGTTGTGGGAGCGCGAACCCGCCGGACGCAAAATGGGTGGACACTTCTCGCTGGTGGGCGCGCATTCGTCAGGCCCATTCGTGTCCGTGTTCACAGGCGCCGATTTCGTGTAGCCATACAGATAGAACGTGTGGTTCAGATCGGTCGTCCAGCGTCGAAAGGAATACTGCGAGTTCGATGGCGCAAAGAACTGCTGAAAGTTTGCCAGGTAATTCAACTGGAGGTGGTCTCCAAAAACCGGCTTAACGCGAAAACCTTCGCCTAGCTGGATGAAGCCCGGCTGGCTGCTCAGGCCGGGCGCAGTCGCATTTGTGTAGATGGTTTCGATCGATGGAAACGATTGCCCATATTCGCCTCTGAGGTTGACGAAGCGGCCGTTCACTTCGCCGAGCAACGAAAGATTCAGTTTGCGGATCGCTGCCCATTCAAAAACCGGTTTGATGACGCTGCCCCCAACGATCGTCTGAGTCATGCCAAGTACCGACGCCCCCGCCTGCGTGGAATTATTGCCCAGCCCATAGAAATTGATTTTGTTCAGAGAAGTTGACTGCGCATAGAGATTAAGAACGGTGTAGGGATGAACTAGATTGATCCGCCGCTTCTTGGCAGGCTTGGTTTCTATCGCTTCCCCAGGCTGCGAGATCACCGGCGTGATAACGTGAATCTCCACTGGCGGCGTGTGGATCATCTTCATATAACCGCCAGCCCGCCACGACGCGTTCGTCGAAGCGACCGCATCCACGTCCCAGGTCAGACGCCAATTCTTGGTGTTCTTGTCGGCGACGAATGCCGCGCCAAGACCGAATCCGTTCTGCGGCGGCAAGCTCCCCGCCGCAATGTGCAGTGGATGATCAGTGAACAACTCATAGGCGCACCCGGTCACGAGAGTGAAGTTGAATTCATTGCAGGCGCCGGTAACACGTTCGCCCTCGCCTCGGAAGTCGGCATGCAGCATGCCTTCCTGAGCTGCCGCGATCGTGGATACAAGCCACAGCAAAACCACTACGCTCCAACGCATACCTGGCTCCTGCAATAACAAACGACGACGGACTAGGTCCTCCGCCCACGCTTCCCCGTGCCCTTCTTTTTCTTTCCGTTCGCGCTGGGCGCTTTGCCTGCTGGCCCTTCGTCGGCTGCGGCCGCGATGGCAATGCCGCGTCCCCGCTTCGCCGCTGCAACCTCGTGCGCCGCATGGATCGCCGTCGTCACTTCGCGGATATACTCCGCGGTTTCGCCTTCCGTCTTGATCGCGTTGATGTAAACGTCAGTTCGGTGCCGGAGAGGGAGATTTCTCTCGGCATCGTGCAAGTGCCGAATCTGCGCTTTCAGCAGCGCGTTCACCGGCCGATCCGCATTCATCGCGCTCTTCACGTCTGGCCTGGGTACATGGATGAGAGTCATCTCGTCACTCCTCAATCACTCCTGCAACTTCATTTCTTCAGCGCGGCACGACGGCCGCGCCATTCTTACACGTCGAAGTCCGGGCAATCTGTACGAATGGCCGCTAGCGAGAGCAAGTTGCGTGTGGGATCAACCGGCGCCACGTTAGGCTCAATAAAAACATCGGCGCTCGTCTCTCGGGGAGATCGCGGCGAGTAATCGCCCAGAAAGAATTTCGTGATCGTCGCCGGAATTGAAGCGTGGTCAAAGACACGGCCGTCCACCACCATCCCTTTCGGAATCCACGGCGAAATCAAAATTGCCGGCACGCGCACTCCCAGCCGGTCAAACGCAAAGGGCTGCCCGGTTCCCGTGTCATTCGCGGAGGCGGTAAATTGGTCCGGCGTGCAAGCGGGCGGCACAACGTGATCGTAGATTCCGCCATGCTCATCGTAGACAACGAGCAGCACCGTACTCTGCCATAAGTTCGGGTTCTGCTTGATTGCGTTGTACACCGAGGCAATGTACAACTCCCCCGCCTGGATGTTGTGGTCGGGATGCTGATCGCTGGCCACTTCCTCTCCACTGTCGGTGTCGTGATCGCTATAGTTAGGCTCGATGAAGGAATAATCCGGCAGATTACCCGCGCTGCAGTCACTCAGAAATTGTTGGTAGGTGCCGAACAGCTCCGGCTCATTCTGCAGCAAGTTCGCGACCTCCATCGTCGAACTGGTCGTGTCGTAGTAATACAGCTTGGCAGTGTGCTTCGGATTCGCGTTGATCAGACGGTCGTAAATGCTCTTGAACGGCTCGATTATATCGATTGGATTCATGTCGACTCTGCCGAACGACGTGCCATAATGCGCGAATGCACGATTACAAATCGTCGGCCCCGGAATCGAGGCGAACCAGCGGTTAAATATCGCAAACTCCAGCGCCAATGTCGTCAGCACGGGTAACTGGTTCTGCGCGAAGTAATACATGATCGTCTGCGAATGCCCCACGTCTTGCTGCTGGTTGAAATAACTTTTCACAAACCCCTGCATATTTGCCACGCGATTCGGGCTGGTATCTCCGCCGAAGATCTGCAGATCGACCGCCGGAAAATGGTGATCAGGATCGGGATCAAGCTGTCCCTGAAACTGCGCCAGCGGCTGCGGCGCGACCGAAGCACCCGTTGTATCGGGATTGCTTAGCTGGTCGGTAATCCCATCGATCTGCGGATTCACTGCCGTCAGCGATCCCAGCATGTGATCGAACGACCGGTTCTCCATCATCAGAACCACGATGTGTCTAAGATTGTCCAGTCCTGGCGGCATATACCTCCTCAGGAGCTACGCGGTTGATCCAATTCCAATCAGCCGGACGAATCAGGTTACAGCAATCATGCGCACAAATCTCGAAATGCGTATCATGAGCGCGAACAGGTCCAACCCCACTAGGCCCTTTTAGTGTGAGGATGCCACTGGTTGCGGCGAACTCGTACTGCTCTTGTTCTCCTAGAACGAGAGCTAGGGTTCTTTCCCTTCACGGCTATTCAAATATTCCTTTGGCTTGCGATGAAGTCCGAAGATGTGGCAGCAGGGAAAAGAGATCGCAAGCCAATCAGCAAAGCTGTGATGCGATGCTTGGCGGGTGGTGCGGGGCGGGGCTTTGCGTTTGAGTTGGGTTACGTGAACGATGCGAGGGGCTATGGCTTCGTCGTCTTGGTCGTCAAGAGCATGTCTTTCGGGGAGCATGCGCTGATGCAGGATGCGGGAAATCAGAATGCCGCCATGTTCCTCCCGGTAAAACATGACATGTTTGCAGGATTCTCCGAAGGTGAGGAGGTCGAGTTCGCACTGGGAAAATCGGCCTCGATCCCGAAGCCTATCTGCGCGAGGTTCTGACCCGCATCGCCGACCACCCCATCAACCGCATCGAGGAGCTTCACTCTTGGAACATCAAATCCACACCTGCGAAAGTGTCCACTTAACTTATTCGTGGACACTTAGCAAGCGGCGGGAAAGTAGGCACAGTGAAACGCAAGGTGGGCACAAAATTGGGCACAGTCAGAAAAGGGCCGATTCAAGATCGGCCCCAAATGATTGGTGCGAAAGGGGGGACTCGAACCCCCACGGGTTGCCCCGCCAGATCCTAAGTCTGGTGCGTCTGCCAATTCCGCCACTTTCGCATTCTTTGTAACATAAATATTATAAACAACTTATATCATTGCCCCACCCCGCCCTCATAACGACCGCTGTGCCGCTGGCAGTTTGGTGGCAGTTGCTCCTGCCGTTCCCGCCGATTTCCCCGACGTAACCAGACGGTCCACCGCATCCTGCTCATGAGCCGGCGCGAGGTGAGAATAGCGCCACGTCATAGCTGGCGTCCTATGGCCGAGAAGCTCTTCGACCGTGCGGAGATCCACACTGGCCATCACGACTCTAGACGCAAAGGGGTGGCGGTTACAATGCCAGGAGTAGTCATGGACGCCCGACTCTTTCAAGGCGGGCTCGAACCAGTCGCGATGTCCCCGCAACTTCTCGCCGTCCTCGTTGACGAATATCCACGGAGAATCCGGGTGGCGCTCTTTCAGTTTCCGCAGCACTGCGAATGCGATCTGGCGACAGTTGGTCGTGGGTCAGGTTGCCGGCAGGCGTTAAGCTACGACTGCCCCAGATTCGGTCTCCCGATTAGACGAGGCGCGACTCCATTCCTCGGCGAGTATGGCGTACAGGAAACTGCTCTTCCACACCCCGTGGATCTTGAGGTTCTTGACGAGCTGCCCCTCCTTTCTCATGCCCACCTTCTCTAAGACCCGTGCCGATGCGGGATTCTCCGGAAGACACGTGGCCCAAATTCTGTGGAGACTCAGTTCGCCGAATCCGAGATCGAGCAGATGTTTCGCTGCTTCGGTTGCGATCCCCTTGCCCCAAGATTCTGGCTCCACCAAGTACCAGATTTCACCTTCTTCGGCGCCTCTCAAGATGACTACGCCGCAGAGTCCAACGAGATCACTTCGTGGGCTGTCGCTAATCGCCCGGACGATGGACCTCCAAGGATCCGACGGGGATTCGAGCAGCGAGTCGCAAAGGAATTTCTGGCTCTCCTCTCTTGAGCACAAGGAAAACCGCATGTGGCGCACCACGTCCATTCTCGAAATCAAGGCATGGACAGCGTCGACATCACCCGACTCCAAACTGCGCAGCCTGACCATTGCCAATAGTATAGGCGCAAGGGCAGGTCACAATCGCCCAGCGATTCCTGCTGGGTAACAGCACGATTCGGAATCAATCAACCGGACGAAAAACATGCGATCTTCCACCCCGGAAGCGCAAGGCATGGACTCGGACGTACTCACGCAGGCTTTCGATTACGTCCGGCAATACCAGATTCCAATCCATAGTTTGCTGATTGTGCGCAATGGTTACGTTGTTTTGGACGCCTCTGCTTCACAACGCCCACCGCATCGAAATGCGCGGCGAGTCCATGCGCAAGAAACAGAATCCGCCACAGGACGAGAAGAAGGAATGAACCATAATCCAGACTTTTTTCGCATCCCTGAACGCTGCTCGCTTTCCGTAGAACCTGTCCTTGCTCAGAGAGCTCTTCGCGGCGATCGCAAAAGGGCGACTCTTCTCAGTGGAAATGTACTGTTAACACAATCAGCGGCCTGTCCGATGTTCCAGACTGGTCTTGTGCGCGCTTCCAGCGGCGAATCCACTTGCGCGCCCAACGATAGTGACTTGCAGTCTCCGCGCGGCAATAGTCACTGAGCGTCCACGTCGGCCCCATCCACTTGAACCGCCCTACCGCCACCAAGTCTGCATCGGGGGTGGCTTCGATAAGAGCGATCATACGGTTATGAAAGACCTCATAGTCCAGCAACACAGCTTTAAGAGAACGGAGGCGATGTTCCAGGTAAATCATCTCGTTGAAGAGTTTCAAATCTCCCCACGTCAATCCGGGTGGCGGTACGGCCGGGGTTTCACCTCGCTGCTCTGCTTCATGCCATTTGAGGATTCGCCCCTGCCAGCCCACCACGTGGGCCAGGATGTCCTTGACAGACCATCCGCCGGGGGTAACACCCGGCAGGGTCATCTGCCGGGGCTTGATCTGCTTGAGGAGCGCGTCTAGCGCCTCTCGCTCCGTCGTGATTTCTTGAAATAGTTCACGCCTTCCGAGCCGCTTGCCCATGGAACTCTCCCGCTCCGAGTCCTGTCATTTACTCCCGGGTCGCGCCTCTTCGCAATCCGTGCGCCTTCCGAGAGGATTGCCGCGCGACCCCACGATACCGGCGCAACCAGAGTCCTGGGAAGCGCAAAAATGAGATTCTGGACGATTTGCGGCCAACCGGAAGTTGGCTGGAACGGGGTTCCCAGACTTTGGTATGGCGACTTCCGAGAATGGCGTTTGTGGACTTGAAAGTTGTCGTGGTAGCCATTGCCGGACGCACTAGCTTGAAGAAGGCTTTGGAGGAGCGCTACGCGCGGCAACTGAATGATCAGGAAGACAGAGTGCAGTCGTTGCAACAGGAGATCTCAGCCTTGCAACAAAGGCGCGACGTTGCGCAAAAAGCACTTACCGAGGTGATTGAGGGTTTGGAGTTGGAAGTGACATTGGAGAGAGTGAGGTATACAAATCCAAGAGTCTCCTCATCAGGCGAATGCAATGCGATCACAAAACCGATGATGAGGCGACAGCAGCTTGACTTTCGTCAGCTTCGGATGTCCTATCGCGCTTCCCACACGCCCGTTTCTGGACCGCGAGGTCCGTGGAGACGACGGTGGGACTTAGCATCTGCCTTCGACAGCAGAGGAAACCGACAGTTCAAAATTCGGCCCTGTGTGTCTCTTAGCGCGGCGGCAAGCCGGCGTTCAGACTGTATACCGTACCGTCGGCAAAATCGCCTTCGGGAGCAATCCCGAAATCGCTGGCCGTGCCCCACAAAATCCCATCTGCGGCTTGGGTAATCCCGAATGGATAAGCGCCCACCGCAGCCGAGGGTGAAAAGGGTGTGAAGCTCTGGAGCAATGTTCCGTCCGAAAGTGACAGCGAGAGAATGTCTCCATAACCAGTGCTGCCGTTGTAATCGCAAAGCCAGATATTGCCATCGCTGGCCAGTATCACTTGTTGGGGAGAACCGCCCCCGTCGATGGTGTTGTAGAACGGAAACAGCTGCACATCCTTTCCTTTCTTTCCATTCACTTCAAACTCGAAGAGTCCGATGCCGCTGGTTCCGTAGATGAAGTACAGACCATAAATGTTACCGTTGGGGCCGACAACCGACGGATTTCCGATAGCGGGGATGCCATTGACGACGGGAAACTTCGTCACCTTGAACTTTTTGGGGGACGGAGTGAATTCAAACAAGGGCCCGGCGTCCCCATAGAGTGACCCGTTGGGTCCCAGCATGAGACTGGTGGGCTCATAGCCTTGTTTTTGCGGGTTGGTGAAGCTGAAAACAACCTTATACGCCCCGGAAGACGGAATGACTCTGAAGATCGCGCCGCACGCGCCTCCAGTGCAGCTGCCCGTCTGGCCAGCCCCTCCGTAAATAGTCGTGCCATACAGATTGCCGTCGGCTCCCACCACCAGAGCGGTGGGAGTATTACCGTCGGCGCAGTTCGGCTTGGAGCAGAATAAATGGATAACCTGGAAGCCAGATCCGTCCGTGTTCAGTCGGAACAAAACTCCATGGTTACCGCTGCCACCGGCTAACGCCGTGCCGTAGAGCTTGCCGTCAGGGCCTTGAACGAGCAGACCCGGCCCGTCGCCGTTTGGGTAGTTGTTCTGCGGTCCGGGAAGAAAAGTGTACAGAACGGTATACACTCCGCCAGGGGTAAGCGAAAAGACAGTTCCGCCGCCGGCGTTCGGTCCTACCTCAGACTCCTCGGCAGTGCCGTAGAAGTTGCCGTCGGAGCCCTGAAGGACAGTATAAGGTCTGCCGCCGTCGGGACAGGGACCGACCCCCTGGGTTCCAGTACATGTAAAGGTATAAACCGGGACCGGCTGTGCATTGGCTGCGCAGACGAAGCAGGCTAGCAGCGCGAAGAATACTGCAAGATGGATGTTCCGTTTCATGTGCGTACACTCCTGGGGACTGGTATTGACGCGGCTGTGATACGGACCATACTAAACACCAAAGACGCCGAAAGTCACAAGCCAATTTCGGTCAAATCTATGTCACTTGGCAAACTATTGAATACAAGATGTTTATACCTCGACTGGAATTTATTGTTGGCTGGACCGACTCGAAAGATGTAAGTATGGTGGTAAGGCAGGGCGATTTTGTTACAAAGCAGAGCCATGTTGCGGTGGCGGCTGCGCACTTCCTCGATTCGGCTTCAGATATGTCACCAATTGAGCCAGGCAGTTCAGAGCGGGAGAAATTGATAAAGAGTTCGTCAGGTTCCCACGACTCCAGGTCAGCATCCTCTTTGCATGTACGTTTTGGGCTCTATGAAGTCAACTTGCAAAGGCGTGAACTTCGTAAGGGAGGGCTGAGGCTCAAGGTTCCGCACCAGTCATTTCGGATTCTGGCCATGCTCCTCGAGAGACCAGGCCAAGTCGTCACCCGTGAAGATCTGAAGCGGGAGCTGTGGCCGAGCGATGTTTTCGTCAATTTTGAAAGGAGCCTGAACAGTGCGGTGCAAAAGTTGCGCAGCGCGCTGCAGGATACCTCTCGAAAACCGCGCTACATCGAGACCCTGCCGAGGGAAGGCTACCGCTTCATAGCTAGCGTTGAACCGCTGATTCCCGTCTCCGCTGAAGCGCCGCCAAGCGCTCCAACGTCGGCTTCAGCGGAGCTTCCATCGGTCAACAGTACACCTGATGAATTATCCTCCGGGTCATCCGTACCCTATCGTTGGCGCTATTGGGCTGCGGCGGCCTTATTCCTGGTTTTGCTTGCCGTATATGTTTGGCATCGGTATGGCAGCCGAACTCAACGTGTGCCAGATGCTCAAGCTCAACCCACACTGGTCATTCCCTCCAGCCTGACGCGACGGTCGGTTGCCATCATGGGGTTTCACAAATGTTTCCGGAAATGCGCGGAACTCATGGTTATCCACAGCTTTTACCGAGATGCTGGCGACTGAATTGGCTGCGGGCGGCCACCTCCGAACCGTGGCGGAGGAGCATGTTGCGCGAGCGAAACTTGAACTCTCCCTTGCCAATGAAGACAGCTATGCCGACGATACCCTAACCAAGATTCATAAGGATCTGGGTTGCGATTATGTGGTTGCCGGCTCCTACCTCGCGATTGGCCAAGCCGGAAGCGGACGGCTTCGTCTCGACGCTCGCGTGCAGGACGCACTTACGGGGGATACGGTTGCAAGCGTTGCGGTGGTCGGTTCAGAGTCGGACCTGTTCGATCTCGCGTCTCGCGCGGGCGAACAACTGCGGGCAAAACTGGGTATAGAAACTCTGACCGCAAGCGAGGCGGAAGAAGTGAAGGCAGCCTTGCCTTCCGATCCTGAGGCGGCCCGGCTCTACTCCGACGGACTCGAAAAAATGCGCTTCTACGACGACGTCGCGGCCACCGAGCTCTTGGAGAGAGCCATTCGCTTGCAGCCCGATTATTCGCCGGCGTATTCGGCGCTAGCCACCGAATGGGCTGCCCGCGGGTACGATGCTAAGGCCACGGTTGCGGCACGCAAAGCAGTGGACCTGGGACGTAATCTGCCATCACAAGCGCGGCTGCAAACCGAGGCGCGCTATGATGAGACTAACGGAGACTGGACACAGGCAGTCCAAGTCTATTCCCGCCTGCAACGATCCTACCCTGACAATCTTGACTACGGCTTGGATCTCTCCCGGGCGCAAGACGCGATGGGCAACGGCGCCGCCGCAGCAGCGACACTTGCCGCTTTGCGAAAATCGCCCTCTCCCGAACGCGATGATCCGAGAATCGATCTTATGGAATCCTGGCAGGCCGGCGAGATCGGAGACTTCAAACGAGAACAAGCCTTAGCCGATAGTGCGGCCAAGAAATCGGAAATGACGGGGGCACGCCTGTTGCTGGCACGAGCGAAGCTGGTTGGAGGATACGCTTCCGATGATCTTGGAAATTTCAGCAGCGCGATGGATGCCTATACTGTCGCCCGGCGAATGTTCGCCGAATCTGGCGATGTTGACAGGTCAGCCCTGGCCTTAATGAACATTGGTGGTGTCTTGGCGAAACAAGGCGATGTTGCCGGAGCCAAGCGCAGCATAAAGCAAGCACTCAAAGTGTTCCGGAAAACCAGTGATCAGGCTAATCTTGCAGCCGCACTCTTCAACCTTGGCGAGATCTATCAGAGACAGGGCGAGTTGCCAAAGGCCGAACCACTGGATCGCGAAAGCCTGACTATCTTCATCAAACTTAACCGCAAGGGTAGACAGGACGTTGTAACCAACAGCATTGCCGATCTGCTGCGGCACCAGGGGAAGTTTCGCGAAGCCAAAGCCATGCTGGAACCGCTCGCGGAACGTCTTCGAAGCACGGGGAACAAATCTCTTCTGGGAACTGCCCTCGAAACCAGCGGCTCAATTGCTGAAGTTCAAGGAGAGATGCCGACCGCACTGCGGTCGTACCAGGACGCGGTTGCACTCTTCAAAGACTCGGGCGATAAGACGGAGTACGCGGGCGCTGAACGGCTCTTAGGGAAGGCATTGTTCAGGGGAGGAGATCTGGCGGGTGCCAAGCAGGCCCTTTCCGACGCGCTTTCTGTTGACCGCGACATTGGCGCGAAAACCGAGGTCGCGTTGAGCCAAATCGCGCTTGCGGAAGTGGCATTAGCAAATGGAGAACCGTTGGACGCGGGCACGCTTCGGTCGGCTGCCGGCGAGCTCCACGTTGGGAACATCACCGATGAGGAAATTGAAGCCAATATCATTCTGGCGCGAGGACTCATGCAGGAGGGCAAAACTCCCGAAGCTGTAGACATTCTTAGACAGACCGCCGTTCTCTCGGCTAAGAGCTACGATCCAACCGTCCGTTTTGATGTCGCTCTGGCCGCTGCTCACCTTCAAACGGCGCAGCATCGTTTTGACAATGCGAGGCGCACCATCCGACCGGCGCTCCGGAGGGCCGTGGCGGTGGGTTGCGTGCGCTGTGAACTGGAAGCGCGACTGGAACTAGGCGAGATCGACATGCAAGCTGGAAATGCAGAACGAGGACGCGCTCAATTGCATGATCTTGCCGAGGAAGCGGGGCGCAGGGGATTCCGCCTGATTGCTGAGGATGCTGCCGCTCATAGCAAGTAACCTCTCATGGAAGGCGATTACACGTTTTGCTCTTGCCCATAATCAACTCGGCCAGGCGTACCTTCAAAAACACATGTACGATGAAGCGGTCGCAGAACTGCAAAAAGCGGTCCAGCTTTCTGGGGATAGCCCGACATGCATCGCTAACCTTGCTCGCGCCTACCTCGCAGCCGGCAAGAGGAGCGAGGCGGTAGAGCTGCTGAGCGATCTGAAGAAGCGCTCAAACCCCGGTTATTCGAATGCTTCGGAGATTGCCATGATCTATGCATCTCTCGGAGATACGGATCAAGTCATGAATTGGCTCGAAAAAGACTACGAAGATTTTAACCCCGGCGTCCTGCTACGGCCGGGCTTCGATCCTCTCCGCTCCGACTCGCGCTTCCAAAACCTCGTGCACCGCGTTGGCCTACCTAGGTGACCGTGAACCGACTCCAAATTTGCGATGAGATGTAATTTCCCAATTTCATATCCGCACATCACTCGGCAATCAGAGCGATTAGTACCGAGAAACGCGCTAGTGACCAGTAACCGAGCTGAGTCCCAGAATCGTTTGCTAGACAATTTTGGGCAAGCCCTGCAAAGGCGCGCTGCGCAGTACCCTTGCTCACCCCTATTATGAGTTCGCCTCGTATGAGTTCGACGGGCTCAAGCAAGTGCGCCTGAGTTCTGAAGTTAGAAGTCCGGTTGCAGAAGTGAACGGGGGTTTGACGGTTGATCACCCGATAAGCGTCCTCGAAATTATTCCGTGCTCCCTTGCAATGCGATTCGACGCGGATCTTCGAACAGACGCGCCGTGACCGCTCCGAAAATGAATCCGCCGATGTGCGCCAGATACGCCACACCTCCCGTCTGCGCCTGTGCTACCGCGCCGGCACTGAAAAGCTGGGTGAGGAACCAAAAGCCGATTAAGAGCGCGGCTGGAATAAAGGTGATCCGAAAAAACACAAAGATAAATAGGACCGAGCGAACCCGATCACGAGGATAGGTGACCAGAAACGCGCCCATCACCGCGGCAATCGCCCCGCTCGCGCCCAGGTTTGGAACCGTAGAATGGGGGCTGGCTGCGACCTGAGCCAGCATGGCCACCAACCCGCCGACAATATAGAAAACAAAATACCGCCCTGGGCCCATCGCGTCTTCGATCTCCGGGGCAAAGGCCCATAGGAAGATCATGTTGCCGATGATGTGCGACCAACTGGCGTGCATGAACATCGCCGTCAGAATCGTGATCCAGTGATGGCCGGAAAAAATTTCGGCGGGAATCGCCGACCACTTCATCACGAAGGTGTCGCCCCCCATCAACTCCTGCACAAAAACGAAGCTGTTCATGAGGATGATGAGGATCGTGACGATGGGGATGCGTGTCGGGCGTCGAGATGCATCCCCTAACGGGATCAGGCCTCCCATTCAGTGTTCCTCCATTCGGCGGGACAATCGCCGGCTTCAACGCGGGCGAAGTCTTGAGTGTCGACATTGGAGTGTCGAGCACTGAGGCGTCGGGCATCAGACAATGGAGTGCCGACCGCTGAAGCACTAAACGCTGGAGCGCGAAGCCATAGAAGCTAGGCCACCGCAGCCGCCGTCTTGCGCAACGCCAACGACAGCATCACGCGCGAAACACCGCTGATGATCATGCTTACACCCACCAGGGTGCCTATCGCCCACGCGGAACTGGACGGCCATTGCATGTAGATCAGCAGCCCCAGCAGCAGGGTAATGATCCCATCCACCAGCACCCAGCTTGATCCTCCCAATGAGCGCATCTTGAAAAACAGAATGATGTCCAGGATGCCTTCAATCAGGAACAGCGATGCGAGTATTAACGTAAGCGATGCCACCCCCATCACGGGATGCATGATCAGGTATCCACCGAAGAGGATATATGCGATCCCGACCAGCAGCTTCCAGATCATGTTGCCCGCTCCATGGGCGCGAACGGCAAGCATCAAGTGGACTGCGCCTGCCAGTACGATGAGCCAGGCAATAAACACGTTAACCGCTACGGCGGCGATATATGGCATACCGATCGCCACCATGCCGAAAACAATCAGTAAAACTCCCCAAGCGATGGACAACGTCGAACCCTGACGTACGATGTCAACTGCAGTGTTCTGTGTCATGGAGATCTCCTTGAGAAGGCGGCCTAATCCTATCTCAAAAAGTCAATTAGTAGAAGGCCGGAAAGCGGATTTCCTCGAGCCTTCCCGCTGCGTTAATTTTCCGTGAAATTTGCTGGATCCAATTGACCGGGCTGCGGGGCGGCATTAACCTGCGGGGCTATGAGCAAAGAGGATCTTGATCAATTACGCCTCGCCTACAAAAAGGCTGTCGATGAATGGGTTGACACCATTCGCGCCGAAGAAGCCTTAGCTACTCCCGATCATTCGATGACCGCCGTGGAGCACTGGGATACCGCCCACTTCAAGGAGCACGACGCCCACTCGAAAGTCACGGAAGCGCGCGAAGCCTACAAAGACGCGCTTCGTGACGTGAACTATGGCATCTAGCCGGGGCCTCACACGCTCAGAACCGGAATCGGCACCGCGCAAATAATTGCGTAGCCGTGGATTCGCAGGTTGCCGCTATAGGGATAGCACTCGATAACCAGCAAATCCGCTTTCGTCTGCTGCGCAGCCTGGCTCAGCACCTTAGGCACGTCACCGCTGCCGATTAATACGTCCGCCTTGGTGCCCATGTCTTGTTGGAGCTTTGCCATACGCTGAGAAGCATCGGCGACAAACGACTCCTTCCACTCCGGAACCACGTAGTCGCCGCCAGGTCCCCAAAGCTCCACCGAAGCAGTGACGTGGACAAGCGTAAGACGGGCGCCAAATTCGGCGGCCATTGGGGCGGCCCACGACACGACTTCTTTACTACGAAGGCCCAACTCGACCGCGCACAGGACGTTGCGAATCGCAAACTCCTGCCCCGGCTGCCGCTTCACTTCGTCTCCAGCGGCCTGCGCCGGCTGCGACTCGCCCACGCCGCCAAACAGAAGCAGCGGGTCATAGCCTTTTGATGGCTCCGGTTCTTCCACGTGAGCGCTGGTCCAAACCGGACACTCGGTCCCGCGTAGTACTTTCGCGGTTACAGAGCCCAGAAGAAACCGATTGAACGTGGCGCCATGCGACGGCAACATGATCAGGTCGGCTTTCTCCACCTCAGCCATCTTCACAATCGCCCAACCCGGGTCGCCATTGACTACCACGCGCCGAATGGCAAGGCCGTCGAGCTCCGTCCCGAGAGACTGGTCCTGCTGTTTCTGGGCCTCTCGAATGATCGCCGCGAGCAGGTCCCAGCCACCCAGCTCGCTGCTGTCCTCCGGCACACCCGCGGCATGGCTCTCCGCTGTCACGGCATGCAACATCACGATCTCAGAATGGAAATGGTGGGCCAATGTCGCAGCCTGATGAACTACCCGCAGCGAGGTATTCGGGAAGTCAACCGGCAGAAGAATCTTCTTAATATTCAGCATCGCGTTCCAGCCGCAGAGTCAAGATTCCCTGGCTATCTCTCTTACAGACGTTTTCCAGTCTGGTTTGGAGTGTAACGCAATCTTCGAATCCTTTTGGGACAGTCTTAGTCGGTCGGGTGTGGTGCTATAGCGACGCTGGTGTTGCTGCGCCTGGAACCCTCCCCCGAACACTCCCCAAACTACGCCCAGCGACCATTTATAATAGAAAGATTCGGTAGCGAGTTTTGATCCATCTGTGCCAGGGGAAGATGTCGACAGATAGCATTGTGGTTCGCGGGGCCCGGGTTCACAACCTCAAGAACATTGATTTTGAGATCGAGCACAACACTCTGACCGTGGTCACTGGTGTTTCCGGTTCAGGCAAGTCGTCGCTTGCCTTCGATACGATCTACGCCGAAGGCCAGCGCCGTTACGTCGAGTCGCTCTCCGCCTACGCTCGGCAGTTTCTGGAGCGGATTGAGAAGCCCGACGTCGATGTGATCGATGGCATTGCGCCTGCGGTTGCCATCAAGCAGAAAAATTCCACCCGCAATCCTCGCTCCACGGTCGCAACCGCTACCGAGATCTTCGATTACCTGCGCCTCCTCTTCGCCCGCGTTGGACGCACGTACTGCCTGATCTGCGGACAGGAAGTGAAGAAAGATACAGTAGACGAAGTTGCCGACCGCCTGCTTGCGCTGGGCGAGGGCACTCGGCTGAATGTGTTCTTTCCGATTCAGACGCAGGAGCCGGCGGCGCAGGAGAATTCCAAGGAGAAAAGCGCCAGGAAGTCGCGCGCGAAGAAGTCGATCAAGGTGGACGAGTCTCGTCTGCCTTCGGATGCGATGAAAGCGCGTCTCTTCAATCTGCGCCAGCGCGGCTTCAACCGGCTATTTCAGAATGGCCAGGTCTTTGAGTTCTCGACTCCGGAATCTCTGCTTGAGGTTAACTTTTCCGAACCGGTTTTTGGTTTGGTGGATCGCCTCGTCGTCGCCGCCGACCAGCGCTCCCGCATCGTCGATGCCATCGAGATCGGTTATCGCGAAGCGGGCGAAGTCATTTTCGAAACCGCACCTCAGAATCAGAATAAGGATGGCGATGTCGAAACTCCGCAGCGGCTGCGTTTCTCCCAGCGTTTCGAATGCAAGAATGATGGCAGTC
>JBEKXC010000035.1:0-27720 GCA_049512435.1 Terriglobales bacterium | reverse complement strand
ATCGGATTGTCCTTGCTGTCCGTGAGAGTGGAAGCGGACGGACCGTCACCCTCGCCGTGCGTACCGTGACATTTCCAGCATTCCAATTTCGCGAACAGAGCTTGGCCGTGGGAAATGCTCTCGATGGTGACCGCGGGCTCGGCCGGAATCGTGATTGGCGTGCCGGCTTTTTCATGCTCCCATCGGGGCGAGAAGATCTTGATATACGCCACCAGGTCGGCGCGTTGCTGCTTGCTGAAGGTATTCCAGATCGGCATGTTGGAGTTGTCGAGGCCGCGTCCGATGGTGTTGAAGAGATCTTCATCGGTGGGCAGCGTGCCCGTCAGGGTGGAGCGGCACTTGAAAGTGGCGATGGTAAAGTCGCGTGGCTTCGGATCCAGCCAAACCGCGTTCTCGCCGTTGGCATCTCCGTAGTCGCCGTGGCAGCCGGCACAGTAGCGGCGATAGTCGGACTTCGCGGCCGCAGCATGCCCGGTGAGGTTGCCGATGTGGCTCTCCATGGGCTTGACCACAACCGGTGGCTTTGGACCTACGACGGGCTCATCCTGGGCGAAGGCCCGAGGAGTGAATCCGGCAACGACAACGAAACCGAGAATCGCAATGAAAAGAATCGCGCTGATAAAACGCATTGGCTTCAAGCTCTTCATAGTCAGCACCCTTCAACTGAAGTCAGCGCTGGCGAAACGAGTTCGCCAGCGGATTCATCCTCATCAGAAATCAAGATCAGAAATCAAAATCAATTCCAAACAGCAATTCGCTGGTGTTTACGTTGGTGGCATTGCCAGCTGAGTTAGGAGGCCCCGTAAGGTCCTGGTGGAACAGGTTGAATTCGCCGAAATAGGCGAAGCCGGCCCGGCTGGTCATGAACGGGTTGTAGCGGTAGCCGATCGAATAGTTGTTGATGTTTCCCAGGTTGGACGGGGTGCCCGGATTGGCTTGTTGCGACATCCGCTCCGCCTCGTAAACGGCCTTGAAGATCAGCTGCGGACTATATACGTAGCGAGCTTCGAAGGTGTAGCCGTTCCAGGTGGGCGCTTGCGATCCCGGCTCAAGGGTCGTCCCCGGCGTATTGTTCAGATAAGGACAAGTGGGGCCGTTGGCGGGATTCGAGCAGGTCGCAGTTGCGCCTCCATTGCCATCCGTGGCTATTGCGTCACCATAGCCCTGACCGAACCATGCGTTGTCCGACCCGTGCTGAGTGACTACGTTGAGGTCAAAGTGCGGACCGAGGTAGAACTGCCCGTAAAAGCCCACACGACTGAATCCCTTGTTGCCAATTCCTGAGCCAGGGATGGGCACGGCACCGGTCCCGCCTGCGCTGTTCGTGAGGTAGTACGTCGCCGCCTCTCCTACAAAGGCATACGCCCCGACACGCTGCATCCCCAACTTGCCTGTATCGAAGGCCTGGTCGAAAGTGAAGAACCCGCTGTAGGAGTTGGCTCCGGTAATCAGGCCGACGTTCCCGTCATTCGAACTGAGCAGGGAGGCGGAAATGCGCGTCTTATCGTCCACCGAGTGTCCCATGTACTCAAGGCCGAACTGGTTGTCCCCCATTTGCCCGAAGATGTTTCCGTCACCCACGGGAATGAAGTGATAAGTCTGATAAATACCGCCGTTACCGGTGAGCCACAGAGTGCGTTTTTCAGAAAGCAGGTTGTTGAGCTCGAAGCGACCTAGCCGGATGTTGAGCCAAGGGCTGCCACCAATGTTATCGATACGCGCATTGACGCTCTCAAAATGAAACGCTCCCGTTGAGTCCGACGACGGAAGCACATAGAACGAGATGTTCTTCTCCAGAGTTCCGCCGGTATGGAAGTCGAGGCCGCTGAGATCGAATCCCTCCGACGTGATGCGTTGTGCCGTCGAACCGGTGGGAGCGAGATTTCCCGGCGTGTAGGTGTCAACCTGCTGAAGGCTGCTCAACCGGTGCCAGATCGGCGTGATGCGGAAAGTCACCGGCCAGTAGCCGGGATTCTGCCAGATGGGAGAATCCCGCTCGTTCATCAACTGATAGCCATTGTCTCGGAACTTCAGCCCGAAGTTGTTCAAGGCAGGCCACGATTCGTGGCAAGCCGAGCAGCGAAGCCCATACTTCCTGGCGAAGGCCGGCAACGCACTCGCCGACTGGCTGGCGCTCAAGAGCAGAAAGAGAAACGCGAAGGCAGCGGCGAGGACCGAACTTACCCGCTGCGGCTTCTGACAGAGATGAGACTGCGCCCACATACGCATGGCTGCACTCCTCAGATCACTTCATGGATTTTGCAAAAAACCAACTAACGCACCGCACGCAAAAGAGTCAGCGGGGCAGCATTTAGTGAACACTATTGCCTCGCTGCTGTGCTAAAGCAGAAACACAAAATCTTTTGTACGAAAAGGGCGACCAGCCCACGGCGGAGGATAGTACTACCGCGCCCGGTAAAGTGCAACAATTTTGTTTCTACAATTTTCTTACACGCGTCCCGAGGGTTACGGGAAACGGCACATCACGTGCCCACTCTGCGAGTTGACAGGATGAACCCATCGTAAGAGACTCTTGCAACAGGAACACCGGAGCCGGACGTGATCTGGGACAAGAGTTTTCGCGGTAGGGGGCTGAATCGTTGGGTTGCGTTTGATGGACTTGCAGGCTATCTCAGACTAATCGGAGTTCTTTTTCTGCTAGCTTTTACGGCCGTCCCTTCGCACGGCCGCGAAAAGGATGTTCTTGCGTATGGCGAGGGCTTGATCGTCAATATTCCGCTGCCGGAGCGCGAAGTGGTGCAGGTGGTGGAGGAAGTGGCGCAGAACACGATCATCCGCGGAACCAAGGAATACAACACAGACGAGTACATAAAGGGAGCGGTCGCGGTCACGTCGACGCCGGTCTTTAAGGAATGGACCGAGGGCGGCAAGGTTTTCTTCAAGGTGAAGATGCACGCGCTCGATCCGCGAAATTTCCAAAACAGCGGCGACCTTGGAACATTAGCTGTGCGCTACGTAGTGCAGGTCGAGGGCTTCGAAAATACCGTGCTGCGCATTGACGCCCTGTTTGTGGAGGATTTCCGGCACAGTGTCCATAAATCGAACGGCTCCGTGGAAAGCGCCGAGTACAAGGACATTCAGGAACACCTGGACGCGATCGAACTGATGAAAAAGGAAAATGCCGAGGCTTTGCGAGCGAAACAGGAACGCTTGGCGAAGGAAAACTTTGGCCTGGGCAGTGATACAGTTCTGCTGAGCACTCCACCACCCGAAACGTCCATCGAAAACACGTATGACGATAGCCGGACGGGCGCCACTGGAAAGAGCACGAGCGGCCAAGCGACGGCGACGGAGTATGACCAGCCGGCTGAATCCCTGGAGCAGCACGTAGCCGAATTGCGCCGTCAGGTGGAGCGACTGGTCAAGAAGCCGGGGGCTCCGCTTAAGTCCGCTCCGTTCCACACCGCGAATACGCTGAAATCTCTGGATCCTGGCGTCGAAGTGCTGATTCAGATTGCGACGCCTTACTGGTTGGGAGTCGAAACCCGCGAAGGAGAGCATGGATGGATTCAACGTGACCAACTGGAGCCGGTGCCATGACGCAGCGTAGTTTGCCATGCGTTATTCTGCCATTCGACCGCCGATTTCTTCGCCCAGCTCTGTTTGCGTTTGCGTTTCTACTTGTCGTGCTTCTCGCGGCTCTGACGCAGCGCGCCCAGGCACAGTCAAGTCCGCAAGCAACTTTGCCGGCAGGGCCGCACGAGCGTACTTACGGTCAGCCGAAGAGCGTTGTGGAAAAAGCGCTGAAGGAGTTGCAACCCTCGATGCATGGACGACTGCCGGTGCTGGAGGGGTTCGCTATGCCGGGCGATCATCCGCTGAACCGCTACCAGCGGGCTTATTATGATTCTTCCGTGCAGGTGCGCTCGACTGCGTCGGGCGAATCGGTGGTGCGGGTGAATACGAAGGTCACGGCCTGGTACACGGATTCAACCCCGTCGCGTTCGGGATACCAACTGCTGACTTCGAATGGCCGGCTGGAATCCGACCTTCTGGACCAGTTAACCGATCTGCTTGCGGGTAGTGCTGGTGCGACGAATTCGAGCGGGAATTCGAGCGGCGGTGCGAGCGGGAGCGTGGCTAAACGTCCACCAACTGGGGAAAAAACAGTTGCCGACAAGGGCGCCGCGGAACCTCTCATTTCGGCACCGATGCGCCAGTTGCCGGAGACCGGGCACACGTTCTCGTCCTCGTCCTCATTGCAACAGGGTCTGTCCGGCCAACAACTGGCGGAGACGAAAAATTCGCAGAGCAAAACTGCCGATCAAGCGGCAGCCAGCTTGCAGGCGGAGGCCGCGAGTTTAGAGGAGGTGCTCAAGAACCAGGCGCATCCCAAGAATCTGGTCGCGATCAAGAAAACAGGAACGCCGGTACTCGCGTCTCCCAGTTTGAATGGCAAGACTTTATTTCTGGCGAGCGTGCACGACGAGTTTGAGATGTTGGATTTCAATGCGGACTGGGTGCACGTGCGGATATCGGGCCTGTCGCGAGGGTGGATCTGGCGCACGAGCCTGGAGATGCCGGAAGGTATCTCGGATGTTCCGTTGGTTGGCGCGAAGGCCGTGCCGGTTGCGGCCGATCTGTTTCAAGTGACACGCGAGGAGACTGCGCCCTTCCCGGGCGATTGGGAGGCACTGCGGGGCAGAAACGTGAAAATCATCTCGGTGCAAAAGATCCAGGAAGATGAGAAGAACAGCGGCGCGCCAGCTAAGCTGGAATTCGTGAAATCTTTGCTCGACAAGAACTACGCGGAACTGGCGTCAAAATCACAGGAGCTTGCTGGCGTGGTGTTGATCTTCGATTCGGTCGATGGCGGCTTGATCGCCATAACGATGCCCACGGTTCAGCAATGGAAGGCGGGCAAGTTGACCGACGCAGCTCTTTGGCATCGGTGTTATTTTGATCCACCCGAGACATTCAGTGTTTCCAGTTCTTCCGACGTCCGCTAGCCACTCGATGGTTCCGGTTACGCCGCAGGTATGGCTTGGGAGAATATCAGTTTGCGGGCGCGATCAGACTGTGAACGACAGGTTCGGAACAAACAGGATCAGTCCGAACTAACCGGCCCTACTTTTGGGCATACACCATTCCAGCAGCATGATAGGGCGGATCGGAGACCAGGCGGATGTAAGAAATCAGCGCTTCGATCTCGGTCTTGCTGAGAGTGTAACCATACGCGGGCATCAATGCAGATTTGTTGAGCGCGGGCCCGCCGTGACTGATGATAGCGGTCAGATCAGCATCGCTCATTTTATTCAGGGTGTTGCCCTCAGTAAACGGGTGCGGCTTGACCTCAAGATTGTCGTAATTGGAAACACGCTCCGGCGTCGACTCCGGATTGTGGCAGCGAGCGCAATACTTGTTGTCGAGCTGAAATCCCACCTCCTGCTGATAGCCCAGCGCAATTTCTTCAATCTTCAGGTCGACAGATTTCTGAGCTCTCGTAGATGTGTGCGCGGTGAGTTGATATCGGCCTGCCATGCTGCCCAGAGCGACGTTCGTGCTGACCTGTCCGCTGGAATCGGTCAGGCCGCTCGTAGGGTCAAAGCTGACGCCTGCGGGGCCGCTGAACTCAACCAGGGCTCCGGCGACGGCCGTCCCTTGTTCGTCGTTGACCTGCACAACCAGGGGATCACCCAGCACCATGCCGGTGGCGCCGACCTGCTTGCCTCCGCTTGACTCTACCAGCGCGACGCCGAACCCTGTGGGCTTCAGCGTGGAGGCCGGTCCCGGCTTGCTTGAGCATGCTGCGCCTACGAGAATCAGGGAGAGCACCAAGAGTATCCGCCGGCGTCGTTTCATCTCTTCGCCTCCTGCTTGCTGGAGCCCTTTTGCGCCATCAGGAATGCGGTCAGAGCGCGGGCATCTTCGTCGTCCATGTTGCGGTTCGGTTCGATAGTGCCGGGACGCATGGTCTGTGGCTCCTTGAGCCAGTGATAAATCCACGCAGCATTCAGGCGTGAGCCCACTTGCGTCAGGGTTGGTCCGACGTAGCCTTTGTCGACCTTGGTATCAACGATGTGGCAAGACTGGCAGGCGTACTTGGAATAGAAAAGCTGTTTCCCCTGTTCCACTTGAGCCGGCGGATAGCCGTTGGCCGGCATCGAGTCGCGGTCAAATGCTGGACTCTGATAGACGGTCATGATGTAGTCGGTGAGTTCCGTTACCTCGCCATCCGAAAGGTTGAACCTCGGCATGCGGCGGATCAGCGCCGGCCGCAGTGTGCCCGGGTTTTTCAAGAATGCCTGCAGCCATTGCCGCTGCACCGAACTGCCTTCCCAGGTCAGGTCGGGAGCCATGTCACCGCCGCGACCATTGATGGCGTGGCAACTGAAGCAAGCCAGGTCGGCCATGAGCTGCCCAGCTTTGCCCGCGGGCTGGTAATTCGAAGGCGGCTTCGCTGGCACGGTCAGTGCCCGTGGCAAGTCCTGTGCCCGATCCGTGAGCGCGAGCAGTGCGGTGGTCAAAGCATCAATTTGCGCGGGTGCCAGGCTGAACTGCGGCATCTTTAGTGCCGATCCAAACGAACGTGGTTGTCGGATCTTAGCCGCAATGTAATCCGGTATCGCGTGTGTCATCCCGGGCAGGAAAATAATCTGCGTCAGCGGCTTGCTTCCGATGCGAGTCAACTCGGGAGCGAAGTTATCCGACTTCTTGATGCCATTGATCTCGTGGCAAGACGCGCAGCCGTACTCAGTCACCAGAAGTTTGCCGTGCGCAATCTGCTCCGGCGTGGCAGCATCGAGATGTACATTGGCGAGCAGATCGGAGTCAGTCTTGTTTCCGAGGAAGGCAGTGAGCAGCGAAAGCTGCGAATCGGTGAAGCGGTAGTGCGGCATGGCCGTTCCCGCATCGTAGACACGCGGATTGCGCAACCATGCCTGCAGCCATTCCGGCTTCACCTTGCTGCCGACCCGCGTCAGTTCCGGCCCGACATCACCGCCGACAACGTTTCCCGCAGCGTTCTGCACGGCGTGGCAGGAAGCGCAGAATGACTCTCCATACAAACTGGCGCCAGCCGCCAGATCGGGTGCTTTACTGGATGGGCTGACGAGTGCCGTGTCTCCAGCGACCGGTGTGCTGTTGGAAATCAGAAACGCCGAAATATCGCGCGCGTCCGGATCGCTCAACTTGAAATTCGGCATCGTCGCTGTGACGGCATAGGTCTGAGGATCCTTCAACCACGCATAAATCCATTCTCGCGTGGTCTTGTCGGCAATGTGCTCAAGCGACGGTGGATCATCGGTCGGTTTGATCGCGCTGCCGTCGGGCAGTTTGATGGTGTGGCAGTGCACGCAGCCATATCGCGCCAGTAAATTGCGTCCTAAGTTTAGTTGTGGTGTGCCGGTTAGAGGGGCGCGATGGCATTGTCCGCAGGAAGCTTGGACGTACCGCGCCGGCAAGATCGGCTCCTCCCAGGCGAGCGTGCTGCTGTGGGCTTCCTCGACGGTGGTTGCAGGGCCTTGCCCACGGTGACACATCACGCAACCGAACTGGTCAAGCGTGTGCGGGATGACCGGATGCAGGCGGAACGGCTGTGTACTGACATCGGAAAGACTGGCTTCTTTCAATCCGACGTGGCAGGTGGTGCAGCGATCGACTACTCCGAGCTGCGGAAGCCAGATCTGCTGGATTCCGTCGTGCTCGTGGAAGTGACGCCGTAGCGTGACCGCGTCTCCACGGCTCCCAATCAGCGCCAGATACTGTTTTTGGTAGTGGCGCCATTCACTGAAGTGATTCTTGGCGGGAGCTACGGCCAGCAAGATCACCAACAGCAGGCTGACCACGCCGAAGGCGCGAACCGGATCACCGAACAACGTTTGCCACAGGTGGAATAGCGAGTTCTTCATTGATTGCGACGACGATTGCGACGATGATTGCGCGGACTGCAAGTTAGCTCCTCCAGGGCAACACCCAGGACCAACCTGGGCCGCGGAACAAAGTGCCAACCGCCGTGAGCACGACCAGTTCGAACAGAAACCAGGTCATGACCCAGAAGGAAAGCGGTTTCGCTGCCAAACTGCGCCGGAAGGTCGATGTCGACTGCGGAGAACTTTGCGCCGCCAGCGCCATGAATCCAGCAACGATCAGGGTGGGCACCAGCGCCACGTACACATCAAACAAGAACAAGAACACACAAAGCGCAGCCACGGCCACGTAGAAAATGAGGATGCGACGCTTGCGATCCTTCAGGAACAAACCCTCGGCTTCGATGTTGATGTTGAAATACGGAATCACAATCAGCGCCATCACCACCAGCGTTGGAACCAGTACACCCGCGACCACTGGCGGAAAGTAGTGGAGCATTTCCTGCAAACCGAGGAAATACCACGGCGCCTTGGCGGGGTTAGGAGTGTGGGAGGGATCGGCGAGGCCCTCGAGGGGCGCGTTGAACCGAAGAGCCACGCCCACCAATGCGATCGTAAGCACTTCGATGGCGACGATGGCACGGAAGAGAACTTCTGGGTACGTCTGCACCTGATCTTCGTCCGTAACCTTGACCTGCGCCGAGGTTCGCCTGGTGACAAAGACAACACGCGTCGGTGATTTGCGGGCATTCGAGTCCATGCCGGCGACGAAATCTTTCGGATCGCTCATTGCTATTCCGCCCCCTTCGCCGCGGCAGGAACCGGCTGAGCCGCGAGCATTTTTGGCTCACTGCCGTGCGCGTAGAGGCCGCCATCTTTGCGAATGCGCCAGAAATGCACTGCGACAAAAAACATCGCCACCAGCGGCAAAATCATGCAGTGCAGCACATAGAAACGCAGCAGAGCGTTGGCGTTCACCATATTGCCGCCGAGCATGAGGAAATGAACCTTGTTGCCCACCACCGGCACAGCAGAAGCGATATTAGAACCCACCGTGATTGCCCAAAATGCCAACTGGTCCCAAGGCAGTAAGTAGCCGGTGTAGCTGAGCAGCAGCGTAATCAGCAGCAGGATGACTCCAATGACCCAATTGAATTCGCGCGGCGGACGGTAGGCGCCGCGGTAAAACACCTTGAACATGTGCGCGAACACAAGAAACACCATGGCATGCGCGGACCAGCGATGCAGGTTGCGTAGAAACAAGCCAGAAGAAACTACAAACTGCAGATCCTTTGTGTCGGCATAGGCCTGCGGCACCGAGGGGTGGTAATAGAACATCAGAGGAATGCCGGTGATGACTAAGATGAGAAACGTTCCGAAGGTCAGGGTGCCCAGATACCAGGTCGTGCTGAAGCTGAGCATTCGGGTCCGCACCTTGGTGGAGAAAAGGTGCAGAAATACGTTCTGCTGCACAGCGAGCGCTCGATGCAGAGTACTGGATCCGGTTCCGCTGCGAAACACTGAACGCCAAACCCGCGTGCCGCGTAATTCCTCGAAGTAGTTCGTGATGGTTTTCGCCACGCTCACACCCTCAAGAATTTCATAGGATCGATTTGTTTGGAACGATCCACCATCAGATCTCCCTCATCGCTAAGTGAAGTCTGCAGCCAGGGCAGCGGCCTGGGGGCCGGGCCTTCAATCTTGACACCGTAGCGCGTGAACTTGCTGCCATGACAAGGGCAAGCGATGATGCCCAACTCAGGTTTCCATGCGGTCAGGCAGCCGAGGTGGGTACAGACGGCACTTAGCGCAAAAAAACCTTCTTGAGCATGAATCAGATAAATTCCCGAGTTCACGTCCATCGTCACGGAATCCGCCGCATAATTTTCCGGCTTGCCTGCATTGACGATGGGAGAGGGCTCGTACAAAACATTCGGCGAGAGAAACTGGTATGAAAATGCCGCCGTGCCGGCCGCCGCGATACTCAACGATCCCAGTCCCAGCTTCACGAAAAAAGCGCGACGGTCGAATTCTTTGCCGAGCTCCACCGGCGTGATTTTTTTCTCATCAGACATTGTTTACCTCGAACCGTTACTTCGGGCCCCCAGTCGCAGCGGGCGATCTGGGTCGGAGTGGTCCATCAATGGATTCCACCGAAATCAATCCGGTCGGCTCGGAGGAAGCCAGATTGTACGACTCCATGGTGATGGTGCCGACCGGACAGCGCGCGGCGCAGAGCCCGCAGCGAATACAACGAGTCTCGTCTTTCAACATGGCGGAACCGGTCACGATGCCGAGTTCGTCGGCCGCCACTTCGTCTAGTTCCACGCCAAACAATTCCTGATGCTCTCGGATCTGCTGCACGGTTTCCGGTTCGAACTGGATCCGACCCAGTGATACGAGCTGCAGACAGTTTTCCGGGCACACATCCACGCAACCGCCGCACAGGATGCACATGCTCCCATCTTCAGGAACGCCCTCGAAGACTGTGTTCACCCAGCAGTGCAGGCAGCGCTGCGCTTCTTCCATCGCGGATTCAGCGTCGTAGCCGACTTCGACTTCGGTTACTCCGGTACGACGCTCCAGCGGCAGCATGGGTATGGGCGGGCGAGTCAGGTCCAACAATTCCAGCGGCATGCTATGGCGCTTAAAGATCTCGACTTCGACAAGGGGTTCGGGGTGTTTCTGGCCACGCAGGAACTCATCAATGCCCACTGCCGCGCGCTTGCCGTCCGCCACGCTATCGATGATCAGACGCGGGCCGAAAACGCAGTCGCCCCCAGCGAAGATTCCGTTCGCCGAGGTCATCAGCGTTTGCGGATTCACCGCGATCAGCCCACGGGGAGACAGTCCCACGCCGTCTTCGGATTTGAGAAAATCCAAGTTGGGCGCCTGGCCAACGGCCATGATGATGGTGTCGCACTCCAGTTGCGTTTCACTGCCTTCGTAGAACGCAGGATTGAAGCGCTTGTTCTGGTCGAAGACCCATTTCGTCTTCAGCGTCTCGAGCGCCACAACTTTGCCGTCTTTGCCGATCATGCGCTTGGGGCCGAGGCCGGGATGCATGACGATGCCTTCCGTCTCGGCCTCTTCGATCTCTTCCAGCGCCGCCGGCATTTCTTCGCGCTTTTCCAGACAGACGAGGTGTACTTCCTGCGCTCCCAGGCGAAGAGCCGAAAGTGAAACATCCACCATCTCTTTTGTGGCCACAGCACTTACACTTTCCAGCGAAGGCTCCAGATCTTCCACTCCCGCGACGTGCTGCCGGACCACCTCGCGGGCCGCCGAACGCGCGACATCCATCGCCACGTTTCCGCCGCCGATCACGATGACCTTTTTGCCGATGGTGAACTTGTAGCCGAGATTCACGTTGAGCAGGAAATCGATGCCCTTGTAAACTCCATCCAGGTTAACCCCCGGAATAGTGAGATCGCGGCTGCGATGTGCACCTACGGCGAGCAGCACTGCATCGAAACCCTGGCGGCGCAGGTCGGAAACCATGAAGTCGCGTCCGGCTGCCTGATTGAGCTTGAGAGTAATGTCGCCGGTCGCCAGAATTTCGCGCACTTGCGCTTCCACCACGTCACGAGGCAAGCGGTATTCGGGGATACCCAGATAGAGCATTCCGCCAGCCACGGGAGCGGCTTCAAAAATCGTGACCGAATAGCCCATGAGAGCCAGGTCATGTGCAGCTGACAGTCCCACGGGCCCGCCGCCGACCACTGCCACTTTGAAGGGCAGTTGGCTCTGGGCCCGGCCCGCGTAGACATCAACCGGGCGCTTGGATTCAGGGCCGTGCCGCTCCGTCAGAAAACGCTTGAGCGCGCGGATGGCAATCGGGCGATCGATATCTCCACGGCGGCAGGCAGTTTCACAGGGATGAGCACAAACCCGGCCGCAAATGCTCGCCAGCGGGTTGGGATCACGGGCAAATTTGTAAGCTTCCTCAAATCGCCCTTCCGCAATAAGCGCGACGTACCTGCCCGCGTTGGTGTGGGCTGGACAAGCCATCATGCAGGGGAAGTTGGTGTTCAACCAATCCCTGTCCACTTTCTTGTCTTTGAAGCGTTTCAGCACGATGCCGGTCCCCGGAGCATTCGTTTGACGGAAGCATTCTACTCGAAGAAGGCGGGAGCGGGCGTGGCCGCCCGCTTCTCATTTCCCCATGGTTCACTATTTACTCAAGGTGAAGTCAGCCTTGGTGTCGCCAGATACCGCGACCGGCTTGGACTGATTCTTGGCGCCTTCATGCCACGCGGTTACGGTGTAGCTGCCGTCGGGAACGTCTTTGATCTTGTAATTGCCGCTGTCGTCGGTTTCGGCAAAATAGGGAGTTGGGCTGACAATGATATATCCCTCCATTTCCGGGTGTACATTGCAGAGCAGCGGAACGACGCCCACCTTATCGAATGTAAAAGGACGCTTTTCACCCTTGGGCCACGTCCCGAGATTGTGTCCTGCTTTCTTGTCGCCGGCGATAGAAGTCCAGAAGACGTTGTGTTGCACATTGTCGCTATTCAGGAACTCAACGGTTGTGCCCTGTTGTACGACCATGATGTGCGGCGCAAAGACCAGTCCCTTTTGATCCATGACCGTGTGCTCTTTGGGAGCGGGAAACGTTTTGCCCGCGATGGCGTCGACGTAAACCACCGAGTGGCCCTTCATGCCAGTAACTTTCCCCTCGATACCGCCGGCCCACGCTGCCATGCACAACCCGGCTATCAGTACCGCCAATATGAATCCCTTGCGTCTCATTGCGTTTTTCTCCTTTGGACTGCTAATTGTAATCGCTAAGGCGCGTGTCAGAATAAGAATTTCACATCCAGATAAATAGTATTGTTGGCGCTGGCGTTGCGACCCGCACCATCGTAGTTGGTTGCGCCGCCATTGAAGCGTGTATATCCGGTATATTGAGCGGCGAGCTGCAGATTCTGCCACGGCCAATAGGAGAAGTTTGCGATATAACCGGCGCTTCTCGGGTCGCCATTGGCGTTGCCGCTCACCGCAATCATTCCCGGATATAGCGAGGTATCGGCCGTGCCCTGGGTAATGAACCAACCGAATGTGCCCGTATAGCGATTGCCGAAATGGTATTCGACGTTGGGCATAAAAGTGTTTAGATGATGCTCGCACACTGCAGCCAATCCATTATTGCAGCTGTATTGCAGCTGGGAATTTTCGCGGATGTACGTGCCTCGCAGCGATAGCACGTCCTTCCGAAATAATGACCGATCAAATTGAGTATCGAAGGCCCAATCTGTGTATCCATCCGCGAGGTCGACTCCCCCGGTGGGAACCCCGTTGGGAACGGTCTTCATGTGCATTCCATAGGTGCCGATTTCAAACTGCGTTGTTCCGGTCGATTCCTGCCACGCGACGCGCCAGTAGGGCGCAACCCCAAGAATGTTGTATGTAAAACCAGTTCCGGGATTCGGCTGAGGGCCGTTCACGTGTTCCGAACGATAAATCGCTACGTCCAGATAGAGGTGACTGTCCCACATCGCATAACCACCGATTCCTGCGACATCCTGCGCCAGAGGACCATTAATGATGGGAGTGGCGTTGGGCGTAGGTGCAACATCGCTGGCGATCCACGGGAACCCCCATGCAGGCGTACTGTTCCACAGATCATCCAGGGTTGGATTGTTGTTGAGGTCCAGGCCGTAGACCAGTTCCTTGCCGCTCATCTTCGTCTTATTCGCGTAGCGGATATCCGTGTTATCCATACTGAAATGGTCGGCTTGGGTGTCGTAAGTCACCTGAAGAAAGCTGCCGACGTTGCTTGTCCATGCCCCAGCAAGGAAGAGCGAAATATCCTGAGGAAATTCAAAATTGCCATTCTGGGTCGCCGGCACTGGTGACTTGGTTGCGGTAAATGAGGCCTCAAGCATTACGGAAAGGGGCAGCGAGGCGAGAAGATCAAGCGCTGCATGCGTCTTCTTCCCCTCTGATGTCACGGTTTTGGTCTGATCCCCTCTATCCACGTAACCGAGCAGCTTGAATCTTCGTCCGGCAGGGTTGAGTTCCGGAGGCGCGTAGTGGCAGCCGCTGCACGCCAAGCCCGTCTGCCGCGCATAGCTTGGAACCGCCAACACGCGAGGTGGATTCACTGCGGAAAAAAACAGCAAAACCATGATAGGAACTGCCACAAGCAAAGAGTTCGCCACTTTTTTTATCTGGAATCTCTTTTTTGTCTCGGAAAATAGCGCTGACTGTTGCCGTGTATCCAGCCGTATATCCATTGGATTGCCTCCCTTGGCGGCCCGAAGATTTAGGTTTTTGGCCCCCACTTTTTTATTAAGACCTACTCCTTCGTTGGTTAGGTAAACAGTGGCTTTCGAGGTTCGGCTGCTCGTCGATTCGAGGCCCGTTGCAGCCGGTTCCGCCTTAGCGACGATCTCGGCACTCAGGGCAGGTGATGCTGCCTTAGCGGCAGCCTGTTGCGTCCTGGAGCCGACGGCGAGGCGTCGGGATGTACTCCCGACTGAGAAAGTTGGAAAACAACACTTGGGTGTATCACTATCGACAACGCCGCTGTTGGTTATGGTCTGCAGGGTAACCTTTGGGATTTGGCGCGAAGGAAAACACGCAGTGCGGGAGAGTGAGCGATCCCTTGAAGAATATCGGAGCCGGTTGAGCAGGCGGTGAACTTATCGCGGACAGCGATAATGTCCTGGTGAAATTGGCGTCGCTTCTGGATCGCACATTGAAGCCTGGTCGACCCGCCCAGGACACGGTTCAAGAACCAGATTGTAGCTACGAAGCTCCCTTCACGAACACAAGCGTGGTGGTGGGCATAGAGACCGTCACATCCCTGCCGATCGCGCGCCTGGCGTGGAAGTTCTTGAGCTTGAGTATGAGCGGCGGAGTCGCCTCCTGACCTTTGGAGACGAGCAACGCTCCCTCAACGGTGCGGATTTCATCCTGGATGATCATGCCGGGTGAAAGCTCTTCGATCCGGCACTTTCGTATTTCGCCTTCTTCGGAGTTCGGATCCAACTCCACCAGGGCGGCGAAGAATTCCGGACTGAAGTTCTTGTTTTGGCTAGCCAGAGAGTGCGCCGCCTCGGTGCGCGAAACCCCTTTGTGGATGAGTTTTTCATAAGCCAAGGTCAGACGGAGGATTTCGGTTCCCAGACGCAGGTCCGCCATTTCGGGGTCGGCGGCGCCTTCCTTGAGGAGTGGCCGGTTCTGGTGCTCGATCATCCTTGCGATGGGTTCCAGCCGGGGAATTTTCGAAAGCAGATCATAGGCCACGCTGGGATGTGCGTCATATTGTGCCTGCTCGCTCGCGGAGAGCTTCTCACCGCTGTACACGGCATCGATCGTTTCCGGAGGCAAAGTGACGCAGCCTAGTTGGGACATCATGGCGGCGACCTCGTATTGCCAGGGGTTTCCCAGCTTCATTGCGATTACAATGTGGTGGATGTAGCGGCGGGCGCGCTCAGCGCGGCCGAAAGCTGCGGGATTGACCAGGCTGAGCACTTCGGTCAGCACTTGAATGCTGCCGCTCAGGGTTTGTTCCAGGAGTTGCTTCTCAGCCGTAACCAATCGATACTGCACCAGCGCGGCAGTCAAAGTTTTCGCCATCACTTCCTTGCTGCAAGGCTTGTTAAGGAAGCGAAAAATGCTGCCCTCGTTGATGGCGTTGATGGCCGTCTCCATGTCGGCGTTGCCGGTCAGCATAACGCGAACGGTGTCAGGCCATCGGGCCTTGATGCTGCTTAAAAGCTGGATGCCATCCATTTCCGGCATTCGCATGTCGGAAATCACAACCGCGTAGGGCCCATTTTCAGCAACCAGTTTCAGCGCCGCCTCCCCTCCCAAGGCAGTCTCCATAGCAAACTCACGGCCTAAACTGCGCCGGTATCCGTCAAGGATGTTGCGATCATCGTCAACCAGAAGGACCTTTTCAGCCATTGCGTTCCGCCTTTATTTTCGTCTCGATTTCTTGACTGTTCCTGCGACATAGAGGTTCGGTCAGTCGGGCGCAAAACCCTCATCCGCTTTCCCGACATTCCTGCTTACACTGCAATGCGTGAGGAACGGCGCAGCCATATCATCGGCTTAGTGTTTCCAGCGGATCAATTACCTTCGATACGTCCCTGGGCGGAGTTGCCCGAGGATCTTGCCGATGATCTGAAGCACACCGTTCTTTGGCCGATAACGGAAATATGCGCTTCCGGCGTTCGCCCTGACCTCAAGTGCCTGCCTCTTGACTAATCACGGCAGCGGTCTTGTCGATAACTCTCGAGTGAGGCAGAGCTCGGATTATGGGATTCTTCAAACAATTACTTTCTTCTGATTTCATGCCGCACGGTTTCTGCTACTTGTGGGATCCGCGAATCTTGTGGCTGCACGTAATTTCAGACGGCCTGATCGTACTGTCGTATTACTGCATCCCTATTATCCTCATCTATTTCATTCGCAAGAATCGCGAACTCCCCTTCAACGGGATTTTCTGGATGTTCGGGACCTTCATCCTGGCTTGTGGCACGACCCACCTGATGGAGATTTGGAACGTCTGGCACGGCAGCTATCTGATCGCGGGCGTCATCAAGGCGATCACGGCAGCTGTTTCCGTAGTCACTGCGCTCATGCTCATACCCTTGCTTCCGAAGGCGATCTCGCTGCCTGGCCAGGTGCATGCTCAGGAACAGAAGTATCGCCGAATATTTGACGAGGCCATAGTCAGTATCTTTCAGAGTACGCCCGGCGGCCGCTTCCTGAGCGTGAACCCAGTCATGGCTCGCACCTTCGGGTACGATTCCCCAGAAGAGATGATCGCGAGCATCACTGACATTGCCCGGCAATTTTTTATCAATGCTAAACGTCGCGATGAGTTGATACTGCTGATGGAAAGCCTCGGAAGCGTGCAGGACTTTGAGTTCGAGGTATTTCACAAAGACGGCAGCAAGATGTGGGTCTCCGCCACCGTTCGGGCGGTTCGTGAGAATGGCGTGATGGTCCGCTATGAAGGAATGTACGCAGACATCACAGAACGCAAGTTCTTGAGAGATCAACTCCTTCAGGCGCAGAAGCTGGAATCCATAGGACAGCTCGCAGCCGGCATAGCTCACGAAATCAATACCCCGGCGCAGTACATCGGAAGCAACGTCCTGTTCTTGAAAGATGCCTTCCAGGACCTGAAGAGCCTCCTGGCGAACTACGAACGGCTGTTGACAGCGGCCCAAGGCAATACCCTTTCTGGCGAAACCCTGAAAGAGGTCTCGGCGGCGGTCGAGCACGCCGACCTTGGCTTCCTATTCGAAGAGATTCCCAAGGCCATCGAACAGACGCTCGAAGGCGTGACCCGAGTGTCCACACTTGTGGGTGCGATGAAGGAATTCTCCCAACCAGGCACGAAAGAAAAGATGCCACTGGACTTGAACCACGCCATTGAAAGCACGATTGCGGTCGCAAGCAACGAGTGGAAAAACGTGGCCAACCTGGAAACCGAATTCGACCCGTCACTACCTCTGGTCTCGTGCCTGCCCGGCGAGTTCAACCAGGTAATCCTGAACTTGATCCTCAACGCCGCGCACGCAATCGCGGATGTTGTCGGAAAAGGAGGTTCGGAAAAGGGAACAATCCGAGTACAGACGCGCAATTGCCCGGAGTGGGTTGAAATCCGGATCCAGGACACGGGCGCGGGAATCCCGGAAAAGGTGCAAGGCCGTATCTTCGACCCCTTCTTCACTACCAAAGAAGTTGGCCAGGGAACCGGGCAGGGCTTAGCCATTGCACGCTCCGTGGTCGTTGACAAACACGCTGGCAGTATTCACTTCGAAACTGAAGAGGGAAAGGGTACAACTTTTATCATTCGCCTGCCTCACGATGGCAAGGCTCTTGCCGCCAAGGCGGTGTCGGTGTGAAACACCTCTTGTTCGCGGAGCATGAAAACCAGAAACACGGCCCGCCATCTCGTTCCCCTTTAGCTACCGGACAGGTCACTTTTCGCTTGGGGCTGGCATTCAGCTTCCTCGCTGCCATTTTGATCGCTGCCGGCGGTCTGGGGCTGCGCCGAATGGATCACATCAACGCCGATATGCAAGACATGATGGGCAGACAGTTGGCCAAACTGAGCCTGTCGCGAGAGGCGGCGACCTACTCCAATCGCAATAGTCGTATCACGATGCAAATATTCCTGCTCAAGGATCGAAAGCAAATCAACTCACTGCTGGCTGACCGGGCCGAAAACACAAAAAGAATCTCAACCTTGGTAGCCGACCTCGGAGGCCTTTCCGAATCAGAAGAAGAGAAGCGGCTGCTGGTTGCCATTGAGGACGCGAGAAGCCCATATATCGACAGCTACGAGCGAGCCCTGCACCTTCTGGTCGATGAAAGGAAACGCGATGCGGCTACGGCCGTCATGGTGCAGCAGACCACCCCCGCTTTGCTGAAGTACCACGGCGCCTGGAATGAGTTCATGGGCTTCGAGGGAGACCAACTTGCTCGGGCAGCGCGGAAGAGCGGAGCACGCTATGCCGCGGCTCGCCGTTTTGCCTTGCTCATAATTGTGATCGCCGTGGTGGTGCCGTGCACCATCGCGCTGTTAGCCCTAAGACGCGTGGTCCAAGAGATCACGAGCCGTCTGCGAGACGAGAAGGAAGCACTGCGGACGGCGCACCAGGGAGCGGAGGTTTTCATCAACGCCGTGCCCTCGATTCTTATTGGTGTAGACCACGACTCGCGCATCACGCGTTGGAATTTAGCGGCCGCCGGTGCGTTCGGCTTGTCTGGGGCTGAAATGGTTGGAAAACAACTGGCCGACTGCGGTGTCAGATGGCTGCGGCCTGGCATGAAAGACGACATCCGATCCTGGTGTTCTGAACGGGCCTCGCGGCGGTGCGATGAGGTTCCGTTTGAGATGAACGACGAAACACGTCTGCTGGGACTGACGATCACACCGGTTCACGTGGCCAATGAAAACCTGACCAAACTACTGGTCATCGGTTCCGACATCACCGACCGAAGCGCCTTGGAAGAGCAACTCCGCCAGGCGCAGAAGCTGGAATCACTAGGGCAGCTCGCAGCCGGAATAGCTCACGAAATCAATACTCCGACGCAGTACATCGGAGACAACGTGCGCTTCTTGAAAGATGCCTTCCAGGACCTGAAGAGCCTCCTGACGAACTACGAACGGCTGTTGACAGCGGCCCAAGGCAATACAGTTTCTGGCGAAACCGTTCAAGAAGTCGCCCCTGCGGTGGAACCCGTGGACACTGGCTATCTGCTTGAGGAAATTCCCAGGGCCATCGAACAGACGCTCGAAGGCGTGACCCGAGTGTCCACGTTGGTGAGTGCGATGAAAGAGTTTTCCCATCCAGGCACGAAAGAAAAGATGCCAATGGACTTGAACCACGCTATTGAAAGCACGCTTACGGTGGCACGGAATGAGTGGAAATACGTGGCTGACTTGGAAACCGAATTCGACTCTTCACTACCTCTGATCACTTGTCAACCGGGCGAATTCAACCAGGTGATTCTGAACCTAATCGTCAATGCCGCGCATGCAATTGCCGATGTTCAAGGAAAAGGACGTTCAGAGAAGGGGAAAATCAAGGTGCAAACCCGAAATTGCGAAGAATGGGCCGAAATCCGGATCCAGGACACGGGCTCGGGAATCCCGGAAAAGGTGCGAGCCCGAGTCTTCGATCTCTTCTTCACGACCAAAGAAATCGGCAAGGGAACCGGACAGGGCCTGGCCATCGCACGCTCGGTGGTGGTTGACAAACACGGTGGAAGTATTGATTTCGAAAGCGAAGAGGGAAAAGGCACAACTTTTGTCATCCGCCTGCCTCACGATGGCAAGGCTCTTGCCGCTAAGGCGGTGTCCGCGTGAAACGCATTTTGTTCGTGGACGACGAAAGCAATATTCTCGACGGCATCCGACGAATGCTGCACGCGGATCGAAAACGTTGGGACATGCAATTTGCCGTCGGCGGCGAAGCCGCCCTGAAGGCTTGCGAGGCAGCCAGCTTCGACGTGGTCATTTCCGATATGCGGATGCCAGGAATGGATGGCGCCACGCTACTGAGCCACATTCGCGACCGCTTTCCGGGCAGTGCGCGAATTATCCTGTCCGGATATTCCGAAGTCGCGCTGGCAACCGAGGCGCTTCCCATGGTACACCGCTTTCTGGCGAAGCCATGCAGTGCATCCGAACTTCAATCCACCATCGAACGTATGTGCACGCTGCAGGACTTACTGCGCGCCCCGGAGATGCGCGGAATCGTTGGAACGGTGGGTGAACTGCCTTCCCTCTCAAGTACGTACATTTCCCTCACACAGGCGATGAAGGATCCGAGCACTTCCATAAGCCAGGCGGCGGATATCGTTGAGCGAGACATCGCGATGTCCGCGAAAGTCTTGCAGCTCGTCAACAGCGGCTTCTTCGGGTTGGCGCAGAGAGCCACCAGCCTGCAGAGCGCGGTCGCATACTTGGGAATGGAAACCATCAAAAATCTGGCCTTAGTTTCCGAGACTTTCAGGGTCTTTGTACCTGACTCGCACATTCCGCAGTCAGTATGCGAGTCTATGCAGCGACATGCGCACCGCGTAGCTGCCATTGCCGGCGCGCTCCCCCTGGAACCAAAAACTCGCGACCTTACCGTCGTGGCCGCGCTTCTTCACGATATTGGGAGTCTCTTCTTGGCAAGCGCCATGCCCGGCAAGTTCTGTTCCGCTCACTCAATGGCTAGCGAGCGCAAACGCAAGCCTTTTGAAGCGGAGGAGGAGCTACTGGGAACCTCACACGCAGAGATCGGTGCCTATCTGCTCGGGTTGTGGGGCATCCCCAACCTTGCCGTTGAGGCCATCGCGCATCACCACCATCCCACTCGCATACCGCACCCTGGCTTCGATAGCACAGTAGCCGTTTATGTTGCAGACCTCTTGGCGCACGAGTTGGATGCTCATCCGCAGGATTCCACAGGACTTGAAATCGAGGAGTCTGACCGGGCTTGTCTTGAGGCGCTGGGAGTTTTGCCCCACTTCGCCGAATTCCGTAAGCTCGCGATCCAAATTGGTGACTGAAGTCGGAAACCATATCCGTGGACACGAGTTTGCCGGAGATCACGGCAATACCCGCACCGGCCGAAGGGAGTGCCTCTTGCGAGGTGAACCGAGCCCAGAGTTATCCTGACCGCCCTTCTCAAATGGTCAGCGCGTATCGTGATACGCTACATTCGCGTTCCCAAATATAGTTTCTAAACATGTTCCTGCATAATTCTTAAGCGATCGGGAAGATTGTGCCATCAGCCCAGACCAATCCGGCGCCCAAGGTCAGCGTGATCATTCCGAGCTACAAGACTGCTAATCTGATTGCGGCATGCCTGGATTCTGTTTTTACGCAGACGTATTCGGATTTCGAGGCGATCGTCATCAATGACGGCTCCCCCGACACGCCCGAACTGGAAAACGTTTTGCAGCCTTATATGGACCGAATCGTTTACATCAAACAGGAAAACAAGCGTGCCGCCGGAGCCCGCAACAATGCCATCCGACGGGCTCGGGGAGAGTTCGTCGCTTTCCTCGACAGCGATGACACCTGGATGCCGGATCACCTCTCTTCTCAAATGCACTTGTTCGCAGAGGATCCTGCGATCGATCTGGTTTATTGCGACGGCATCCTGATGGGAGATGGGGCGCAAGAATCTCAATTCATGAAGGTGTGCCCGTCCACCGGAGAGGCGACATTTGCCGCGTTAATTGTGGAGCGCTGCCAGATTCCGATTTCCACGGTGGTAGCCCGCAAGCGGACATTGGTCGACGCGGGATTGTTCGATGAAAAACTCGCGCGCTGCGACGATTACGATATGTGGGTCCGGTCGGCATTCAGCGGAGCGAGAATTCGTTACAGTCGCAAGCTGGGGGCGAGGCTTTTTGTCGGGCGTCCCGGCTCCCTCGGCCAGTCCAGGGCGAGAATGGCGGAGGGCTATTCCATCATTCTGGAAAAGTACAAGCGAACTTTGCCCCTGAAGGACGCCGACCGCGCGGTGGTAGAAAAGCGCGCCGCCGAAATCAGAGCCCGTTATCTGCTCGAAGAGGGCAAGTGCAAGCTGGAAGAACGCCAGTTTGACAAGGCGCGCGAGTTGATAGCAGAGGCGAACGGCTATCTGCGCAGCTCCCGGTTGAGCCTGGCCGTGCTCGGCTTGAGCGTTGCGCCCGGCGCGACCGCCAAACTCCTGTCTTTCTGGAACCGGATTCGCAACCGAGCGTCGGCGTAAGCCATTGGCCCCGGAAGTATTGACAGTCACGCCCCTAACACCGGACGAATGCATCCCGCATGTTAGGCTTTTTGCGGAGCCTCCGGAGACGTCCCTTTTGATTCGCCGGGTTTTTAAAGCATTTCAATATCGCGATTTTCGCTTGATGTGGGTGGGCGCCTGCACCTCCAGCATTGGCACCTGGATGCAGATCGTGGCGCAGGGCTGGCTGATTTACCGGCTTAGCCACTCCGCGTTCTTGCTGGCGCTGGATCAATTTCTGGGCGGCATTCCTATTTTTCTGTTCTCTCTGATCGGCGGCGTGGTCGCCGATCGCGTGGAGCGCCGGAAGGTTCTGATAGGCTCCCAGTATGTGCAGATGGCGAGCGCGGGGCTGCTCACGATTCTGGTGGCGACCGGCCATGTCCATGTCTGGCATATCCTTTGCCTTTCGTTTATTTCTGGATTTGCCCAGGCCTTCGGCGGTCCAGCTTATCAGGCGCTGATTCCCACGTTGGTTGAGAAGGAAGACATGCCGAACGCCATCGCGCTGAATTCGATCCAGTTCAACGTGGCGGTGATGGTGGGGCCGGCGCTCGCCGGGCAGGCTTTGGCCAGGCTGGGAGAGAAGTGGTGCTTCGGGTTGAACGCGCTTTCTTTCCTTGCGCCGATCGTGTCGCTGTCGATGATCCGCGCCCGCTTTCTGCCGGTTAAGACCGCGGAGTCTATGTTTTTCAGTCTGAAGGAAGGCATCAAGTTTGTCCGCCGCCAGCACTCGATGGAAGCGCTGATTCTGCTGGCCTTTTGTATGACCTTTTTGAGCATGCCGATGCGTACGTACTTCCCCGTATTCGTGAAAGATATTTTCCATCGCGGTCCGGAAACTTACGGCAACCTGCTTGCGCTCATGGGGCTCGGTTCGATTTGCGGCTCGCTGACGATCGCTAGCGCGGGCAATATGAAGAGAAAGGGACGGGTCGCTCTCGGCGCACTCTTCTGCTTAGGCGCGGGAATTTTCGGGTTTGCCGTTTCGAGGTCGCTGCCGCTGAGCGGGAGTTTCCTGGTGCTGGTGGGCGCATCTATGATGGCGGTTTTTGCCACGGTGAATTCGCTGGTGCAGTTGATTACCACGAACGAAATGCGCGGGCGCGTGATGAGCGTGTATAACTTTGCATTCCGCGGCGGCATGCCGATGGGGAATCTGTTGTCGGGATGGCTGGTGCCTGTGTTTACGGCGCCCGTGGTGCTCAGCCTGAACGGATCCCTGCTCATTCTGCTGGCGCTGTATTTTCTGCTGATTCAGCGGCGGCTGGCGGCACTCTGAGAAGCGCGAAGCGGAATCTTCGGGTGGTACCATCGCCTACCAGGCGGGTGAAAAAACTCTGGCTATGAGTTTCGATGTCTTGAGCTTCGATGCTTTGCGCTCTCCGGTGCAGTTTCTGCAGCAGGCCGGTATCGGTGCCAACCAGGACTGGCTGCGAGAATACGAATCGTGGTTCGAACGAGAGGGACAAGGGATCTCGGACGCGGTCGACCGCGCCGGCACACCCTGGTTGCGCATGTTCGATCGGTGGGGTGCGCGGGTGGATGAAATTCTCTACCCTCCTGAATATTGGCGCATGCTGAAACGGGGATATCAGGCTGGCGTGCTTTGGCGAGTCTTTCCTCAGAACTCTGATGAGAATTCCCTGATCCCCGCTTATCTTCTTCTCTACGCTACGGGCTTCTATGACCCGGGCCTGGCATGTCCGTACACGGTTTCTCTATCCACGGTTTGCCCGCTCTCGAAATATGGTGACGCCGAATTGAAGGCGCGGTTCCTGCCCAAGATGTTACAGCACGATGACAACAACAATAAGAATGACATCTGGCAGGGCGCAACCTGGATGACGGAAATCAAGGGCGGGTCCGACCTGGGCGCGGCGGTCGAGACCGTAGCGCAACGGGATGGGAGTAAGTGGCGGCTAACTGGTGACAAATACTTCGCGAGTAATGCCGGGGCCGAGTTAGCGGTGGTCGCGGCTCGGCAGGAGGGCGCTCCGCAAAACGTGCGTGGGCTGAGTCTGTATCTGGTGCCGCGGCGCAGTGAAGACGGGCAACTCAATTATCGGATACGCCGCCTCAAAGACAAAATCGCCACTCGCTCGGTACCAACCGGTGAGATCGAACTTCGTCAAAGTGAAGGTTGGCTGCTTGGGCAAGCGGAGCATGGAATTTATTTGATTCTCGATGTGCTGAACCTCTCGCGCGTGGCCAACTGCGTAGGCAGCGTGGCCCTCGCACAAAGAGCGATCGCCGATGCCTACGCTTTCGCTCAGCGACGTATAGCCTTCGGGAAGCCGATCATTGAACATCCTTTACTTCGGCGGCAATTTGAGGATCGTCTGCAGGGGCTGCGTGCGGCTTCGCGCCTGGCTTGGGAAGCTGCGCATCTGCTCGACCAGGTGTGGCAGCAGAAGCCGCCGTACTCGGAGAGCTATCATCTGTTCCGTTTGATCGCTCACCTGGCAAAATACTGGACCGCGGAGTTCGCCGTGCAGACGGCCAAATGGGCAATGGAAGTGTATGGCGGCGTGGGAACGCTGCAGGAATATCGCGTTGAGCGCTGGCTGCGCGAAGCCATGATCCTCGCGATCTGGGAAGGGACATCGCATCGCCAGATGCTGGATGGATTGGAGGTTATGCAGCGCAAGAGCGCGCACCGGTTGCTGTTCCAGCATCTTGCCGGGAAAGTACCGGAGACGCAGCTTAGCGAAATGGAAACGCGGGTGGAACGACAGCTCGGCTTGCCTGAGCTCGAGAGAGAAGCAACCTTGGAGAAGCTTTTTAGCGATCTCGCTTCGTTTACCGCTGACGCCTTGGATTCTACGGCGCGGCTTTCGCCATCTTCCCAGGATTGACATCGTACTCCGGATGCGGAACGCCCATCGTCCATTTATCGAACCAGGCCAGGATGTGGTCGAGGCGTTCGATGCGATGCCAGGGCTCTCCGGAACGCGAAAGCTCGTGAGTTTCCCTTGGAAAGACAATCATGGCGGTTGGCCGTTTCAGAAATTTGAGCGCGCGGAACAGTTGCTCGCCGCCTGAATCCTGCGGTGTTCGGTAGTCGGACTCGCCGAGCACAAACAGGACTGGAGTGTGGATGTTCTTCACGAAGGTGATGGCGGAACGGTTGTCGTAGTCCTGCGGATCTTCGAAAGGCGGCGCTTTGAACCAGGTCGGCTGGAAGAGCGTAAAGTCGGCCGTGTACCACCAAGAAGCCCAGTTGGAGATGTCGCGTTGCGATACCGCCGCGGCGAAACGATCCGTGTGCGTGATGGTCCAGTCGGTAAGCACACCGCCGCCGCTGCCGCCAGTTACCGCGAGTTTCTTCGGGTCGATGTAGCCGCGCTTGAGCATTTCGTCCACGCCGATCATCAGGTCACGATAGTCGTCGCCCGGATAGTGATACTGAATAATGTTGCCGAAATCCTGGCCGTAGCTGGTCGAACCGCGCGGGTTGACATAAAGGACGACGTATCCTCTGGCCGCCATAAATTGAAATTCATGATCAAAGACCCAGCCGTAAGCCGCGTGCGGGCCGCCGTGAATGTTCAAGATGAGCGGATATTTTTTCTTCGGGTCGAAGTCCGGGGGCTTCTGAATCCATCCCTGAATGCTTTTGCCATCGAAGCTGGAGTAATCAATCTCCTCCGGCGCAGTCAGGTTGAGCTGCGACCAGAGCTTGCGGTTGAAGTCGGTGATCCGGGTTTGCGCGCCGTCGGACGCAACCGTGAAGAGATCGCCAATCATAACCGGCGTGGAGACCAGGGCAACGATAGTGCGGGTATCCGGAGCAACACAGAAATCCAGTACGGCCTGATCGCCGTGCGTGATTTCGGTTACGGCGCCGGATTGCGCATCCACTCGGACAAGCGGCGTGCGTCCTTGCTTCTCGACCACGTCGAATAGCCAGCGGCCGTCGGGCGACCAATAGAGCGAGCGGCCGTGGCCCCCGCGCGGAGCGGCATTGTCGCCGAACACCGAACTGCCCATGTCGAAGTCATAATCGACGGTCAAGTTTCTCGGTTGCGCGTTGGGAGCTGTGTCCATGACCCAGAGATCGGGTTCTGAATAGGAGCGAACCGGCTGCGTGACCGAGCCGTGGAAGGCAAACTTGCGGCCATCCGGGCTGAGGACGAGATCGCCGATACCCATGGGAACGGTGGCTAGCTTCTCCGGATTTCCGCCCGCTGCGGGGACAGAGTAAATCTCCGTGGTCGGAAGTTCGTAATAAGGCTCGTCGATATGCTCAGTAAGGAAATAGATGCGCGAATTGTCGGGACTCCAGACCAGCCCGCGCTCGTTAAAATCGCCGCTGGTAAGCTGCACGGGTTTGGCGAGTTCGTCGGAGGTGGTGGGAACGTCCAGCACCCAGATGTGCTGACGTCGTTTGGGGTCGAGATAACCCTCATCGTTACTGCGATAGACCGCGCGGCTGATGATGTGAACGTCGGATTCGTGCTCACTCTCCGGTTCCGCTGCTTTGGGTTGCGCCGCGTTCTTGGCGGGCTGCGTTTCCTTGCTCTCGCTGATCTTCGTCTCGCTGTTCTTGGTCTCGCTGATCTTGGCCATAGTCTTCCTGGCCTTCTCGATGTCCTCTGGAGTCGTGGAACTCAGAAATGCTATGCGCCTGCTGTCGGGCGACCAGACTGGGTCCGCAGCGCCTTTGGGCAGGTCGGTAACGATCCAGGCTTCCCCGCCGGCGAGCGACAGTATTGCAATTTGCGACGGCTTGGGCTTGCCCGTTTCGTCTTTGTCGCCACCTCGCGTAAATGCTATGCGCTTACCGTCCGGCGACCAGCGCGGCTGTGTGTCATGCTTGCCATTCGTCATTCGTACCGGAGGTTCATTGCCGGAGGTGGCGGCCATCCAGATAGACGTTTCGTAGCCCGTGCGCTTCTCGTCCACGCTGACCCTGGTAAAGGCGACGCGCGATCCGTCGGGCGAGAGTTGCGGGTTGGCAACCCAGACGAAATCGAAAAGATCCTTCTCGGTGATGGCACGCTTGGAGGAGGTTGTCGCTGGCACGGAGTTTTGCGCTAGGAGTGAGGCGACAATCGCCAAACTGGTGCTGACGACCAGAATCACAATCGTGAAGTGGAATTTCATGCGCATCCTCGGGCCGCAATCGAGCGATCAGCGGCAAATCAGCCATTGTGCGCTTGTGGAGGCTGGTGGTCAAACGGGCGAACGACGGGTAGTGAGTCAGTTTCTTTCAAACCGACCCACTACCGAAACGATGTCGGGCCATTGCGGAAGTTCCGGGCCGCGCCACGACGAGGCACCCCGGCATCGGAGCGTTAGTGCGTCGCATCCGCATACTTCACCGAACAGCCGTAGGGACGCGTCGCGGGCGTCTCCACCGGCTTTCCTGCCATCGCCTGCTGCAGCGCCAGGCTGACGTAATTCGTTGCGCCGGGAATATCGTTCAGGTCGGTTGTCGGTTTGTCGTCAATCGCTCCATCGTAAATCACCACGCCCTGAGGGTTGATGACGAACATATGCGGAGATGTTTTCGCGTCGTAAAGATGCCCGATGTCGCCGGAGGGGTCGAGCAGCGCGGCGGTAGGCGCAGCCTGCATCTTCGCCAGGTAGTCGTTCTCTACGCTCGCTGTGGCGTACCCCTGCTTGCCCGGTGC
>JBEKXC010000034.1:0-27917 GCA_049512435.1 Terriglobales bacterium | reverse complement strand
CGCTGGGGCGAGGTGGTTGTCCCGGCGGTCGCCTATATTTGTAACATTCTGGCGCGGCTTCAGTCGCGAGCGAACCTCGCCATTATAATTCTCGTTCATCAATTGCGACGAAATCTCGGAGGGTCTTTGAAGGTCTTATTGCTGGAGAACATCAGCGGGGTGGCGGCTTCTCAGTTTGAAGAGGCTGGGTTTGTAGTGGAGTCGCTTAAGGGCGCGCTGGATGAGCGCGAGCTGATTGAGAAGGTGCGCGGAACCTCGATTTTAGGCGTCCGTTCCAAGACTCGCATTACGCCGGCGATTTTGGATGCGGCTCCGGACCTCGTTTCGGTTGGAGCGTTTTGTATAGGCGTCGACAAGATCGATCGCGCGGCTTCGAGCGAGCGGGGGATTGGGGTGTTTAATGATCCACACTCTAACAGCCGATCGGTGGCCGAGTTGGCTATGGGGGAGATCATCCTGCTGATGCGGCGGACTTTTGAGGCTAGTACTCGGCTGCATGGCGGAGTTTGGAATAAATCTTCGGCGGGAGCGCATGAGGTGCGCGGGCTTACTTTGGGGATTGTGGGTTATGGAAAGATTGGGTCGCAGGTCTCGGATCTGGCTGAGGCTTTGGGCATGCGGGTTGTGTTTCATGATGTGGCGCATGTTCTGGCTCGCGGGAATGCTCGTCCGGTGAGCTTTCGAGAGTTATTAGAGACTTCCGACGTCATTACTTTGCATGTCGACGGGAAAGTGTCGAACCAGGATTTGTTTGGAGAAGACGAGTTTCGCGCTATGAAGGATGGGGCTTGCCTGATTAATCTTAGCCGCGGGTTTGTGGTCGATCATGAGGCTTTGGCTCGGCACTTAAAGAGTGGGAAGCTGGCGGGTGCGGCGGTGGATGTGTTTCCTTCGGAACCAGAGACTGGTGGGGCGTTTTCGAGTCCGCTGCGGGGGCTGGCTAATGTGATTTTGACTCCTCATATCGGCGGGAGCACGGAGGAGGCACAACAGAATATTGGGCAGTTTGTTTCGGCGCGGATGATCGATTACTTCAAGAGCGGGAATTCTCTGCTCAGCGTGAATCTGCCGCATTGTCATCTGGATTATGAGCCCGAATCGCACCGGCTGATGCATATCCATCACAACGTGCCCGGAATCTTGCGGGCGATTAACGACATTCTGGCGGATCGAGGGATCAATATTGAGCGGCAAGTGCTGGATACTCGCGGGGCGTTGGGATACGCGATTTACGACATCAATCGGGATTGCGATGAGCAGATGCTGTTGAAGCTGCGCGCGATTCCGCACACGATCCGGGTGCGGGTGCCGGGAGAGGCTCGAGGGTAGTGTGGAAGCGGGGCTAGGCCCCGCTTGAACGGGGCAAAGCCCCGTTCCCACACAAGAACGTTGCCGCGCGTTTCAGGCGATCTTGGATGGCTTCCCACTCGGGCGTGCTGGGCGGGAGATCCACGGCAATCCAGTTGTAATTTCCGACGTCGGCCTGGTGAAGAACTTCGTAGAGCGCGGCTGCGTAATCGGATGCGGACTGTGGCATCTGGTGGATGGTGAGGTTGGCGCGGCTGGGCGGATGACGGTGCTGCAGGTAAATTCCTTGGTCTTTGTTTTGGTCCTCGTCGGGCAGTTTCCCATCGGTTGTTAAATATAAAGTCGTGCGCGGGCTATAGTGGCGCGGGTGCATTCCGGGCGCGGGATGGGCCCCGCCTAGAACTTCTTGAACTTCTTGCGCGGCGGATACTGGCCCTACGATCTTTTCCAGTTCGGTGCGTGGGATCCCCCCAGGACGAAGCAGCACGGGTTGCGATCCGGATTGCGCTCCGGCTAAGGACAGGACGGTGGATTCGATACCCACACTGCAGGGGCCGCCGTCAAGGATGCAATCGATTTCGCTGCCCAGACTGCGGCGAACGTGCTCGGCAGTGGTGGGGGAGAGTTCGGTGAAACGATTGGCGCTGGGCGCGGCGAGTGGAATGCCGGCGGCTTGAATCAGGGCGAGCGCGATGGGATGCGCGGGCATACGCAGACCTACGGTGCGCAGGCCAGCGGTGACGATGTCAGGAATCGCGGGTTGCTTTTCTACGACGAGCGTTAGGGGGCCGGGCCAGAATTTCTGCGCCAGCCGATCGGCGACTTCTGGCCAGTTTGTAACTAGTGAGTGCGTCATTTCAATCGACGCGACGTGGACAATGAGGGGGCTAGTGCGGGGTCTGCGTTTGACGGCGTAGATGCGGGCGACCGCTTCGGCATCCAGGGCGTTCCCTCCTAGACCGTAGACGGTTTCGGTGGGGAAGGCTACGAGGCGTCCGTCTCGAAGGAGCCGGGCGGCGTAATCTATTTCGCCGGGACCCACGGTTTCGGGCATAGCTGATTGTAGATTGCGGACGCTCGATTTGCGGATGCGGAGGTCAACCTCTCAACCACAAACGGGCTACTTTTTCTTTTCTTGTTCTTCCACTGCCAGGTTGTTGGTCACGGAGAATGCGCCGTGGACGCCGTTGGCCTGGATGCCGGCGATTTGCTTGTCCATCTGGCGAGCCACCACGCCTTCGAGCGTGATGTTTCCATTCTTGACGATAATATGAATGGGGGGAACGGCGCGCAGCTGATACTGGCTTAGGACGCTGTTGCCGTAGATGGCGCGGTAGGCAGCGCGGCGGATTCGGTCGTCGTTGAGGGAGGTGGGCAGAATCTCGATGTTATTGACGACTTTCTCGACACCTTCAATGCCCTTGACGGCTTTTTCGGCGTCGGACTTGAGAGTGGGACGCGCAACCTGCCCGAGCAGGGTCACGGTGCCATCGGGGTCGACCTTGTAGGCGAGGTTGTCGAACACTCCGTAAAAGGGAAGCATCACGAGTTCATGATGGACTTCCTTGATGATGCGATCGATGCTCTTCTGACTGAGCGCGCCAGTTGGTTGGTTGTCCTGGATGGCGGGACTGGCGAGGGCCGCCATCGAGAAGATCGTTGTCGAGAAAATCAGTGACAGGGCAAGAACTGCGAGGAGTTTCTTCATTGATTTGACCTCACGCGAGATTTCTTCATTACATGGTGAGAGCCCGTGAGATTCCCTGGACTTTTCAGACGCAGGAAGAAGCCTGGCGGTTGCTTTTTCTTGCGCCCGGCACCGGTGCCTGACAGCCTACTTCCAATTTGAAGGATTGGCAATAGACCAGTGGCGGACAGAACTCTGTGCGGTGAATAAGAGAGATGGGCGAACGGCGATTCGTCGCTCCGCTTGCTTAGACTGTTTTGGGCTTGCGGCGTCGCTCTCTGAAGCCTTCGATCAAAAGATAGAGCACGGGGATGAAGAACAGGTTCAGGATCGTGCTCATGATCATGCCGCCGAATACCGTAGTCCCCACAGAGTGGCGTCCGTTTTCTCCAGCGCCGCTGGCGGTGACCAAGGGGACAACACCGAGGATGAAGGCGAAGGACGTCATGAGAATCGGACGCAGGCGGATGCGGGCGGCTTCTACGGCGGATTCTAGAATCGTCATGCCGCGTTCGCGCAACTGCTCGGCGAACTCCACGATCAGGATGGCGTTCTTGGAGGCGAGACCTACGAGCATGACGAGTCCCACCTGGCAGTAAACGTCGTTCTGCTGGCCGCGGAGCCATTGCGCGGAGAGCGCTCCGAGCAACGCCATGGGCACGGCGAGAAGAATAATGAAGGGGAGCACGAAACTTTCATACTGTGCCGAGAGCGTGAGATAGACAACCAGAGTTCCCAGTCCGAAGAGGATTAGTGTGGTCGATCCCGAGGCCAATTCTTCCAGCGAAATTCCCGACCACTCGTAGGTGTAGCCCTGCGGCAAGCTTTTCGCGGAGAGCTGCTGCATGGCGTCGATGGCCTGCCCGGAGCTGAAGCCTGGGGCTGCGGAGCCGTCGATTTCCGCCGAGCGGAAAAGATTGTAGTGACTGATGACCTGGGGCGACACGCTCTGGCTAATGCTGACGAGATTTTCCAGCGGGACCATGGCGCCGGAATCCGAGCGAACGTAGTACTGGCCGATATCCTGCGGGTGCGAGCGGAATTGCTTGTCGGCCTGCACGTAAACCCGATAAGAACGATTATTGAAATCGAAGTCGTTGATGTAAGCCGAACCCATGTAGACGCTGAGGGTGTCGGTGATCTGGCTGAGCGGGATGTGCAGACTCTTCGCTTTTTCGCGATCGATGGTGACGACAAACTGCGGATCGCTCGCGGTGTAGGTGGTGAAGAGTCCGGCGAGGTCCTTACGTTCGTCGCCGGCGCGAGTGAGGTCGTGAGTGATTTTGTCGAGATCCTGAAGCGTGTGATTGCCCTGGTCCATGAGCTCGAATTGAAATCCGCCGAACTGGCCTAGACCTTGGACGGCGGGCGGTTCGAAGACGATGACGATCGCGCCGGAAATTCCGAACAAAGGGCCGCGCAGTCGATCGAGAATAGCAGCGGCGGTGTGGTCGCGGCCTTTGCGTTTCTCATAAGGCTGGAGGGTGAGGAAGACGAGACCGGCGTTGGGTGAGTTGCCTCCAAAGCTGAAGCCGGAGACCGCGAAGGTGCCCAGAATATCAGGAAAATTCTTGGTGATCGCCGTCACCTGCGAGCCGATTTGGCGCGTGTATTCCAACGAAGCGCCGGTGGGAGCCTGGATCGCGACAATGAGGTATCCCTGATCTTCCGTGGGGACGAAGCCCTGAGGCACTTGCCGAAAGACGAAGTACGCGAGACCGAGGCCGGTGGCAAACAGGATTAGCGCGACGACCTCGAAACGCAGGAAAACGCGGAGGGCGCGAACGTAGCCGTTGTTGATCGCGCTGAGTACGCGGTCGACGCCCTTGAAAAACCAATTCTTTTCGCCGTGCTCGCGGCCGAGCAGGAGCGCCGAGAGTGCAGGCGTAAGCGTTAGCGCATTGAAGGCGGAGATGGCGATCGAAAAAGCGATGGTTAGCGCGAATTGGCGGAAGAGAATTCCGGTGGTGCCGGGGAAGAAGGCGACGGGCACAAAGACGGCAATCAGCACCAGCGAAGTAGCAATGACAGCGCCGGTGACTTCTTTCATGGCGTCCGACGCGGCTTTGACTGGATTTGATTCCCCTTCTTGAAGATGTCGTTCGATGTTTTCGATGACAACGATGGCGTCGTCGACAACGAGGCCAGTGGCTAGCGTGATACCGAACAGCGTTAGCGTGTTGATGGAGAAGCCGAGTAGCTTGACGAAAGCAAACGTGCCAATTAGTGAGACGGGGATGGTAACTGCCGGGATGATGGTCGAGCGCCAATCTTCGAGAAAGACAAAGATGACCAGGATTACCAGGATGATAGCGGTGCCGAGAGTCGAGACTACATCGCGGATGGATTCGCCGACCGCGTCAGTAGTATCGAAGGCGACCTCATACTTCATGCCGGGCGGAAAGCGCTTGGAAAGGCGCGCGAGTTCTGCGAGGCATTTGCGGTGCACGTCGAGGGCGTTGGCGGTAGAGAGTTGGGTGACGCCGAGGCCAACCGCGTCGTGTCCGTTGTAATCGAGGTCGGAGCTGTAATCTTCGGCGCCAAGCTCGGCGTGACCGACATCGCGCAAGCGGACGAGAGTGCCATCGGCATTACTCTTCAGAATGATGTCATCGAACTGAGTGGGTTCCGAGAGACGTCCGACGGCGCGGACGCTGATCTGGAATTGCTGGCCAGGGATCGAGGGTTGAGAGCCGACTTGTCCGGCCGCGACTTCAACGTTCTGCTCGCCGAGAGCGTTGACCACATCGTCGGCAGTCAGGGCGCGGCTGGCCATGCGTGCGGGATCGAGCCACAGGCGCATGGAGTATTTACGTTCGCCGAAGATGATGACGTCGGCCACGCCGGGAACCCGCTTCAGGCTGTCGCGGACGTAGACATCGAGGTAATTGCTCATGAAGAGCGTGGACAAGCGACCGTCGGGCGAGTAGACACCGGCGCCGAAGACGAAATTCTGCGACGTCTTGGCCACTACAACTCCGACTTGCTTGACCGCGTTGGGGAGACGCCCTTGCGCAGTGTTGACGCGGTTCTGGATGTCGACGGAAGCGAGGTCGGGATCGCGGGTGATATCGAAGGTGGCGGTGATGGAACTGGAACCGTCGTTGCCGCTGGAAGAGGTGATGTACTTCATGCCTTCGGCGCCGTTGATCTGCTGCTCGAGAACCGTGGTGACGGCGGACTCCACCGTCTGGGCGCTGGCTCCTGTATAGACAGCGCTGACACCGACTTGCGGAGGCGCAAGATTGGGAAATTGTGCGATCGGCAGCGTGGGGATGCAGACGGCGCCGGCGAGAATAATCATCAGGGCGCAGACGGTGGAGAAAACCGGGCGATGAATAAAAAAGTCGACCATAAGAAAAAAGTTTCCAGCTCTCAGCTCTTAGTCTTCAGCGCATGGTGTTTGCCATTTGTGAGCTGGTTTCGAGAGAGTCTTTTGGGACCTTTGCTAGCTGCTGCTTTCTTGCGGGACTACGGGTACTCCATCGACTAGAAACTGGGTGCCGGAGACTACCACTTTGTCTCCCGGCTTTACGCCGTCGAGGACGACATAATTGTTGCCGACGATTTGACCGATCTGGATCGGTTTCTGGTGGACTATGAATCCGCCTTTCTGATCGGGCTCGGCGACGAAAGCGAAATAGAGGCCGCCGATTCGAGACACCGCTACGACCGGAATCGCCGGCCTCTCCTCGCTGGCCCAAATTACGCGGGCGCGGATGAACTGCGCCGTACGCAGATGGTCGTTCGCATTTGCGATCTGCGCCTTGGCGAGCACGGTTTGTGTTGAGGTGTCCACCTGTGGCGAGACAAACGTGATGCGACTGGTGGCGAGCGAGTTTCCGGAACCGTCCACCATCTCTACGGGAAGATTCATCTTCAACTGGGCAGATTTCTCGATGGGCACGTAGATGTAGGCTTCGAGACTTCCGGGACGGTCGACGGTGGTGAGTGTAGTGGTCGTGAGAACTCGGTCGCCTACGCGAACGGGTACATCACCGACAACGCCGGCACGCGGCGCGACGACCTGGTAGTAGTGCAACTGAACCTGCTGCTCGCTGACCTGAGCATCGAGCGAATGCAGTTGTGCCTTGGCGGCGTCAAGGGTCGCCCGCGCCTGGTCGAGATCCTGCTTGCTGACTACGCCGGCATTGGCTAGCCCGCTGACACGGTCGTAATTCTGCTGCGCCCATTTGAGCTGCGCTTCCTGGGCGGCGCGGGCTTGCTCCTGGCTGTTGACCGTGGCCTGCTGTTTCGCGGGGTCGATCTGCATCATGGGAGCGCCAGCAGCGACGCTTTCGCCGGAGTGGACAAAAATCTGCGTGATGATGCCTTCGACCTGCGGCATAACCACGGCGGAGTCGCGCGACTTCAAGGTGGCAACGTAGTCGGTAGTGTCGTCGACTCTCTCGGCTTTAGCCGTTTGGACTTTGACCGTCATGGCTTGCGTGGCGGCAGCCTTGGCTTCCTTGCTGTTGCCGCAGCCGGTGGCGATAAGAAGCACGGCTGAAATGAAGCCAAGTGCAATCGTGGAAAGAATCAAAGACGGCGTTCTTGCGGACAATCTAGACATATCGTGGTTTGAAACGCAGCAACATTAGATCATTGTTATAGATTCACGGTAAAGGCAGGAAGCTCCGAAGAATTTTCGCTTCTGCTAAATTGTTTTGTTATGAAACCGAGCCGAAGTTTTGCCAGCGACAACAACGCGGTGGTGCATCCCGAGGTGTTGGAGGCGATCGGACGCGCTAACCATGGACATGTGGTGGGGTATGGAGATGATCCACAGACGGCATCGGCGATAGGAAAATTCCGCGAGCAGTTTGGAGCCGATGTGGCGGTCTTCTTTGTATTTAATGGGACGGCGGCGAATGTGCTGAGTTTGCAGGCGCTGACGCGGCCGTTTCATGCGGTGCTATGTCCTGAACTATCTCATATTTACACGGATGAATGTGGGGCGCCGGAACAGTTTACGGGCTGCAAGCTGGTGCCTCTCCGGGCGCCGGACGGGAAGTTGACGGTGGAAACGGTAGCGCATGCGTATCACGGAATTGGGGACCAGCATCATGTGCAGCCGCGGGTGATTTCGATTACGCAATCGACCGAGATGGGGACGGTGTACAGGCCCGCAGAAATCGAAGCCCTGGCGCGGTTTGCTCATGAACGTAAAATGTTCCTGCATATGGATGGGGCGCGGATTTCAAACGCCGTGGCGGCACAGAGACTCAGCCTTCGCCAGGCAACGCGCGATTTGGGAGTCGATGTGCTTTCGTTTGGCGGGACGAAGAACGGATTGATGGGCGTGGAGGCGGTGGTGTTTTTCCATCCGGAACTGGCGGAGAATTTCTTGTTTGTCCGGAAGCAGGGGATGCAGTTGGCATCGAAGATGCGCTACATGTCGGTGCAGATGGAAGCGCTTTTGACGAATGATCTTTGGCGCCGGAATGCGGAACACGCGAACCGGATGGCGCGACTGCTGGAAGAGGAGGTGAGGAAAATTCCACGCGTCAAGATTGTGTATCCGGTGGAGGCGAACGGCGTGTTCGCGAAAATTCCTCGGGAGGCAGTTCAGAAAATACAAGAGCGGTACTTCTTCTATGTGTGGAATGAAGACGAGCCGGTGGTGCGGTGGATGTGCTCATTCGACACGACCGAAGAAGATGTACGGCAGTTCACGGAGTTTGTGGCGGCTACAATGCGGAGCCTCCCACACTGAAGTCCCCCACGTTGATATCCGTAGAGACTTACCGCTGTCTGGAGACGGCTCGTCTCTGCAGCCGGAATCGCGGCCTCACTTCTTGGCTGCCCTAACCTTTGCCCAGCGTGCCCTTTGTGCTGCTGCTATTCTCTTGCGTCCCGCAGCTGAAATTTTTCGCTTCTTGCGAGCTGCGACCGGGCCACGCTTGCTCCCCTGCAGGAAAACGTTCCCAAAGGTGGTGAGCGCAGCGGTTACGCGGTGGAGTTCGTTCTCCAGTCTCGCACGTTCCTGGTGGAGTTGTTTGACTACGGACTGAATTAGGGTTTTTGCCATTTGGAGATTTTATCATTTGTAAGTTGGATATCAAGGCGGTTCCCGCATTGGAGGCCGTTGACTATCCACAAATTCCCGTTTGTGGATCAGATCCCGCTTTGGGCAAGGACTTTGACGGGCTGCAGAATAGCATCGCCTCTCGTTTCGCCGCGGTATGAATCATCACGCGGTCGCGATACCAGTTGCCCTCGCTAGTTGCCGCAGTGAGTTGCCTCGGATTGCGTTTAGTGCGAGCATCGAATGATAAGACCCGTTTGACGAGACGCACCATCGCTGTAACTTTTGGCTTGACATTAGGACAGATGGCGCGGCACGAATGCTGTCTTTGAGGAGCCCGGTTTCAGGGCCAAAGTTTCGTGGGGATTTCTTCGATGACTGCCGGTTTGAGCTAAACCGCCAGATGAGGGCGGAGGGGGCAAACGGGTGAGCGTGGGGTTCATGTTGCAAACATTGATTTCTCTGCTGCGCGATTACGCCGAACTGACTAAGGCGCGCATTACGACTTTGATCGTCCTGACGGCGTGGTGCGGCTACTTTTTTGGCGCGCATCGGATGGGGAGTTCGTCGTGGTCGCTGGGCTTGTTCCATGCTCTGTTGGGGGTGTCGCTGGTTTCGAGCGGAACGGCGGCGCTGAACGAAGTGCTGGAAGCGGGCGTAGATAGGCGGATGCGGAGCACGGCGCTGCGTCCCTTGCCTGCGGGACGGATGAGCCGTGCCCACGCGGCCATGATGGGATTGGCACTAACTCTGGGTGGATCAGCTTATCTTGCCATCTATGCAAACTTACTAACTGGGTTATTGGCATTTTTAACCGCGCTGGTATATCTGGCGGCGTACACTCCACTGAAGAAAGTTTCTCCGCTGTGCACATTTGTGGGTGCGTTTCCGGGAGCGATGCCGGTGGTACTGGGTTGGACGGCGGCACGCGGAAAACTGGAAGCGGAGACGCTGATTCTTTTTGCCATCATGTTTGTGTGGCAGTTTCCGCATTTTCTTTCGATCGCGTGGCTCTATCGCGAGGACTATGCGCAAGGCGGCATTCGCATGTTGCCGGTGGTGGATTCCGATGGGCAGTCCACGGTGTGGCGGATTCTGGCATATTCCGGCGCGTTGATTCCGGTGAGTGTTTTACCGGTTGCAATGGAAATGGCAGGACGCGTCTATCTGGTGGGCGCGGTTGTCATGGGCGCGGCGCTCTTCCGCGTGGCAGTGGGAATGGCGTATCCGCGATTGCCAGCAACGGCTGCGGCATCGAAACCGTCGGCTCGGCGACTGCTGCAGGCGACAATCATCTATCTGCCAGCGTTGTTCGCGCTGATGATGGCTAACTCGGTGAGCTAGTCAGGCTTCCCCAGCGGCGGGCAAGATCATCGGCTGCGCACTGGCTCCGGCAACTGTCTTACTCTTTGTCCAGATATTCACCCGGAACATCGTCCTCCGGCACCTCGTGAGTGCGAACTTCCTTTTCGTCAGCGTCCCCAGCACTTTCCACGCCAGCCACAACGTCGGCCTCGAACGCGTTCCCTTCCTCGATTAACTCGTCCACGCTCTCCGAATCCGCAGCTTCGACGTTGGATAATCCCTGCAGATCTCCCGATTGCACCGCTGACCGCGATCTGAATCCTTGGAGTGCCATTGCCTCGGCATCCAGACTCTGACTCTCTCCCGGAGTTCGTTTCTCGAAGGCACCCGCAGCCTTCGCGCCGGCGGCCTTCTTGCCGAGTGCCTTCGTTCTCGCAGGCGCCTTCTTCAAAGCGGGCCTCTTCTCCAACCCTTTCCTCAGGGCTAGCTTCTTTTTAGCCAGTTTCTTTCTGACCGGCCTCTTCACTGGCCTCCCCTTCTTCGCGGCAGTTTTCTTCAACTCTGTTTGCTTCTTTTTGGTCTTCTTTTTGACGGACATAGGCGTCAGTCTACCACCGGCACTGCCGCGCACCCAAGACCGATCCACGGGCGCACCCAGGACATTTCGTTCGGTTCGTTTCGCTGCGCCCAGTGAATCAAGGTTTCAGTTGAGGGATAGGCTTGCCGTCGGGACCAAAGCGCTCGATCTTCGCGTCGTTGTCTTGGTTGCGGCACTCCTGTTTACGATGGTTGGGGAAATTCTGGCGGAGAGGGAGGGATTCGAACCCTCGGTACGGTTTCCCGTACTCCAGTTTTCAAGACTGGCGCCTTCAACCACTCGGCCACCTCTCCGGCTACTAACAGTTTTACTCCAGTCTCAATTTTATGCCAGGAGTCGCACCAGAATGGGGGCGACCGCTCCCGGGTCTCGAGAACTCAGGACCTAAGGCACTCGAAAGGTTAGTTCATCCCGTTCGGATACACCAGTATTTTGCTGGCTTCGCCGGTCTTCAGGCGGGCCATGGCTTGGGAGAAATCCTTCATCGGGATGCGGTCGGTGATTACGGGATGAAGATCGAGGCGTCCACTTTTTAGCAATGCGGTCATCTGGTACCACGTCTGGTACATGCGGCGGCCATTGATGCCTTGAATGGTGATGCCTTTGAAAATGATATCTTCGGAGAAATTGAGAGGAATGGGTTTTGAGGTGAGTCCGAGGAGAGAGATGCGTCCGCCACGCCGAACGATATCGAACGCGGTTCGGATGGCGTCGGGATGGCCGGCCATCTCGAGGACCACGTCGACACCGAACCCTCCAGTTTTTTCGGCGACGATGGCGCGCACGTCATCTTTAGACGGATCGAGCGCGTAGTCGGCATGCATCTTCGTTGCAAGCTTGCGCCGGTGTTCGTTAACTTCGATCGCGAAGATCGTGGTTGCACCTACGGCTCTCGCCACCGCGATCGAAAACAGGCCGATGGGACCACAGCCGGTGACGGCTACAGTTTTCGCGGCAATTTCTCCGGCGAGCACCGTGTGCACGGCATTGCCCAGTGGATCGAGGATGGAAGCGTATTCCTGCGGAATGGCGGGATCGAGTTTCCAGATATTCGATTCGGGGATGACGACGTACTCTGCAAAAGCTCCGTCGGTGTCGACGCCGATAATTTTCACGTTCTGGCAGATGTGGGCTTCGCCGGTGCGGCACTGCAGGCACTTGCCGCAAGCTACGTGCATTTCGGCAGATACGAAGTCGCCTTCCTTAACGCTGGTGACTTCATCGCCGAACGCGACCACCTCGCCGCAGAATTCGTGTCCAGGAATGAGCGGCGGATGAATGCGCCCCTGCGCCCAGCGGTCCCATTCATAGATGTGGAGATCGGTGCCGCAGATGGAGGCGACTTTGACTTTGACGAGGACGTCGGTGTGGCCATAGCCTGGAATTTTGACTTCGCGGATTTCCGCGCCCGGCGCGGGTTCCGCCTTGACCACTGCGAGCATGGTGGTCGACGAAGTGCTGGACATGGAAGCCCCTTTATGAGTTCGGACCTAGAAGCGCAAACGGCTTATTCTACACTGTCGAAACGATATTCCACGTTTCCGGATCTTCCGAATATGGGCCGCCTGCGATCGGAACTCCCGCGGGCAAATATCCAAGCATCACGGCTAGGGTTTCAACGTTCCGCGAGCGTGCGTTTTCGGGCTCGCAGTTTTATAGTCTTCCGATTTACCACGCGCAATGCTGAGCGTGTTCCATTGTGAAGAGCGCAGGTGTTTGGCGAGGAAGACGATTTGACCGATGTGTTGCGCGTAGTGCGCGAGGGCGCGGTTGAGCGCCTGCATGACGGTATGAGGCTCCTGGCGAATGGTCACGATGCGTTGCACATCTTCGGGCTGGAGGGAGTCAAGCGCGGAAAACACGTGCGACCAGGCCTGTTCCCACCAGCGCATCACTTCTTCGCGCGTGGTTTTCGCCGAGATTTCAAATTCCTGATCGCGAAAACGGTCCGGCTTCTCGCCATCGCTGGTGAGGAAATCGGTAAAGCGCGAGCGGGCATTGCCGGCAATGTGCTTGACCAAGGTGGCGACAGAATTAGAGTCCGCATCGAGCGCAACGAAGAAGTCCTTGTCTTCAAGCTGAGCCATGGCGGCTTCGCCCATGCGCTTATTGCCGTGGAACTGGCGCTTCATTTCTTCGAGGTAATGGGTGGCGAGGTCCGTCATAGAGATCCTTTAAGGGCGTTCGTTTAAATTATGCACTGCGCCCATATCACCGTGCGCTGCCTGGTCGAAAGGGTGTTCGGACTGGCGCGCTGTTCTACGCTCTGGGATTCGACCGCAAGAAACGGATAGAAGCTGGTTGCCGCTCTCCGATACACTCAGATCGACACACCGGAAATGGCGGGCGAAAGAAGAATGGTTCCCACGAAAGATTACGTATTGGGCACCCACGATGCGGAGATCGAGCGTCTCGGCTTGCAGCATCGCGCGTGGCGGCAGCGTGCGCTTGACGCCTGGCACACTGCCGGAATCGGCGTCGGCCAAACGGTGCTGGATGTCGGGTGCGGACCGGGTTACGCTTCCCTGGATCTCGCCGAACTGGTCGGCGCTTCCGGTCGCATCATGGCCATCGATAAGTCGGAACGATTCCTGGGCGCGTTCGACGCTGCTTGTCGCCAACGCCACCTTCACAACATCATTGCGTATCGAGCCGATCTCGACGCCGATGAGTTTCCCGAAGTGGTTGCGGATCGCGCCTGGTGTCGCTGGGTGTTCGCATTCGTCAAGAATCCCCGCGCCGTCTTGTCGCGGATGGCCGCCGCGCTCCGACCGGATGGGGTTATTGTTCTGCACGAATATTTTGACTATTCCACTTGGCGCGCCGCGCCGCCGTGTGCTGAACTCGAAGAATTCGTAAGCGCGGTTATGGCCAGTTGGCGCAACAACGGCGGCGAGCCCGACGTTGCGTTGTGGCTCCCGCACTGGCTGGAGGAACTCGGTTACGAAATTCGTAGCGCTCGGCCTATCGTCGATGTTGTGCAACCCGATCACTTGAGCTGGACTTGGCTGGCAACCTTCGTCGAAGTCGGCCGTGCTCGCCTCGTCGAACTAGGATATCTGTCCCCGGGACACGCCGAATCTATCTGGCAGGCATTCAGTCAATTGCAAGCCACACCGGGAGCCCGCATGATCACTCCCGGCGTTCTGGAAATTGTTGCGGCCCGGCGATAGTAACGTCGCACGCGACGCGGAACCCATAGTCCGCATACTTGAACTCCGGAGGGATGCTGGAACGGGCCGCGCAACGCGACATCTTAATGTGGTGACGCCAGGAACCTCCGCGGGAGGCGCGCCGCTCGCCGGTTTCAGGTCCGCGTGGATTACGCTCGGGCGACACCGCATAATAGCCGGGCGCATACCAGTCACTGCACCACTCGTGCACGTTGTCGCACATGTTATAGAGACGGTATGCGTTCGGTTCGGCGCGGGCCACAGGTTCGGGCCCCGTCTTCCAATAACCGGCGCAACGATCTGCATAGCCACGCAGCGACTGCGGCGGCGCGTCGCCCCACGGGAACAGCGCCCCCTCACGGCCTCCGCGAGCCGCGCGCTCCCATTCGGCCTCCGTAGGCAAACGGAACTTTCCGCCGGTGCTTGCATTCAGCCACTCGCAGTAATGGCTTGCCTCGGACCACGACACTCCGACGACGGGCTGCTCCGGATGGTTAAACGCGGGGTTGCTCCAGAACGGCGGCGGTAAAGATGCTGTGTCGCGCAGGAAATGTCCGTAGTCGATGTTGGTGACCTGGCATGCTGCGAGCAGAAATTCGTCAATCCAGACGGGATGCACCGGCCTCTCATTGTCCTGGCCAGTGTCGCAGCCCATGAAGAACCATCCCGCGGGAATGCGGACGAGCGCGGGAATGTATTCTTCGGCGCGGGCTCGTAAGAGCGGTTGCGTCTCTTCCATGGTGTCAGAGCGTCCGCAGCGAGCGGACGACGTCTTCGATTTTATTCTCCTGGAACAAGCGAATGCCGGCAACACCAGCCGCTCCAGCGTCCAGGCACGATGCGGCGTTTTCGATGGTGACGCCGCCGAGAGCGAGGACGGGGATCTTCGCCCCGCACGCTTCTCGCAAGGCGGCCAGCCCGGCGGGTTGCGCCCCGGCAATGCCCGTTTTCCCGAACACCGGAGCGAAAACGGCGAAGTCGGCTTTCTCGGACGCAGCGCGAAAAACATCGGCGGGAGCGTGGCCAGAAGTGGCCACGAGAAAGTGGTCAGTGGCCAATGGCAGGTGGGCAGAAATTTCCAATGCCGAGCGCACTTCATGAGGCGCCACATCTTCTGCGCGAAGATGAACCCCGTCGGCTCCCGCAGCCAGAGCGACATCCGTACGATGGTTAATTAAGAGGCGCGTCAACGACGAATTCTCACGCACAGCCGCGACCGCTTCCCGTGCCAAACTTTCCAACTCTCGAGCGCTCAGATCCTTCTCGCGTAGCTGGATATAGTCGACGCCGGCGAGCGCAGCTTCGACGATTTTCTCAGGCAGAGCCCGTCGCCGCGCCCGTTCGTCGCCGCGAAACTGGCTTCGGTCGGTGATGTAATAGAGCAAACAGCGGTGCGCCATTAGCTCTCAGCCTACTACGAGACCTCGCCCGCTTCTCGTCGAGATTAGCCTGCGGCAGGGAAGCCCTGTGGGTTCAATCTTCCCCGGCGTGCAGTTGGGTGGAGCACTCCGACATGTCACCATAGCGCGCGCGAGGCAGGGTCAAGAAAATGATGAGGGTGATGAGGCCGATGATGGCGACGGTGAAGATGCTGCCTTCCGGGCCGGTCGCTCCGCCGCTGAGGATCGGCTTGCCTACCGGATGAGTGGCGAGGAGATGGTGCTGGATCATGGTTCCGCTGTCGGAGACCCCATAGAGGAAGGATTGGGACCAGTCCCATGCGGTGTGGAACCCGATCGCCCACCACAGAGAGCCGGTGCGCCAGAGACTGAGGCAGAAAACCATAGAGGCCAGGCCGGCAGAAAGCAATCCGATAGGAGATTCACCTGGATTCTTGCTGTGGCCAAGTCCGAAGAGGATGGACAAGATGACGGCGGAAGTCCAGAAGCCGAACGCTTCGCTGTGGCTCGTTTTAAAAGCCCACCGGTAAATGCCCGCGAGGCCACGCGTGAGTGTGTATTGGATGTAGCCGCGGGTGAGGTACTCCTCAAGCAGCCCGACCAGGAGAAAGCCGAGCAGCCACATTGCCCCGTAACGGAGTACATCGCCGCCAAAGAGGAGGCGGCCGTCGATCACGAGCAGTCCCGTCTTCCTCAGGGTCAGCACAAGAAGGGAAAGACAGACGACTCCCCAGCCGAGTCCGGCGAAAAAGTGCGCAACCTTACTGCTGCCGCCCAAGCCGTAGACGGAGTTGGGACGGCGCTCGATCTTCGACATGATCCAGGTGACGAGGAGGACCGCGACCAAGGGGATAGACTCGTTGAGGAGCATCAACATGATCGGCACGTTCGAGGCGATCTGCTCGATGTTTGGAGCCTGCGGGTGGATCTTGCGGCTGACGAAGTGTGCAGCGGAGAGAATAATTGCGAGCATAGCGATGAAGACGAGCAGGCTCCAGCCAGCGCGGAGGCCGTCTTTGCCGATGAAGATCTTGCTGAGAACTGACGGCGGCGTAGCTGGGATCGGTTCGGTGGGGGACATGGTTGCATCGGGATTCATTGGGTCTCCTGAGCGACGGTTTGCGGCGAAATTGGCTCCGGGCGGTGACGTTCCGAACAGAAAGCCGTCAGCCAATCAGATTTCAGATTACTACGAGAACCGGTTCAGTTCTTGTGGGACGCGGACACTCTTTATCCGCGAACCTCTGCACTACAAGGAATATGGAGTCGCCGTGGCCGCAGGCAGTCCGCCGAGTTGCGCTCATCTTGGACGGCTGAGGGCGGCCGTTCCTACGCGAGCTGGTACGGGGGCGGAGCCCGCCTCCACACGGGCCTATTGCTGCGCGGTGAACAATCTCAAATTCTCAGCCTTCCAGCGCATCGCGGCGTAAATGCGATTGCGTCCGCTCGGATGATCGAAAAAAATCCACTCCTCGATGGGGTCGGGATTCATCTTGCGGTATTCGCCGAGATGGATCGCAGCCTGGGCAAACCCGTCGGGCTGCCGGCTCGCGTTCAGTCCGTATATGTCGGCTTCGTACTCCTGAGTCCGAGTAAAGCTGTTCATGATGGGAGTGGTGACGAAACCAAGGATCAAGGCCAACAGCATGACGAGTGGAATGACAGCGGTGTCGCCCACGCCCCGAATCTGCCACTTCTCGCCCCAGCGCTGGAGCGCCCAGACAAGTCCCCAATACAAGTAGGCGAAGGCCAGCACGGTGACGATCGAGTTAAACATGATGCCCTTGTAGATGTGGTTCATGACGTAGTGCCCCATCTCGTGTCCCATGACCGCCTGGATTTCTTCCGGCGAACCGCGGCGCAAGAGGTTGTCGTTGAGGGTAATGCGCATCGTATTGGCAAAGCCGCTGACGTTCGCGCTCATTCGCGTTGACCGCCGCGAAGCATCGATCTTGTACACATCTTTCGCGCGGATTCCGTTGGCCCGCGCCATGCTCAGAATGGGGTCAACGATCTTCGGATCGTCGAGGCGCGTGACCTTATTGAAGATGGGAACTATGTAGACCGGAGCGACCAGCGCGGTGAATATCGAGAACAGCATGGTCACGACCGCACCCCAGATCCACCAGGTTCGCTGAAAACGGCGAACAACACCGAACAGCAACATCGCCAGCACGCCGCCCAGCGCCACTCCCACACCTAGACCCTTCAGTTGATCTACCAACCAGGGGCCAAAGGTCTGGGTGGCGAGCCCGTATTTGTGTTCGCGGAAATAATCTTCGTAAACCGTGAGCGGGAAGGCCAGGATGGTGGTGAGCACGAGGTATTGCAACCAGTACACAAATGTGTGCACCGTCTTGAAACGAGTGACCCGCTCTGCCAGTTCCCGCATGCGCGCCGACCACCGCAAATTCAGCAAGAGCAGCGCGACGACCACTCCATAGACAAAGTCCCAAAGAACCATCCAGTATCCGCCTTCGAAATAGGCGTCGGAACGGGCCGTCTTGTCGGCGGGAATCTGCGCCAGGTAAGCGTTTGTGGCCTCCGTGGGATCGAAATGCGGCGAGGGCTGTGCTTCCGCCGGAACCTGGATCACGGATGGCATCTCGTTTGGGCCTGGCGGTTGAGCGAGCGCGGGAGTTGCGAGGAAAGTTGCGCAGAAACAAATCAGGCAACAGAGTTCTGTGGCCAATCTCATTCGTGAGAACATTCTTGTTGTCTCCTGCAAACACTGAACGGCAGCAGTCTATACGGGGATGAGCGCAGAGAGTTCCATCTGTAGAGACGCGGCTTCCCCCGTCTTCCTTGGACACGGCGAGCCACGGAAAGCCGCGTCTCTACGGGAGATCCGGCCCCTAAGGCGCCGCGCATCGAGATGGACTCAAGGTCGCGTCTTGGCGATTTCGGGGACGGCCGCTTCGCCGGTGCGCTTGGCTTGTTGCGGTGCGAGATGGTACCTGGTCAGTCCCTCTTTCAGGAACTCGAAGCTTTCTTCTGGCGAATCTGACATCTTGAACAGATCGAGGTCCGGTGCCGAAATCACGCCGGCGTCGACCATGGCTTCGAAATTGATGACCTTCTTCCAATAATCGCTGCCATAAATGACGACGACAATTTTCTTGGCCAGCTTCTCCGTCTGGGCAAGGGTGAGGATTTCAAAGAGTTCGTCGAGCGTGCCGAAGCCGCCCGGAAAAATCACCAGCGCTTTGGCCAGATACGCGAACCAGAACTTACGCATGAAAAAGTAATGAAACTCGAAGTTGAGCGAAGGCGTAATGTACGGATTCGGATTCTGCTCGAAAGGCAGGTTGATGTTGAGCCCTATCGTTTTCCCTCCCGCTTCGTGGGCGCCAAGATTGGCAGCCTCCATGATGCCCGGGCCGCCACCGGTGGTCACAACGAAGCGGTGACGCTTGGCGGGGATCTGGGTGGACCATTCGGTCAGCAGGCCGGCCAGCCGGCGTGCGTCCTCGTAGTAGCGAGCCATGCCAACGGCAGCCTCGGCGCGTTTCATATCCCTGCCCTGCTGCTCGTCGGAGATCTGAGCGCCGTTGCTCTGGACTTCGGTCAGACGGTTGCTGGCGTTGTTGTGGCTGTGAATACGGGCGGAGCCGAAGAAGACGACTGTGTCCTGGATCTGCTCGCGGCGGAAACGCGAGAGCGGCTCGCTGTACTCGGACAACAGGCGCAGAATTCTGCCGTCGGGACTGTTGAGAAATGGTTCGTTCCTGTACGCAAGGGGCGCAGGCTTGAGTTTTGGATCGGTCATAAGTTGCGTCATTGATACATTTGAATCATGCTGGCATTGAGTCATTGAGGTATTGAATTATTGGAGCATTGGGTTGAATGATTCAATGTCTCAATCATTCAATGACTCCATGATTTTCATTCCTCTTCCCGATATTGAATGGCCTCCCAAAAACCGATCCACACATTCAGCGCTCCCAAGCCGGTCGCGACGCCGCGCGTGAAACCGCTGGCTGCCACGGCGCGAAGCGAGGGATACGGAAGCAGTAGCGGGTTGTCGGACCATTCCGGACGCCAGGGCAAGATCATGAGCATCACCCCAAGCGTCGCGCACAAAAATACGAATAAAAGCACTCCGACACGGCGGAGCCATAGACGCGCGACCGAAGGCCCCGCAACGGAAACCGGAACTCGAACCGCGGTAAGTGACGTTTCCGCCGTGGACTTGAGTTCCTCGACACGGGCGGGCTCGCTGGGAAAAGGTAGCTTGGGATCCGAAATCATTGCACGCGTGGTTCAGAGTAAAGCAGTGAGTCAGGCTGTTAGTAAGGCCGCCGGATAGGCGTGGGATCGGTTGCATCCCCAGCGCAAATTCCGAACCCACTTCGTGCATTCTACGACTTCAGAGCCTGAATGCGCTCGGCCACGTCGCGATAATCGATATTCGTGCCGTACACGGCGGTGAAATGGCGGAGTGCCGCGGGTTTGTCCCTGGCCGTTTCGCATGCCGACCCCAGTTCATAGTTGATGGCCAGACGCGCTTGGTCATCGAGTCCGGGGATGTTAAGCGCCTTTTCATACCAGCGGATCGCGGCTTCAGGAACGCCTTTATCAAGAAAGCATTGGGCCAGCCAGGTGTAGGTCTGGACGGGTTGCGCAAAGGCATGGCCGTGATCGATGGCAGTACAGACCTTCTGCAATTCGGCGATGGCTTCGTCGAGCAGGCCCATTTCGCGGAAGGCAACGCCCAGGTTGTAATGCGTTTCCGGGTCGTCATCGCCGGCAACAACCTCTTCTTCGAGTTCCTGTTTCAACTCCCCGAACATCTCCGAAAGATCGACGCTGTCGGCGCCATGCATGGCTTGGGCTCCGGCTCCCAAGGGCCGCACGGCAGCGGGGCCATAGCTCATCGAAGGAACGCTCATCGAAGGAATGCTCTTGGCCATAGCGGGAGCGGCGGCGGTTGCGGCGCCTTCCACCGACGCGGCTATCGTGGGCATGGCCGCTGGGGCGGGCGCCGCCGGCCAGCCCGGCAATGGCTGCGCGCCGTGTGGCTGGGCTTGCGGGAAAGAATCGCCGAGCGCGGCTTCGAGATCTGCGACAAACTCGGTCAGCTCGCCGGTCGTCGCATGCACGGATTCCGGCGGAGTAGATGTGGCGTACGTCGGTTCCGTTTCCGGCGTGGGTTCCGCCGAAGCCTCATGGTGGATTTCGTCGTGAGTATCGTGCTCGTACCCGGCCATCAGATCGGGCGAGGCGGCGATCTCGGACCCGTCCTGGGACTCCATTTCAACTTCGAAATCTGCGGGTTCATCGGCACTGATCTCGTCGGCGTTGATCTCCGTGATCTCCGGCTCCGGCTCGACCGGCGGCTGACCGGAGGATGCGACGGCAACCCGCAGCGGATCGAGAATGCGGGCATCGCTAGTCAGCGATTCAAGCTTCTCAAGGCCGGCGTGGGCCTGGTCCGTCATGAAGTGCTCGAGGTAGAAACGGATTTCTTCGACCGTCTCGGCGATCTCGGGATTGCTGGAGGCATCAGTCTTGGCAGTCGGCAGTTCTGCAGGCGGTGCGTGCTCGTCGACGGAAAGCGAATGCTCCCACTCGGAGGCAAGATCGGAGGAAAGCTCGTGCGCGTCAGCGTGCGCGGGCTCGGCCAAATCATGCTGGGCCAAATCGTGCCCGACCGAATCCTGCCCGGTCGAATCATGGACGGCAAATTCCGGATGCGCGGCAGCGACAATTTCGTGAGCGCCAGCCGCGGGCGTGGCCAGAGGCCAGGGCGAGGGAGGAGCCGCAGCACCGGACCGAGCGGCGGCCGGTGGAGCAACAGACGATGGTCCAACCGGCGACGATCCAACCGACAATGCACCGGCTGGCACGTTCTGCTCATAGCGAGCGGCCAATTCCCCGTAGCGCGTGGCTTCGTCCGAATGGCCGGCATCGTGGTACACGCTTTCCAGAGTGCGGCAGCAGACGGCGGCTTCGATAAAGCGATGGAAGCGGGTATGAAGTGCGGCCAGGCGCTGGTTCAGGCGCGCGTCGCGCGGTGCCTGAGGCAGAGCTCCCAGCAGAGGAACGACTGCCTTGTCCGGCAAGTTGTACGAGAGAAACAGATCCGCATCGGTGACCGCGGAACGCAGGGCGATGGCGATGTCGTCGGGATAGGCCTGATCGATGACCGGCGCGATCGCTTCCAATTCCTCCACGATGACCGCCCCCTCTTCGGCGGTGATCCCGATGGATGGCGACGCCTCCTCCATGCGCGCCATCACTTGCCGATAGTTTTGCTGATGCAGTTGGTTCTGGGGTTCGGTGGTGGCCAGCATCTGGTACAGGTCGCGAGCGCGAGCCAGGTTTCCGTCCTTGACGGAGGCGTGCGCCAGAAGTTCGGTGACTTCGTTGACGTGCGTGCTCTCGCCGGCTTTGTTCAGCAGAAGCAAGAGCCCGTCCAGTGCGCCCGAATCGTCGCGCACGTAGGTGATCATGGTATGCAGGCTGCTCAGCAGCTTGGTCGAGTCTGTCGCCAGCAGGCGATCGGCATGCCGCGTATAAACGTCGAGCGCCTCGTGATACTGACCGAGGCGGGCGCAGCCTTCCGCCAGCAGAAACAGTCCCTCGGGATCGTTGTGTACGGTCAGCAGCTTTTCGGCAATGGGCGCAGCTTGGGTCGGGTTTCCGGCCTGCAGGTATGCCTTCAGCAGGTCGCGTAAACCTTCGGGATGAGAATCGAGGTCGGATGCCTTCTCCAGATACTCGATGGCACTCTTCGGATCTCCGCTCTCGAGAGCGGACTTTCCGCGCAGCAGCAGAACGTAACTGCTGCCCGGATCGAGCACCAGCATCCGCTTCAGAATATCTTCGGCAGCCGCGAGTGAGCCACGGGAGCGCAGCGATTCCGCCGCGGCGCTGAAAATCTCCCACGCTTCTTTCTTTTTTCCGAGCCGGACATAAACTTCGGCGAGTTTCACCCGCATGGGGACATTTTCCGGGTCCATTTCGAGGACTTTCTGGAAAAGGCGCACCGCTTGGTCAAGATCGCCAGCCTTCATGAAGTCTTCGGCCACTTGCAGGTATTGGGCGCGGGCGTCGTTGAACAGCCCCTGCTGGGTGTAGAGTTCCGCTAGTTTCAGAGAGCCATCCACGCTCGGCTGGATCTTGGTGATCTTCTTGTACATGGCGATGCCCTTGACCGTAAAACCCTGCGCGGCATAGGCATCACCTACTGTTTTGAAGCACTCAATCGCTTTGGCGGTGTCGCCGAGGCGGGCGTAGAGATCGCCGATGGTGTTGTTGACGGTAAGATCTTTGCCATCGTTCTTCAGGACCTTTTCATACTCAGCAATGGCGTTCTGCAGCTTGCCCTGCTGGACAAACTTTTCCGCGGCGCTGAGAACCTTCTGTTTGTTGAAGCCAAAACCAAACGCCATAGGGAGCGGACTCCAGCCTTTTTTCCTGTCCAACGCTCGCGATTTCCGCCAGCGTCGAACGGCTCCGAACCTCGCCGGGAGATTCCCAGACGAAACCCCGCCAATCGCGCAACCAAGATTGCGGAATAAGATCGCGGAGTAAGGTAATTGTAAGGCCGGGTACCCGCAGTCCGACGGTTACCGACGATTACCGGGGGTTACCGAAAGGGAGTGTACGTCCGGTTCCGGAAAGAATCCGCTACCCACTTCCAGAATGGGAGCAAACCACCCAACACCTGGATGCCACACCGCCCGCCATGGTGTATCCTGCTGGCCCCGGTATTCTCAATTTCTTCAAAGCCATGCTGCAAATTACGAAGATTGACGTTGAAGGCTGGAAGCGGGCTTATCGCGCGGTGAATGAAATAAAAGAAAGAGGGAGTGAAACATGAGCACGGTGCGGGTTCTGGTCGGCACACGCAAGGGCGCGTTCGTGCTGACGTCGGACGGCAAGCGCGAACAGTGGGAAGTCAGCGGCCCTCACTTTGCGGGCTGGGAGATTTATCACCTCAAGGGATCGCCCGCGGACCCGAATCGGCTGTATGCGTCGCAGTCCAGCGGATGGTTCGGGCAGCTAATCCAGCGCTCGAACGACGGCGGCAAGACCTGGGAGCCGGTGGGGAACAAGTTCGTGTACGACGGTGTCCCCGGCACGCACCAGTGGTATGACGGCACACCGCATCCCTGGGAATTCAAACGAGTGTGGCATCTCGAACCATCGCTCACCGATCCGGATACGGTTTACGCCGGAATCGAAGACGCGGCTCTGTTCCGCTCAACCGACGGCGGACACAACTGGCAAGAACTCTCCGGACTGCGCGGCCACGGCTCCGGGCCAAAATGGCAGCCGGGCGCTGGAGGAATGTGTCTGCACACCATCATTCTCGATCCGAGCGACCCCAACCGGATCTTCATCGCCATTTCGGCGGCGGGCGCTTTCCGTACCAACAATGCCGGCAAGACGTGGCAGCCGATCAATCGCGGACTGTACTCACAAACCATCCCCGACCCGCGGGCCGAGGTCGGCCACTGCGTTCATCATGTGGCCATGCATCCGTCGCGTCCGGCAGTGCTCTTCATGCAGAAGCATTGGGACGTTATGCGCAGCGACAACGCCGGCGATTCGTGGCAAGAAGTCAGCGGCAACCTGCCGACGGACTTCGGCTTCGTGATCGACGTGCACGCCCACGAGCCGGAGACCATCTACGTCGTCCCCATCAAGAGCGACTCGGAGCATTTTGTCCCGGATGGGAAGCTGCGCGTCTTCCGCAGCCGCACCGGCGGAAACGAGTGGGAGCCGCTGACCAAAGGCCTGCCGCAAAGCAACTGCTACGTCAACGTGCTGCGCGATGCGATGGCCGTCGATTCGCTCGACAAGTGCGGAGTGTATTTCGGCACCAGCGGCGGGCAGGTGTATGCATCGGCCGACGCGGGAGACAGATGGGCGCCGATTGTCCGCGATCTTCCAGCAGTGCTTTCGGTCGAGGTGCAGACGCTGGGGTGATCGAGCAGATATGATCCGAGTCATACTCCCGCAACATCTGCGTACGCTGGCACAGGTTCGTGGCGAGGTGGAACTCGAGGTCGAGGGCCCGGCCACACAGCGCTCGGTGCTCGACGCGCTCGAGGACCGCTATCCGATGCTACGCGGCACCATCCGCGACCAAATCACACTGCAGCGGCGGGCTTTCTTGCGCTTCTTCGCCTGCGAGCAGGATTTGTCGCATGAATCGCCGGATGTTCCACTCCCCAACGCAGTTGCGTCCGGGGCGGAGCCGTTCATCGTGATAGGGGCCATTGCCGGCGGCTAGCGCGAATCCAGAGTCATGACCACAGCAACTGCCGAACTGCGCTCCAAGTTCTACTTCCCCCGCTTCTCAATCGGCACAAACTCCCGCGTCTCGTGTCCAATCCACACCTGCCGCGGTCGTGCGATCTTCTGTTCGGGATCGTTCAGCATTTCCTGCCATTGCGTCAGCCAGCCGATGGTGCGCGGAATTGCGAACAGCACGGTAAACATCTCGGGCTTGAAGCCCATCGCCTGGTAGATGATGCCGGAGTAGAAATCCACGTTCGGGTAGAGCTTGCGCCGCACGAAATAATCATCCTCCAGCGCAATGCGCTCCAGTTCCAGAGCGATCTCAAGTTTGGTGTTGCGTCCGGTAACTTCAAATACGCTGTCGGCGGTCCGCTTGATGATCTTGGCCCGCGGATCGTAGTTCTTGTAAACGCGGTGCCCAAAGCCCATCAGCTTGCCTTTACCTTCCTTGATCTTCTTGATGTAGGCGGGCACGTTGTCCTTGGAACCAATCTCATCGAGCATGTGCAGCACTTCTTCGTTTGCCCCGCCGTGCAGCGGGCCGGAGAGAGCCGCAGCCGCCGAAGCCGTGGCCAGATAGGGGTCGGCCTGGGAACTGCCCACAGCTCGCATGGCGTTCGTGCTGCAGTTCTGCTCATGGTCCGCATGCAAAACAAACAGAACGTCGAGCGCCCGCGCAATCACCGGATTGGCGGCGTACTTGGGTTCCACCATCTTCCACAGCATGTTCATAAAATTTTCGGTATAGGTGAGGTCGTTGTCCGGATAGATGTACGGGAACTCAAGCATGTGACGGTACGACATGGCCGCAATGGAAGGCATCTTGCCGATGAGGCGCTTGATCTGCAGCAGCCGGTTCTCGGGGTCGTGAACGTTCTTCGATTCCGGATAAACCGTGGACAGCGCCGCCACCGTGCTCACCAGCATAGCCATGGGGTGCGCATTGTAGCGGAAGCCTTCCATGAACTTCTTAGTGGTTTCATGGAGCATGGTGTGGTGCGTGATCTCAAACACCCAATTCTTCAATTCACTCGCGGTGGGCAGTTCGCCGAACAGAATCAGGTAGGCAACTTCGAGATAGGTGCAGTGCTCAGCCAAAACCTCGATGGGATAGCCGCGATAGCGCAGGATTCCCCGATCGCCATCAATGTAGGTGATCGCGCTCCGGCAGGAAGCGGTATTCGTGAAGGCGGGATCATAGGTCATCAGGCCGAAATCTTCGGGCCCGGTCTTGATCTTGCGCAGATCCAGGGCGCGGATGGTGCCGTTTTCTACGGGAAGAGTGTAGCTCTGCCCGGTACGGTTGTCGGTGATGGTCAAGGTATCTTGCGGCATCGAGTCTCCTAAGAACAAAATCTGTGAGAAAACAGTAATCTACCTGCACACTCGGTAGCAAACCAAGTAATGCTACCAGCAGCGAGCCGTGATTGCCGCGTTGTAGCGTTTTCCGACTATTGGCAACTGCGGTAGCCAGCATGTAGGGTATGAAAACGCCGGCACCGCAGGCAATTCCGCGTGGAGGGCAAATCGAAACCGTGACCTGGATCCGGACCATACCGTTCCTGGAAGCTGACGAAGAACTGAAGCAGGCGATGGAAGGGCAGAAGACGCTTTATCCGCAGGAGTACGCCGTTCCCATCCATCCCGCGGCGGGCGGCAGCTCCCAGGGCGTAACTTCGCAGATCGTAGCCTCACACTCCCTGATTCCGCAGGCGCTTCATCATGCGTTCTCGACCTTCGGCGTGCTGATGTCCCCCGACCTGCCGCTCGAGCGGCGTCATCACGAGATGATCGCCACCATGGTTTCGGTGACCAACCGGTGCGTGTATTGAATCGAGTCCCACGCAGAGTTTCTGCGTCGCGTCACTTTGGACAAGGAATTGGTCGAGGCACTCGAACGCGATTACACCACCGCGCCCATCACGCCGCAAGAGCGCGTGATGATCGACTACGTGGTGAAACTCACCCAAGATGCGACCAGGATCCGGAAAGACGATCACGAAAAATTACGGGCCGCAGGATTCGAGGATCAAGCCATCCTGCAGATTACGCTCATCGCTTCCTGGTTCAACTACATCAACCGCGTGGCCGACGCGCTGGGTGTGGGCCGGGAAGGGTAGGCCGGGAACTCACTCGTTGGCCACCCGTCGATGCGATTTCACGGCCAGGCAACGGGCGAAGATCGCCGACACCTGCGGAATCTCCTCTTCATTCAATCGAATCGCACTGCCCAGTTTCTTCAATGCCGCATTCAACGGCGCGGGCTGCGCCCCGGTCAGTTCGACGATCTGCTGCCACTCCCGCGCAACTGGAATGCGCTCGTCGGTTTCGGCGTCCTCGCAGAACTGATCGGCCGCCTCCGGAGGAGTTCCATACTCGTCGGCGACATCTTCATGGAAGTAGCCTCGCAGGAAGGTATGCAGCGCGGGAAAATTGGCGGCAGTGATTTCGGGTTTCGGATTCATGAGCGGCACTCCGGATACGAAGTCAAAACGTAGTAGTCGTTGGGCCCGGCATATTTCAGTACGACCAACGCGTGCTCACACACACGCGATTGATGTTCGCCGCGATTCATGGTGCGGCCGATCGGAACGTCGGTGTCATAGTCCAGCACCAGGTTGGGATGTCTTCCCGGTTGGTTGAGCCAGTTCTGGATTTGGCTCTGCGATTGTACGATGGCGGCGCCCACCGCGTGTTCCGCGGTCGAGAGGTCGGTGTAGGTCGATGCGCCCGTAATGTCGCGTTCCCGTTCCAGGCGGTCGCGCAGCTGCTGTTCGGTCTGCCCGACATGCTTGCGCAGGATGTGTCCGCCGGCTTTCTCATCCTGCCTGAGGTCGCGCACCGGACCATTCGTCTCGCGGGTCTCCGCCCGAAGGGCCATAGAACCGGCAGCGGAAGAAGACTCCGAGCTCGCACTGTTCGTGGAAGGAGGCGACTGGCACGAGATCAGGACGCACATCCCCAGCGCGAAAACGGCGGGAACCGTGACCCGAAATCTGGAGGCACGAACTGGAAAAAATGTTGTCATTGAGCCAAAGACTACCGCCCGAGTGCGGTTAGTCCTGTAAAGTTCTGGGAATTGTGCTACTAAACAGGGTGTGCGGGCAAGTGTTTTGGATTCTCTGGACGATTTCGAGCGCTGGGGTGGCGACTGCGCCTATGT
>JBEKXC010000033.1:0-28178 GCA_049512435.1 Terriglobales bacterium | reverse complement strand
CTCAACGACGAAGCCCCACCGCCAAAGAGCGCCGCCATTGCCGACTCGAAGGTTGGTCCGTACGCCAACCGATCTTGCAGTGCAAGCACGACCAGACGCAACTCCGGCATCGGGCTGCGCTCCGCCTGCAGATAAATCGGCTCCGCATACAAAAGCGCCTTACCAGTCGGAATCACCAACAGCGCCCCGCGCCGCACATGCGAGCCTTGCTGATTCCACAGCGTCAATTGTCCGGAAAGTTCGGCATTTTGATCGATGCGCGCCTCGATTTGCAACGGTCCGTCAACCAGTTTCGTCTTGGGGAAGTTGTAGACCACCGACGTACCGTAGTGCGCGCCGTCGCTGCGCCCGGCAATCCAGCCAATCAGATTATTCCGGCTGGCTGGCGTGAAGGGCAGAATTTCCGCGAACTCCTCGCCGGTTTCGCCCGGCAGTTTCATGAGCACGAAGTTCGGCTGCATCGCCTGTGTGGTTTGCGCGCCGCCCTCGCCCATGCCTACTTCGGTGGCGACCGTCCACAGATCCTCACGGTTGTAGAACGCTTCCGGGTCCGTCATGTGATACAGGCCGTACACTTCCGCCTGCAGTTTGAGCAACAACTCGGGATAGCGCACATGTTTGCGCAGCCCGGGTGGCATCATGGACGCATCCTTGAACAGACTCGGAAAGATGCGCCGGTAGGCCGCGATGATCGGATCCTCCGTATCAAACACGTAGAACGTTGTCGTGCCATCGTAGGCGTCGATAACTACCTTGACGCTGTTCCGCATGTAGTTAATCAGATCGTTGCCGAGACGGTAATGGGTGGAGTACGGATAGCTGTCGGAAACCGTAAACGCATCCATGATCCATGACAGCCTGCCATCGTCGCCGAGCACGATATAAGGATCCGGATCGTAAGTAAGGAACGGCGCCAATGTCGACACGCGCTCGCGCAGGTTGCGCCGCATCAGCAGGCGGCTATCCTGGTTCACGTCATCGCTGAACGGCAGTTTCGCGAGGTCGTCGCGATCAAGCGCGATAATGATGCGGCGCAGGAAACCGCCGAGGACGATGCCGCCGCTGCCTTCGTAGGACGTGAGATTGTTGCTGGCACCTTGTGGATAGTTGAATTCCTTCTGCCGCGTCTTCACGTAGACGTCGGTATCGGTCAGCTCGCCGAAATAGATCTCCGGGCGCGTGACACTAAGACCACGCACCGTACTCTGGACCGGCATGTTGCTCAGCATGAGCGTCGGCAGTCCTTCCGGCGTGAAGCCATTGACTGGGTTCATGGTAATGCCGTAGCCGTGAGTGTAGATGAGCTTGTCGTTAATCCAGTTGCGGCTGCTTTCCGGGAGCTTGTCGACGTTCAGCTCGCGCGCGGCGAGCATCACCTCGCGAGTGGTGCCGTCAATGTTATATCGATCAATATCGATGTCGGGAAAATCGTAGTAGGTGCGGATTTCCTGAATCTGACGCAGCGTATCCTGGAGCGCGCGCCAGTCCCACAGCCGGATGTTCTGCAGTGTCGCCTGATTGTTCGCTGCATCGGCCGCGTCGACGGTCGTTTCGGCGGGAAACTCGCGTTGCGAAATTCGGCTCAATCCATAAGCCTGCCGCGTCATGTCAGTGTTGTAAACAATGTAGGGCTTCTCGCGAACCAGTTCGTTCGGCTTGACGATAAAGCTGCTGACGTACCAAGCGACCCCCTGGAGGGCGACATAACAGACCGCGGCCGGAAGAATCGCCGCGACCAGCCAGCGCCCACGTGGCACCCGCACAGCGTTGAAAACCGCAATCGCCGCGCCGAGAACGAGCGCCGCCGAGACCACGAGCAACCCCGTGAGCATGACGTGCGCGTCCGTGTAAGTCACACCCCCGAAGATCGTATGATCATCGAGCAATAACTCGAAGCGGCTGATATACACACGCATCGCGAGGATCAGCAACAGGAACGCAAACGCGATGGAGAGCCCGCGCCAGGGTAAGAGGACGGAGCGGCTGAGCTGCCCGGCAAGCACCCGGGTTCCGCCCGTAATGAGGATAAAGAAAACGGCAAGTAGACAGGTAATTACGGCTAGCGTAAGCAGCCATCCGGCAATGAGTTGCCACGCGGGCAACGCGAACAGAAAAAAGTTCAGTGGCTTGCCGAAAATCGGATCCCAGACGACGCCACCAGCGGTGCGGGGTGCGTACCAAAAAAGCGCGAGCGCTGGCCACTCCACCATCATGCTGGCCCCGGTGGCCGCGGCAATGACGAGCGAAACGCCGAGCGCGATGAGCCGCAACACAGGCTCAACCGGCAGCTTCAAGGGCTGTCCGCCGATGTAAATCGTGTGACCGTCCGGCAAATCGGGAAGATGAGCCCGCTTCAGAGCCAGGAACGATCCATACAGAATGAGAAATGTGGCCGCCGTAAAAAACGCGAAAATTCCCCACTGCAGGCTCAGCGTTTTCCAGAACACATCCCTGTAGCCGAGCGACCCGAACCAGAGCGTATCCACGTAATACGACAATGCGGTCCGGCCTCCGAAGAAAATGGCGGCAACGATGGCAACGATAAGAAGAAGGCGTCGGCGGCGCGGCCGATGCGGCGAGCGCGGCGGCGGCCAATCAATCGACTCAGGCATTACTCTGCTCCAATTGCAATAGATGCTAAGTATTCACTCGCATAATACTCCCTCGGCTTCGGCGGGCGCGCATTCGAAGCCAGAGTTGACGCCCTTGAAATTGTAATTTCTGAAGTGTGCGAACGCTGAAACGCGCTGGATTGCCAAAGGAGTCAGTGCGGGCTAGCGTACCGTGACAAAGAAATACGCAGTCATGGCGAAACCTATAGCGATTACCACGCCCCTCACCTTTTGCGGATCGGCCTTCTGCGCGAAATGCGCGGCGAAATAGCCGCCCACCAGAGAACCAGCGATCATCACTACACACTGCGGCCACAATACCGCGCGAGCCACGATAAAAGTGACCACCGCAGCCGCGTTAACGGCAACGGAAAGCAGCGTCCTGATCGCGGCCATGGCATGAATGTCGCGCATCCCCATCATCGCGAGCATTCCCATTAATATGAACCCGAGCCCAGCGCCAAAGTATCCGCCATAAACTGCGATCAGAAACTCCGCTATGGAACCGAGCGCGATCGCTTTCCCTGATATTCCCCCCAGATCGTCAATGACCGCCGTCTTTCCGACCATGGCGCGGATCGAGTTGCCGAACGTGAACAGCAGAGTGCCGCTCAGCAGCAGCCAGGGAATGAGGTGCAGAAAAGTACGCTGCGGGGTATTCAGTAACAGCAACGCTCCAACCCAGCCCCCGCCAAGGCTGGTCACCAGTAAAGGAACCAATACTCGGAGCGGGGCGTTCAGCCGTTTCAGGTAAGCGAAGGTACTGGCCGCCAACCCCGGCCACAAGGCGACCGTATTGGTCGCATTGGCCTCGACGGCTGGGACTCGCACGAACAACAGCGCCGGAAAAGAGACGAAACTGCCGCCGCCGGCCAGCGCGTTCAGCGAGCCGGCCACCCCGCCCGCGAAGAGCAAAAAGATGGCCTGATAGATGTGTAAACCGAGGTGAAAGTCCATACCAGAAGAACCGGCTCCGGAGCAGCGGAGGCCGGGACAGCCGCGCCGGCACGGGCGCCAATTCTATCAGGAATTTGCCAGGAAACTCCGTATAGTCAAGACGAGCCGGAATCCAGCCACGGGCCAGATAGTGTGATCTGGATCACTGTTTTGGATTGCGCGATGCCGCAAACTACCAATGGTCGCTCCCGGCTCACCGCACTGCCTTCACGAGCTGGATGAGAGCCGCCTCCGACCAAAAAATCTAGCACCCAGGAGAAACCCATGTCGTTTACCAAACAGCAGGCGCTGGACTACCACTTAGGGTCGCGCCCGGGAAAGATTGAGGTCACACCCACCAAACCGTGCCGTACGCAACGCGATCTAAGCCTGGCCTATACGCCGGGCGTCGCCGTACCGTGCCTGGAGATTCAAAAGAACCCGCATGACGGCTTCAAGTACACAGGGCGCGGAAATCTGGTCGCTGTGGTGACCAATGGAACTGCCGTTCTTGGGCTGGGCGACATCGGCCCGCTGGCCGGCAAGCCCGTGATGGAGGGCAAGGCCGTCCTGTTTAAACGTTTCGCTGACGTGGATGTCTTTGATCTCGAAGTCGACAGCCACAATCCCGACGATGTCATCAAGTTATGTCAACTTCTGGAGCCGACTTTCGGCGGCATCAACCTCGAAGACATCAAGGCTCCGGAGTGTTTCTATATCGAAGAGACCTTGAAAAAGACGATGAAGATTCCGGTCTTCCACGACGACCAGCACGGTACCGCCATTATCTCTGGGGCCGCGTTGTTGAACGCGCTGGAGGTCGTGGGCAAGGACATCGCCAAAATACGTCTCGTCATCAACGGCGCCGGCGCGTCGGGCATAGCCACCGCTGAGCACTACATCTGTCTGGGAATGAAGCGGGAAAACATCACCCTGTGCGACACCAAGGGAGTGGTTTACAAGGGCCGCACGGCCGGCATGAATCCTTATAAGGAGCGCTTCGCGCACGATACCAAGCTGCGTACGCTGGCCGAAGCGATGGTGGGCGCCGATATGTTCCTCGGACTCTCCGTCGGTGGCGCGGTCACACAGGCAATGGTGCGCTCGATGGGAGCCCGTCCCATTGTGATCGCCATGGCGAATCCCGATCCGGAAATTTCTTACGAGGACGCCAAAGCTTGCCGCGACGACGTCATCATGTGTACCGGTCGTACCGACTATCCCAACCAGGTCAATAACGTCCTCGGTTTCCCCTTTATCTTCCGCGGAGCCCTGGACGTGCGCGCCACAGCCATCAATGAAGAAATGAAACTAGCCGCGACGCGAGCTTTGGCCAACTTAGCGAAGCAGGACGTACCGGACTCGGTCTGCCGCGCCTACGGAGTCGAGCGCCTGAAGTTCGGTCCCGATTACCTGATTCCTAAGCCGTTCGACCCACGCGTCCTGATCTGGGAGGCCTCTGCCGTAGCCGAAGCGGCCATGCGCACCGGCGTGGCGCAGGAACCGGTCGACCTCGACGAGTACCGCGAGCAACTCGAGCGTCGCCTGGGAAAAGCCCACGAGATCTCGCGGGTGATGATTAACAAAGCGCAGGCCAAGCGTAAGTCTGTGGTCTTTCCAGAAGGAGAGAACGAGAAGATTCTGCGCGCTTGCCACAACCTGATAGAGGAGAAAATCGCTGTGCCCATTCTGTTGGGCCGCAGTTCGGAGATACAAGCAAAGTCACTCGATCTGGGTTTGGATCTGAAGGGTGTGCGCGTAGTGGATCCATCCGAGTCTCCGCTGCGCGAAAGCTACATTCAGGAACTTTGCCGGCTGCGGCAGCGGCGGGGAGTAACGCCGAGCGAAGCCCGCACGCTGATCAATGACCCCAACATTTTTGGTTCCATGATGGTGCACATGGGGGATGCCGATGCACTGGTCTCCGGGGTCAGCCAGCATTACCCCGATGTGATCCGCCCGGCCCTGCAAATCGTGCGCATGCGCGAAGGGTTGCACACGGTTGCGGGCTGCTATGCCGTGATCACCCGCAAGGGAGATATTTACTTCCTGGCTGATTGCACTGTAAATATCGATCCCACGGCGGAAGATCTGGCGGAAATTGCTCTCTGCGCGGCCGAAGCGGCTCGGCGTTTCGACGTCGTGCCCCGTATCGCGATGCTCTCGTTTTCCAGCTTCGGGAGTACCAAACACGCGCTCTGCGAGAAAGTTCGCAAAGCCGTGGATCTGCTGCACAAAGCGGACCCGACCCTCGTAGTGGATGGCGAGGTGATGGCCGACGTTGCCGTGTCTCCGGAGATGCTGGAGGAAATGTATCCTTTCAGCGCGCTCAAGGGCGGCGCCAACGTGCTCGTTTGCCCCGACCTCAATTCCGCCAACATCGCTTACAAGCTGCTGGCCAAGATCGGTGACGCCGAAATGATCGGGCCCATTCTCATGGGGATGAGCAAGCCGGTACATTTGCTGGCACGAGGCGCGGAAGTGGAGGAGATCGTCAACATCGCTGCGATCGCTGCCGTTGATGCGCAGGAAATAGAACGCTGGGGTTCACCGGCAGAGGTCTCAAAACCGGCGGTAGTAGCCGACTGAAACCAAGGGGTTGTGTTGACATGTCATCACAACCCCTTTGATTTGTAATTGGTGATTTGTAATTTGTAATCGAAAATCTCGGCTCTTAAATCACAAATTCCCAATTACTTAGGACTTCGCTTTCTTCGAAGGTTTCGACTTGCCAGAACTGTTGCGGGCGACCGCTTGGCGAACGAGCGCCTTGAAGGCGGACTCGTCAACTTCTTCTCCTTCGTGGATGTCGATCGCGCGGCGTACGTTTCCCTCGAGACTCGAATTGAAGAGACGGGCCGGATCCGTCAGAGACGCGCCCTTGGCGAAGGTAAGCTTCACAACCTTCTTGTAGGATTCGCCAGTGCAGAGGATGCCCTCGTGCGACCAGACCGGGGTGCCCCACTTCCACTCCTCGACGACCTCCGGGTCTGCTTCCTTGATGAGCTTGCGCATTCTGCGGAGGGTTTCCCCGCGCCAGTCCCCGAGTTCGGCGATTCTTTTCGAGATGAGCTCCGGTGCCGACTGGCCTTCGCTCGCGCCCGACTTTTTCATGTTCTCCTCCTGGAAGTTCCAGCTAGAAGTTCCGGATTACAAATTCCCTTTTACTTTCCCGCGTCTGGTTGCTTCAGTATGAGCGCGGGAACCTCCTGCTGTTTCACCAGACTGTTATAAGCCGCCACATCGGTCGAGACGATCGCTTTCCATTTTGCCAGTTGCTCATCGACCGCTTTGCTGAGCATATCGAATACTTCGTAGGACTGCTTCGTGGGAGCTGAATCAGCGCTGCCCACCACGCCACTCAACGCCACCAGGTGGTTGTTCAAGCGCACCGGGAAATTGAGCACATCCTGACCGCTCTTGGCTTTCGTCTGGATCAGCGCTTCTTCCACCTCCGTCATCTTTGTATCCAGCGTCTTCCCCGAATCGGCAATGACCTTGGCGCGAGCGTCGCTCTTCAGGCGCGTGTTGATCGCATTGATCTGTTCGCGAAGATCGCGAATCTCAATGATGGTATCGTCGGTTTCCGTGACCTTGTCCCGGATCTTAAGCAGCAGATCGAATTGTTTGGCTAGATCCTCCTGACCAATCTTCAGTCGCAGATCAGGCTTGATCTCAAGCGGCGCAATGTAAGCCTTGCCCAGCACCGTCAAGCGCACTTGATACGTGCCCGGCAGCGCTTTCGGACCGTCGGTGCTACCGCCCCAGAGCGGCGCTTTTGGCACTTTCGTCGCTCCCTCGTAGCGCAGATCCCACACGAAGCGGTTCAGGCCCGCGTCGGTGGGCAGGCTGCCTGCACTGGCGCCGCGGGTGAAGAAATCTTCCTCATCATTATCGCCGCCGGGTTCCTCTTTTTTGGGATACTTGCGGATGACCTTGCCCGAGGAATCAAGGATCTCCAACGTGATTTTCGGGGCTTCGGATGATGCAGTATCAGTTTTCTTGGATTCAGAGGAAGAGGTCGACGGGCTAGCTTCACTTCTTGCGGTAGCGCTCTCTCCGCCGGTAGCATGCGACTTCGCCTCGGCGGCCTTCTTCAGTGAAACCTTCAACCAGTAATTAATGACAGCTCCTGACGGCGGATTCTTCCCCGCATTGGCGGCAAAAGGCGAACTGTGAAACACGGTATGATTCGCCGCCGCGGGCGTGAACAGGTGCGCTTCCTGCTGCGGGATCGAATCTTCGTATTGCTCCAGCGGAGTGATATCGTCCAGCACCCAGAAGCTGCGTCCGTGTGTTGCCACCACCAGGTCCGTGTTCTTGATCGCCAGGTCGTTTACCGGAGATGCCGGCAGATTCAGTTGCAGCGACTGCCAGAGCGCGCCATCATTGAACGAAACGTACACACCTTGTTCCGTTCCGGCGAAAAGCAAACCCGGACGCCCGGGATCAACTCTTACGGCGTGGACGTAATCGTTCGCCGGTAGCCCGGCGACGAGCTTGGTCCAGGTTTTCCCAAAATCCGTCGTCTTGAACACGTAGGGCGCGAAGTCATCCGACTTGTGGCGCTCGACAGCGAGATAAACGGTCCCGGCTTGGCTCGGAGAAGCCTCGATCATACTGACCGTACCCCACTCCGGCATGGCCCTAGGCGTGACGTTCTCCCAGTGCGCGCCACCGTCACGGGTGAGCTGAACCAATCCGTCATCGGTTCCTGCCCAGATCAAATCCTTTTGTACGGGCGATTCCACCACCGAATAAATCGTGTCATAGACTTCGACGCCGGTGTTGTCCTTGGTAATCGGCCCGCCTGAGGACATCTGTTTTGATTTGTCGTTGCGCGTCAGATCGGGACTGATGATCGTCCAACTCGTCCCGCCATCGCTGGTCTTGAACAGCACTTCGCCCGCGAAGTACATCGTTTTCGGATCGTTCGGCGAAAAAGCGCTCGGCGAAAAAACGATAGGCTCCGTCCACTGGAAGCGGTGTTTAACGTCGCTCGCAGCCCACCCGATCGGGTTCACCGGCCAGGGGTTGATTGCCTGTTCTTCGCCAGTGCGGTGATCATAGCGCGTGATCTCACCCCCGTAAGAACCGGCATATACGATCTCCGGGTCGGTCGGGTCGGGCGCGATGTAACCACTCTCGCCACCACCTACGTCGTACCAGTCCGCGCGATCGATCGAGCCGTTGGCGCTCGCACTGGCGATGGCCATAGTGGAGTTGTCCTGTTGCGCGCCATAAATGGTATACGGAAACTGGTTGTCGGTAGTCACATGGTAGAACTGGGCCGTGGGCTGGTTATACACGCTGGTCCAGGTTTCGCCGCCATCGATCGAAACAGTAGCACCGCCATCGTTGCCATTAATCAGACGCTTCGGATTCCTGGGATCGATCCACAGCGCGTGATTATCTCCATGCGGCGCGCGTAGATTGCTGAACGTCTTGCCGCCATCATTGGATCGATAGGCCGCGGTATTCAGGATATAAACCGTATCCGCCGACTTGGGATCGGCAAAAATGTGCGAGTAGTACCAGGCCCGCTGCCGAAAACGATGGTCGTCGGTGGTTAAGTGCCAGGAATCGCCGCCGTCGTCCGAACGATAGATTCCGCCTTTCTCCGCCTCGATGACGGCCCACACCCGATTGGGATTCGCGCCGGAGACCGTGACTCCGATGCGGCCGAGAATACCTTCCGGCAGTCCGTGGCCCTTGAGTTCTTTCCAGGTTGTTCCGCCGTCGCTCGAACGATACAAGCCGCTTCCCGGGCCGCCGCTGTCCAGACTCCACGGGGTTCGGCGGGCTTGCCACAGCGCCGCGAACAGGATGTTCGAGTTGCTGGGATCGAACACTACGTCGATGCCCCCGCTCTTGGCGTCCTTGTATAGAACCTTCTCCCAGGTCTTGCCGCCATCCTGCGTGCGGAAAATTCCCCGCTCCTCGTTATCGGCAAATGGATGTCCAAGCGCCGCGATGAAGGCAATATCAGGATTCCTGGGATTCACGGCGAGGCGCCCGATGGCGTGCGTGTCGCCGAGGCCAACGAACTTCCAGGTCTTACCCGCGTCGATCGACTTGTAGACACCATTACCACCGACGATGTTGCCGCGAATACAAGCTTCTCCGGTTCCAACGTAAATGATGTTGGGGTCAGATTCGGAAACCGCGATGGCCCCGATCGCTGGCGATGCATCCTTCTGCGTATCGAAAATTGGTTTCCAGTTGAGGCCGCCATTGGTTGTCTTCCACACGCCTCCGGCGACAGCGCCAAAATAATAGACATCATCCTGGCCGACAACGCCTGACACGGCGACCACGCGCCCGCCACGAAATGGGCCGACCAGTCGATACTGCAGACCCTTCCAGGGTCCTTTGTCCTCGCCTTCTTCTTTGTCGTTCTGAGTGTCAGTGGCCTGTCCGCCGGCAGTATCTGCCTGGTTCAGTTGGGCCGCCTGCTTCTGGCCGGAATCAGGGCTTTGCTTCGGGGAGTGTTTCTGGCCGGATGCTGAGGTAATAAGACAAGCAACCAGAATGGCGAGTGTCATCGTTCGCAAGTTTTGTTCCTCCAGAGAGACCTAAACAATATAGGCGTCAGCCACAAAGTTTCAACCGGCAAGACTGAGGGGCATTGACAAAACTACAAAGAAAAACGTCACAAAACTCTACAGTTCTGGCCGGGTGAGAGCGGTATGATTCGAGTCGGACAGCGCCGAGTTTCTGCACCTTGCTATGAGGGATCCCGGTCTTCGCGTTCTAGTTCTAGTTCCAGGGATAAAGGGCAGGCTGCGCCCTGAGTTCGTCTCGCTGTGTCTGTTCCTGTTTCACGTCGTCGTGTTTCAACCGCATCTGCTGCGGGGACAAACCGACGCGCCACCGGCTGGCGTGGGAACTATTGGTGTGCGAACCATTCAAGGAATCGTGAAGTCGGGAAATATGCCGATTCCCGGCGCTAGAGTCTCCGCGACAAATGCGGCCACCAACGAACAACTCAATACCTCGACGGATGTGGACGGCAGTTACTCGTTGCGAGTTCCCGCCGATGGCCGCTATACCGTGTGCGTGCAGATGGCTGCGTTTGCCGCTGGCTCGCATGAAGTGGTACTGGACGCAACCCATCAGGACGTGCAGGCAAACTTCGAACTGGTGCTGCTGTCGCGGGCACGCGAGACCACCGCCGAGAACAACAACAATAACAAAGCTCAACAGCGGCGCGCGAATGCTGCCGGACGCGGCTTCCAAAGTCTTTCCGTCTTTCAGAGTGAAGCCGGTCAGGATTCGTCCGGTGGCTCGTCAGGCAGTTCGTCTGGTAGTTCAATGGCTGACGTCGCGCCTGAAGGGATGCCCGTGCCGGGAATCGCGCCCACCAGTGCGACGGAATCTGTGGCAGTTTCAGGCAATACTTCCAATCCATTTAACGCCATGAGCGCTGACGAAATGCAGCAGCGCTTCAACGACGCCCGCCAGCAGGGCGGAGGATTCGGAGGTGGGGGCGGATTCGGGGGTCCGGGGGGCGGTCGCGGAGGCGGAGGGTTCGGTGGCGGGGGAGGATTTGGCCGGCGGGGCTTTGACGCCAATCGTCCGCACGGATCGTTGTATTACAGCCTCGGCGATTCGGCGCTGAACGCATCGCCGTTTGCGCTCACCGGCCAGCCGGAGGAAAAACCGGCATATTTGCAGAATAGTTTCGGCGGCTCCGTAGGCGGACCGCTGAACATTCCCCATATCTACCATGGCGGGAGCAAGACTTTTTACTTCATCAACTTCAACGGCAAGCACGGAGACAATCCGTTTGATCAGTTTTCGACGGTGCCGACACCAATGGAGCGGCAGGGAAATTTTTCCCGAACCACATACACTTCGGGAGCGGAAGCGGGGCAACCGGTGCAGATTTTCAATCCGCTGACCAACGCTCCTTTCCCATGTAGCCCTAGCTGCAACACAATTCCACAGACCAGCCTCAACTCTGCGGCGCTGGGATTACTGCCATATATTCCGTTGCCGAACTTACCCGGCAATTATCAAAATTTTCACTATGTGACTTCCGCCACCAGCGACAGCGACGATTTGAATATACGTTTGAACCACAGCTTTGGCGCAGCGCCCGCGGGCGGACGCCGCGGTGGAGGCCGCAACGCTCCGCGCAACAGCCTCCAGGTCGGCTTCCATTTCCATCAATCGAGCGCCACGCTTACCAATCCGTTCCCCAGCGTAGGGGGAAGCACAACCGTCCGCAGCTTTGACATTCCCGTGTCTTACACCCGCAGCATCGGAAAGCTGACCAACATTGTTCGCGCCGATTTTAACCGCAGCCGAACCCGCACGCAGAATCTCTACGCCTTTAGCAACGACATTACGGGTGCCCTGAAAATCACGGGAGTTTCAACCAATCCCTTCGATTGGGGACTGCCGAATCTGTCCTTCACAAACTTCGCCAGCCTCCAGGATACGACTCCCTCGCTCACTCGAAGCCAGACTTATACCTTCTCCGATAATGTAATCTGGAATCACGGCAAGCACACCTGGCGCTGGGGCGGAGATTTCCGGCGGGTGCAGGTGAATCCAGAAACTGACAGCAACCCGCGCGGCTCGTTCGTCTTCACGGGCCTCAACACCTCGCAGCTCGATAGCAAAGGAAACCCCGTGCCCGGTACGGGCTATGACTTTGCCGACTTCCTGCTCGGATACGCGCAGCAAACATCCGTGCAGTTTGGACAGAGTGAATATTTCCGCGGCAATTACTGGGATTTGTATGCGCAAGATGAGTGGAAGATGCGCGCCAACCTGACGCTCAATCTCGGAGTGCGCTACGAATATGTTTCGCCGCTGACGGAAATAAACAACCGCCTGGTGAACCTCGACCTATCTCCCGGAGTGTTGAATCCGATGCTGCCGCTGGGCACGAATCCGGTAACGCCGATTACGCCGGGCTACGGTGGCCTGCCGGACAGCCTGGTGCGGCCGGACCGCAATAACTTTGCGCCAAGAATCGGCTTTGCCTGGAAGCCGCTCCCCAACACCGTGGTGCGCGGCGGATATGGCATCAACTACAACACCGGCGCATATCAGGGCATCGCGCAGCAACTTGCATTGCAGCCGCCGTTCGCTACCACGGCGACGAATATTCAGGCGGCTTATCCGTCTCCTCCAACCCTGACGCTGCAGAGCGGATTCCCGCCAGTCACCGGCATCACGAATAATTATGCGGTGAGTCCAAATTACCGGCTGGGCTATGTGCAGATTCGCAATCTTGACGTTCAGCAGCAGATTCGCCCCACCCTGCTGCTCAATCTTGACTACACCGGGACCAAGGGAACGGATCTCGACATCCTGGAGGCGCCGAACCGAACTGCCACCGGGATTCGCATTCCCAACGTCGACGCCTTCACCTACGAAAATTCCGTGGCCGATTCGGAGGCGAACGCGGTATCCGTTCGGTTACGCAAGCGCTTGTCGGCAGGATTCTCGATCGGCGGCACCTACACGTTCTCGAAGTCGTTGGATGACGCGTCTTCCATCGGCGCGGGAGCCACCTCGGTGGCGAGTACTCCCGGACTTGGCGGCGGCGGTACCGGCGCTGCCGGAGGCGGTGCTTCGACCAGTGGAGGCGCAGCTAACGTCGCGCAGAATCCTTTCGATCTGCCTGCCGAACGCGGGCTTTCCAGCTTCAACCAAACCCATAAGTTCACCGCGGATTATTTGTATGAGCTTCCCTTCGGCCACGACAAGCGCTGGCTCACGGGAAATACTCCATGGCGCGCTATCGTCGGCGACTGGCAATGGAGCGGCGATTGGACGATCGCATCTGGGCTGCCGTTTACGCCACGACTGCTGAACGACATCAGTGACGTGAACGGGGGAACGAACGGTACGCTGCGCCCGAACCTGGTTCCCGGGCAGTCGGTGAGCCTGCCGAATCCCTCGATTGCGGAGTGGTTCAATATCGCTGCCTTCTCCAAACCGCCTACGGGCACCTACGGCGATGCCCGGCGCAACAGCATCATCGGCCCGGGCAGCAAAGTGTTTGATATGGCCTTCACGAAAATCTTTCCCCTGAAGGAAGCGCGCGTGCTGGAGTTCCGCGCACAGGCCACCAACATTTTCAACCTGGTGAACTACTCCTCGATTGATACGAACGTTACCTCGCCCACTTTCGGCCGGGTGACGGCGGCAGGAGCGATGCGCCAGTTGACGATTACATCGCGCTTTCGTTTCTGAGGAGGACATTGCTACGGGGAGCGCTCTAGAAAAGGATTGCTATGACTCCGACTTCAAACCGATTCGCCGATAAAGCTGTAGCCCTTCTGTTGGCGCTCGTCCTCCTATGCGCAGTTTTGCCTTCGCAGGAGCAAACGGGAGCTGTGTTTCGCGCGGAATCGGATCTCGTGCTGGTGAATGTGACGGTGAGGGACAAGAGCGGAAGGTTTGTGTCCGGACTGAAAGCGCAAGACTTCACGATTCTCGAAGACAACAAACCCCAGAAGATTGTCTCCTTTGACGTGGAAAACGTCGATAACGTGCCAGCGTTGGATGTGGCACAAATGAAGCCGCTGCCAGAGTCTGCGTCTCCGACAACTAATCCAGCGCCATCGGCGGTCGTCGCGGCAGACCAGTTCAAAGATCGCCGTCTGATTGTTTTGTTCTTCGATCTGTCAGCCATGGAACCGGATGAGATCGACCACGCGGTTACATCCGCCGAACACTATGTCGATACTCAAATGGCGCCCGCCGACCTGGTGTCGATTGTTTCGCTAGGAAGTTCGCTGCTTGTGAATCAGGACTTCACTACAGATCACGCGCTGCTGAAAAAACAGTTGGACGCATTCAGTTCCGGCAGCGGCCAGGGCTTCGAGGAAGGCACTACGAGCACAACTGAGGGAACGCCAGACACCGGTCAGCCCTTTACAGCCGACGATACCGAATACAACATTTTCAATACCGACCGTCGGCTGGAAGCGCTACGCTCGGTGGCGGAAAAGCTTTCGCACGTTCAGCAGAAGAAATCCCTGATTTATTTTTCCAGCGGCATGGATCGCACGGGCATAGAGAATCAATCGGAACTGCGCGCGGCTGTGAATGCGGCAGTGCGTTCCAACCTGGCGATCTACACCATGGACATGCGCGGCCTCCAGGCTCTGGTTGCGGGTGGCGAAGCGCAGAATGCCAGCCTGCGCGGCGTTTCGGCGTATTCCGGACAGGCGACACTCAATGCGCTGAATTCCAATTTCAACACGCAGGAAACGCTGGTCACGCTCGCGAGCGATACCGGCGGGCGCGCCTTTCTTGACTCCAACGACTTCAGCAAGATTTTCAAGGGAGTGCAGGAGGACACGTCAACCTACTACGTACTTGGCTATCACAGCACGAATCCCGCGCGGGACGGGCGTTACCGGCGCATCGTCGTGAAGAGCACTATTTCCGGCGTGAAGATCGACTACCGCCGCGGCTACTATGCCCCCGCGGATTATCGGCATTCCACGGAGGACGACAAGGAGCGGCAGCTTGAGGAACAACTTGCATCGGAGTTGCCATCCACGGATTTGCCGCTGTATCTGGGCGTCTCGTACTTTCGACTGGAGGGCAACAAGTTTTTCGTTCCCATCTCGCTGGTGGTGCCGGGCTCGCAGATTCCATTCGTCCGCAGCAGCGACCGCGACAAGGCCACGCTCGATGTGATTGGCATGGTGCTCGATAACGAACACCATCCTTTGAACCGAATTCGTGACACCGTGAAGCTCGCGGTGAGCACATCAACCGGCGTACAAAAAAAGAATGTGCAGTACGACACCGGCATGAGCCTGCTCAGCGGCAAGTATCACCTGAAATTTGTCGTCCGCGAGAATCAGACCGGCCGCATGGGATCGTTCGAAACTGACATCGAAGTGCCCGAGTTGAAAGCGCAGCCGCTGAAGATGAGTTCCGTGGTGCTGGCCAGCCAGATACAAACAGTCAAGAAAAGTGCAAATCTGAACCCGCTGGTACATGACGGTTCCGAGATTATCCCAAACATCACGCACGTCTTCTCGGCCACGCAGCACCTGTTTCTTTATTATGAAGTGTACAATCCGGCGCGCCCGGCAGTCGCAGATTCGACAAGAGGCGCCGATTCTGGAAGAGACACGGATTCTAGAAGAGAGAAAGACACCAAGCCCGGCATCCGGCTCTTGTCCAACGTAGCTTTCTTCCAAGGCAAAGCCAAAGCCTACGAAAGCTCGCTCGTGGAGTTGACGGAATTGAATGCGCGAGAGCGGAAGGCTGCCGTCTTCCAGTTAGACGTGCCGCTGACATCGCTCAGGCCCGGTTTCTATACTTGCCAGGTGAATGTGATCGATGACGCTGGCGGGCACTTCCTTTTTCCGCGCGTTGCCTTGTTGATCCGGCAAGAAAGTCCGAGCGTCGCACAGTAAAAACAATTCTTCCGTCAGTGACGTTTCCCATCGCGATCAAATTCGCCGGCGGCCCGACCGGTTTGAAATCAATCTATGTCTTCGCCGGCACAGGCTCTTGCAACTCCGTTGCTTTTCGCGCAATCAGGCCGAAGCCCTTCACTTGCGCATCGCGCTTGAGGGCTCCGAGCTGAGATCGGCCAGCCCCGGAGCGTCCAGATTTCAGTTCGATTTCGGCAAGTGCGAGACGAGTCTCGAATTGATAGGCGAGAAAGCCGCGCTTGATCTCGTCTTTCAAGAGTGTCTCCAGATTCGACTTTGCCTCGGCGAGCTTGCCGGATGCCGCCATGGCGCGAGCAGCAACAATGGCAAACTTAAGACTAACGGGCCGATTCTGGTTCTTGGCCGCGACTTCGGCTTCGGCATCGGCCGCCGCCTTCGCGTCCGCCGCCTTGCCCTGCGCCAGCAATGCCTCGATCAGAACCGGTGCTGCGGTCAGTTCATCATCGGCTTGTTGTTGGCTGCGAAACTCGTTGATCGTCTCACGGGCCGACTTCTCGGCGTCGGCGGCGTGGCCTTCTTCAATCGCCACTTCGGCGAGACGGGTTCGAGATTCAGCCGCAGTTTGTTTTTCGCCGACTTCGGTGCGGATCACGAGGGACTGCTCAAACGTTTTCCGCGCTGCCGCCAGGTTCCCCTGCCGTAATTGCAAGTCGCCCAGTCCGGCCAGTGCGTATCCAATTAGGTGTTTATCATTCGTCCGTTGCGCCAAGGCGAGAGCCTGCTGGTACGTGTTCTCTGCCGCACCGAGGTCTGCCTGGTCAGTCAGCAGAGCGCCGAGATTCACCAGCGTGTCAGCCTCGCCTGAGGTATCTTCAATCTTGCGGTATCTGGGAATCACCTCCCGGAAAAGTTCTTTCGCTTCGGCAAGATTTCCCTCGATGTACACGATATCTGCAAGATTGGCCAGGGTTGTGGCAACGCCCTCATCGTTGCCGACCTCGCGAAGAGTTTGCGCCGCCTCCTGAAACAACCGTTTAGCTTCGGCCATGTTTCCCCGATCGAACTGGGCACTGGCGATGTCGTTTATCTCTTTCCCCACCCCGTTGCGGTCGCCGGCAGAAGCATAGAGACGCTCTGCTTCCTGGCAGGCTGCGATACCATCATCTATTTTGCCGCTGTCCATCAGGTTGATACACCGGGTTCCCTGCGCCCGGGCAACCAGCAATGTGGCGCCCGAGGCCAGTCCCTTCTTTATGGCTCGGTCGTCCGCGGCGATCGCTTTAGCATCGTCCGAACCGGAAAAGGCCGAGGCCATCTTCATGTCGATCCTGGGATCGTCGCCCAGCGGCGCGGGAAGCTTTTGCAGAGTCTCCAGCGTACTGGCCGAATCGTCCACCTTTCCCGCTCCATACTGAGCGTCGGCCAAGCGCAGTCCGTAATCGAGGTTGTCCGGAAACAACGTGAACAAGGTGCGATAGATCTCGATGGCTTTCTCGTTATCGTTAATTATGGTCCGATATCGGCCCTCGACCGCCAACCGTTCTTCGTATCTGAGCTTGCCCGATAACTGGAAGGCCTTGGTGGCCTCCGCCCTTGCCTTGGCATCGTATCCAAGCGCAGCCCACGCCCCTGCCAGGGCCGCGTGCGACAACGGATACTTGGGGTCGGCCACGACTGCCGCCTGGAGGAGATCGCGTGCCGCCAAGTCGTCGAGGGCCCGGAACTTGGCAAGACCTTCAGCGTAGAGGCGCGCCGCTTCCGGGTTGTCGGGCATCGAGGCGCGCACGCTAACGGCGTCGGCGGGAGTGACTGCTTCCACGCCCAGCTTTTCCCGTAAGCGAGCTCCGGCTTGCGAGACCAGATCGAACAGGTCATCTTCGGTTCCTACGCTCGCCACCTCGGCAACAGTCTCTCCATTGGTTGCATTTTGCACTCGGACGTCGAGGCGGATGCTTTCGTTGGACTTCCCGCCGAGAACCGTGTAGGAACCGAGCACGACAAGGTCGCTACCCATGTTCTTGCGCATACGCGCCAGCGTGTCTTTGGAAAAAGTTCCGGTGTCGGTGAGCGACAGATCGAGTTTGGTTCGGGCAATGTCCTCGCCCGAAACCAAGCGAAGTTTTTCTCCCGCGGCAAGCTCGGTGTTTACCATTTCCGAGAGAGCTGTTGACACCCACACCTGGTCAGGCCGCCCCGAAAGATTGCGGAACCCGAGAACCGCGACCGAGCGGCGAGACTTCGCGTTCGAAACTGCGAAAGAGGAAGCTGTATCTCGGCCGGCGCGCGGCTGACGATTGCGGACGGAATAATAAAGAAGCAGCCCAATCAGACCCGCCAGCGCGATCGCCGTCAAACTTGTCGCCAGCGCCGTTAGCCGCAGCTTTCGACTTGATAGGGCGCGGGCGATCCGAGCCCGCCTTCCGACTGCGATGGCCTTCAAGTCGCCGAGAATCTCAGCCGCCGACTGGTAGCGTTCCGCGCGGTCCTTCTGCAGAGCCTTGGCAACGATATGTGTCAGCCCGTCAGGCAGTTGAGGATTCAGGCTGGCCGTCGAGAGCGGATCGCGATTGAGTATGGCGTCAAAAACCACGGCGACTGTGTTTCCATCAAAGGCACGGCGCCCCGCGGCCATCTCGTAGAACACAGCGCCGAGGCTAAACAAGTCCGTGCGGACATCGAGCTCTTCGCCGCGGGCCTGTTCCGGCGACATGTATGCAACCGTCCCTATTGCTATGCCGGGGCTCGTCAGTTGCTCCACTGAGCTTTCGTCCAGCAAGCCGGACCCTGCGGGCTCAGTCGCTGCCTTATGGCGTTCACGGGCCAGCTTCGCCAGTCCGAAGTCCAGGACTTTGATCTGGCCGCGCTGGGTAACAAAGATGTTGGCCGGCTTCACGTCCCGATGAATGATGCCCTGGGAGTGGGCGGCATCCAAAGCCTCAGTGATTTGTAGAGCCAGTGGCAGTAGCCGGTCGGTTGCGAGCGCCCCGGATTCGATGACATGTTTCAGCGTCTGCCCGTCCAGGTACTCCATGGCGATGAAGGCTCGTCCTGCCTCTTCGCCGATGTCATAGATCGTACAAATGTTGCGATGGTTGAGAGAGCTGGCGGCACGCGCCTCACGCTGGAATCTGAAGATGGCAGTTGGGTCCGCGGCAAAACTCTCAGGCAGGAACTTCAACGCTACTAGGCGTCTCAGCCGGGTATCGCGCGCTTTATAAACGACGCCCATCCCGCCTCCGCCCAATTTTTCCAGAATGCGGTAATGCGAGACGGTCTGGCCTACGAGGACAGAACCACTTCCTTCGTCTGAGCGTTTTCGCTGTTGAGCAACCAGCCGGGCGGCCACTTCCAGAGCCGGTGCTTCAATAAAGTCCTCCGCGTCTTTGTCATGAGCGAGCAGCGATTCCACTTCTCGGCGGAGGACCGTATCTGCGCCACACGCATTTCCGAGAAATGCGCCGCGCTCAGCCTCGGGATGCTCCAGTGCGGAGTGGTAGAGCTGCTCCAGCCGCCGCGCTCGTTCCGCATCCTCTTCCGGAACCATCTCAGCACCCATCGTCCTTGGCTCCGCTGGTTTCGGCACTCATGGCGCGCAACAGCCAGGCTTTGGCGAACCTCCAGTCGCGCTTGATTGTCTCGGGCGATATTTTCAGCGCCTCCGCCACTTCCTTAACTTCGAGTCCGCCAAAAAAGCGAAGTTCCACCACTTGACTCTGCCGCGGATACAGCACAGCAAACTCAGTCAAGGCCTCGTCGAGCGCCATGATATCCGCATCCTTCTCAGGAGTAACGATGAGGGCTTCGTCGAAAGAAACCTGTACTGCGCCCGCCCCTCGCTTCTGATAATTCCGCGAACGCGCAAAATCCGTCAGGATGCGTCGCATCATGCGGGCTGAAATAGCGAAGAAATGAGCGCGGTCCTGCCAATCCACCGCGTTGACATCCACCAGGCGGAGATAAACCTCGTTGACCAGAGCCGTGGTTTGCAGAGTGTGGCCGGGCCTTTCCCTGGCCATGCAGCGGTGGGCGATCCGGTGGAGTTCATTCTCGACTACCGGGGTCAACTGCTCCAGTGCCTTGTCGTCTCCCGCGCCCCACGCTTTAAGTAGTTGAGTGACTTCGACTTTTGAGGGACCTTCAGAAAAACCCGGCATAGCTTCGGCTCTTCTTTGTGGCGTAGGCAAATGTGGCGTAGAGGCAAATTATCACATTGACTCTGGGCGCGCCAGCCATACCCAGATCAAAATTCGGTCGGATTTTTCCGTCAGGATGACCCCTCTGCCCCCTGTTCCCCGCTACATCCAGTGACGGGCTTTCGCATGAACGATATGGGGGACCGCCGATAAAAAATCCTGGAAATCAAGTTCAGGCTCCGAAACGGAGCACTTAAAAAGGAGAATTATTATGAAAAACGTAAGCATGACACGAACCATCAACCGCGTCCTGGCCAGCGCCGCAACTTTCCTGTTCGTCACCAGTGGAATGTTAAGCGCGCAAACGGGGAAGAGCTACAGTCAACTTAAGGCAGAGCATCCCGGCTGGGTGCAGATTCCCGGCAAACTTATCAGTCCCGATTGCGTTCACGAAGTCCCAAATGGCGCGCGGGTCGAATTCGGCGACAACGGCGAACCGACCGGCGATGTGACGATGAACGGCCAAGTCATCGCCCACTACGATCCCTGCCCTGAGGCTGGCATCGACACCCGTCACCTGGGAGGTAGCAAGCAAGAACCCAGCTATGGAGACGGCTGGGTCGAAACCTCGCAGTGGGAGTTATCGTTGGGCGCGAGTGACAACATCGATTATATGTTCGGCTATTGGAATGTTCCGGCGGCTCCCAAGGACAATGGCGCTTTGATTTATCTCTGGAACGGCATTGAGCCCACGGGCGGGAACTGGGTCTTGCAACCTGTGCTCCAATACGGGAACGGAAGCAGGAACGGGGGTGGCAACTACTGGGGGATCGGCAGCTGGCTCGTAGGACCAGACAATTATGCCTTCTATAGCCCGCTAGAGAAGGTCCATTCGGGCGACCTGATTCAGGGCTATACCGAACAAACGGGGGTTTCAGGCAGCACCGATGATTACTTTGTGAGTGCGCAGGACATGACCAGCGGCGCCTATTCCACGATCAGCATCCACATTTCAGGGGAACATTGGGTTTGGGCGTTCGCTGGCGTGCTTGAGGCATACAACGTCACCTCCTGCTCGGAGTATCCCGCCTCCGGGTCAACTCAATTTTTTGACAGCTACGTCGCACACGGATATCCCAACTATGAATTCGTCAACCCGGAGGAGTTCTACGGTGCCTACTATAACTACTTCGGCAGCGGAGGCCCGCAATGCAACTTTAACGTGGCGGTTTCCGGAAGTACGTCGACCCTGTACTTCTGAACCGCTCACTTGCCCGCAACCGCATTGGCTGCTACACGCGGAGCCGGCGGGCGAACCTGCCAAAGCTGGCGCAGCGCAAACGACGAAAGGGGAACGGCAAGCGTTCCCCTTTTGTTTTTCGGCTGACAGTTTGACGGTGCAAAGACTTACACCTACACTGTCACGCGAGCCGATTCCAGGTGAGGTGATGCCATCTTATGCCGATCGTAAGACTGAAAATCGACGTAGCCGGCACCGTCGGCGACGAAGCCTGGCGCGAGGTCAAACAGTTTGCTCCAATCCAAAGCGCCGACTTCGGCCCCCAATTCGGTAGTGGCGGACGCTGCAGCCACGCGCCCCAGGCGCCCCACACGAAGGGCGAATGGATTGGGGCCGAAATTCGCCTCCAGACGCCGCTTCTAGCCCAGTATGCCGTTTCGCATTATCTGGAGCAGGACCGTGTGCTCGATGCTGATGTCGTGGAGTAGCGGGGCGTCCCATAACTTGTTCCCGAGCCTCGGAACCTTGCAGGTTCTTCTCCCGCGCTGCGCAACGCCAGATGGAAATATTTGCGCCGCCACTCGGGATAGTTCAGGGGAAGGGAGGCAGTCCTGCATCGGCGAGCACGCGGCGGAAGGCCGGGTCGTCGTGCAAGTTGTCGAAGGCACGTACGGATCTCATCATAATAAGACCGTCGGCGTGCTGATCATAGGCAAGCTTCAAGTAGTGCAGGGCCTTTTGCTTTCTTCCGGCGACAGAGCATGTTTCCGCGAGGAAGAAAGCGGAAAACTGTCCACGATCATAGAGTTCTTGCTGCCGCCGCAGCAGGGCTTCCAGCAAACCTTTGCCGCCCGCCGTGGCGAAGCCCTTTTCCGCGGCGTCGACGGTGGCGATGGCGGAGCTGTCGTGCACCAAAATCGCTTCGCTTCTCGCTTCGGTCAGGTAACGTCCATAGTCCCCCGTTATCAGGTAGATCTCCCCCAGAAAGCGATGCGGAGAGATAAAGTCGGGCTCGTTCTCCTCTATCTGTCGGAGCAGGGCTATGCCTTCCTGCCGCTGGCCGGCGTTGAACAAAATCGCACCCTTGTCGGCCAGCACTGATTTTGAAGCGGGATCGAGTGTGCGGGCGCGTTCGATTTCCGCAAGCGACTCGGGATAGCGGCCAAGACTCATGAGATAAGTCGCATACCAGTGATGAGCGACGGCGTTGTTGGGATCGAGCGCAATCGCCCGCCGGAATTCCCGCTCGGCTGTGGCGGCGTCCCACATGCCGTAAAAAGAGACGAAGGCGAGAGCAGCGTGCGCCTCCGAAGACCGATCGTCGAGTTCGACCGCTTTTCTTGCGGCGGAAAGAGCCCTCGGGTATGCCTCTGAGGAGGGCATGACCGTGTATTCGCGCAGCAAGTTGTAGCAGTCGGCGAGTCCTACATAAGCTTGTGCGTAGTTCGGATCGTGGACGATGGCTTGGGTGAAGGCGTCCACAGCTTTGTTCAGGCTTTCGGGAGTTCGTTTCTCCCAGTAGTAGCGGCCCTTGAGATAGAACTCTTCGGCTTCGCGATTAGCGGCAGGATGAGCGACTCCGGGCGCAGAAGATGCGGCAGGCGCGACGGCGCTCGTCTTGCCAGACGTCGTTTCATGCCTTGGCCAGTAATGTCCGGCCGCAAAGAGCCCTGCCAGCGCCGGAAGGACAAGAAGAAATTTCCATTTCCAATAACCAGCGGATGGGGGGGCCGCAGGAGCAGCGGCTACAGCCACATCTCCCAGCGCGGCGCTAACCTCCACCTCCATTGGAGACTCGGCGTGTGTGGGCGCAATCCAACGATAGCCGCGACGCCCGACGGTTTCGATGAAAACGGGGTTCTCCGCGGAATCGCCGAGCGCGTCGCGCAGACGATTGATCGCACTGATCACGCCGCGATCGAAATCCACAAATACACCGTCCGGCCACAGGCTCTGACGAATCTCTTCCCGGCTAAGAACTTCGTTGGGACGGCTGAGTAGCAGCTTCAGTGCCTGAAACGGCAATTCCTGAATTTTGACCTTATTCCCAAGCTTGCGCAATTCGCCCGAGCGCAGATCGGCCTCGAAGACTCCGAATCGCACTACGGCATTGGAAGAAATACCTGCTGGCATAACTCTTGGCAGTGGGGGGGAGAGTGACAAAATCTTAACACATCCGGGCCGAGCGAGCCGCTTTGATTCCGAAAGGTAGCGGGCGGGTTTTTGCGTTCTAAAACCACGTTACCGTTTGCCCTATCGCGCTAAAACAAAAATACTTACGGCGTTACCGGGATTTAGCCGAAGCGTGACCGGCAGGGAATTGACTGGGGCTCGGTTTTCGGCGAAAGTGAGCGCCGTGTTCGGAGTGATTCACACCCTTGAGGCAGAGGCTGCGGGCAACTCCGGCGCAAATTCCCCCGTAAGAAGACTCAACCCTCTCAGGAGACCCTTCAATGTATAGCATTCGCCATCAAAGTGAGAAATTTAGTATGGCCGCAGTTGCGCTCACCATGCTTCCCCTATTCTTTTTCCTCGCCGCGGCGGTTCGCCCCGCGCCGGCTCAAACTTTCACCTTGCTGTACTCCTTCCAAGGGACAGCCAGTAATTACGGAGCCTACCCCATGGGGCTGGTGCAGGGAACAGACGGAAATTTATACGGCGTAACGGCGGCAGGCGGAGACGAGTTCGACTCCGGCGTATTTTTCAAAATTAACACAAGCGGCGACGAGAAGTTAATTTGCTCCTTTTACGACCCTGGAGCCTGCAGGGACGCCCAGGCGCCTTCAGCCAATTTGGTTGAGGGAACAAATGGGGATTTCTACGGGGTAGCTCTCGATGGTGAGATCATCAGACTCACCACGCATGGCAAGTTGAAAGTTCTATACACCAACGCCAACGCCGTTCCCAGAGCGTCGCTGATTCTAGCCTCCAATGGGGACTTCTACGGCACAACGGTGAATGGCGGGGCCAACGGTCAGGGCAACGTCTTCAAGATGACCGCAGCGGGCAAGCTGACGACCCTCTACTCCTTTTGTTCTGTCTTCCAAAACGGCGCCTGCACGGACGGCGCCCAGCCCAACTTTGCGCTGGTTGAAGGCAGCGACGGGAACCTGTACGGGACGACATCGGTGGGCGGGAACGACGGGGTCAATGATGGTTATGGAACGATTTTCAAGATCACGCTCGGCGGTACTCTGACAACCCTTTACAACTTTCCGGGTTTCACTCAATCCAGCTCGGCGCTGGTCCAGGGCGCCGACGGGAGTTTCTACGGGACGACGGCTGACGGTGGTAGCGGCACTTACGGCGCCGGAGGCACCTTTTTCACCGTCACCTCGGGCGGCGACCTGACCACGCTTTACAACTTCTGTAGCCTGCAAAACTGCGCGGACGGCGAACAACCCGCGAACCTCTATCTAGCTACCGATGGGAATTTCTACGGGATAACGTGGTTTGGCGGAGTCAACAACAACGACCAAGGCACAATCTTCCAATTCACTCCCAGCGGAACGCTGACGACGCTGCACAACTTCGACGGTACGGACGGATCTGGCCCGGCCGGCGGCGGCACGCTGATGCAGGACACCAATGGGACTTTCTACGGGACAATGCAGGAGGGCGGGATTAGCTGGCCATGCAACAGCATCGTATGCGTCGGCACGATCTTCAGCCTGGACATGGGTCTCGGCCCGTTTGTGGAAACACTGCCAACCTCCGGCAAGGTGAAAGCGGCCGTCAAGATTCTGGGAACGGATTTGACGGGCGCGACCAGCGTCACATTTAACGGCACTGCTGCTACGTTCAAGGTGGCATCCAGTTCCGAAATCACGACCAACGTACCCGAGGGTGCAAGCACCGGAAAAGTTCAGGTGGTAACGCCCAACGGCACTCTCACCAGCAATGTGGTTTTCCAGGTGCCGTAGTTAAAAGGCATAAAGTCACCCCGGAAAGGTAACCGAGAAGATGGCGCACACGATCACGGTGACTTTTGGGGCGCGCACCGCGACGTCGGTGGTGAAGGACGGGGTAGATACGCAAATCGTCCGGCTCGCTGGTACGGGAGACTAGCAACAGGCACAGCCAAATAACTTTGCCGTGAACTGGTCTCCTGGTTCGCGGCGCCGGAGCCCGGTGGGGAAGCCGCGCTCCGGATTTTTCGAGAATGGAGCCGACGATCAGACTTGAACTGATGACCTGCCGATTACGAATCGGCTGCTCTACCAACTGAGCTACGTCGGCTTTTGGTTTACTTTCTTTAGTTTACCAAATCGCTGGGCGGTTTCTGCTGTACAACTGCCGTACAAGCGACCTGTGCCTCAAGCTGCTTCATGGCAGGTGGTGACATCTCACGCAAGGTTTTGATGTAGAAACGCTGCCTGGTGCTGACATCGTGGTGGCGCAGAATTGCTCAGATGTCTGGATGGTTTGATTCTCCGAAGTTCCCCGGGGCACGAAGTCGGCGCACTTCCCGCTCCAAGGAGTCGAGCCGATCTAACGCCGCTTGAACTGCCGGGGCGCCTTCTTCTCGTACTCTTTTCGCGCGGGCCAGAGCTTGCTCGGCCATGCGGCTGACTTCGTGCAACAACTTGCGAATTTCGGTTTCTAACTTCCCGCGGCTCTCTTGAACCCGATTGAGAATGTCGCTCTGCACCCGGGTGCTGTTGAATTCGAGCAGCCTGGCGAGAAACCTTCGGGCATCGTCCTTGATTAACTTCCCCCCAAGCAAACCAAGAATCAGGTCAGCCAGCCAGCGCAGCGGCGAGGCCGGCTGTGCGACTTCAATGAAGTCCAGGAAAGTGAATTCCGAGCGGACGCGAAATCCGTGCTCCGGATCGAGAGCATGGGGCATCAGCGCCAATTCTGGAATGCCGGCGTCAGCAAGCTTCTTCAGAAACTCATTGGCCATCTCCACGAACCGCCGCGCAACATGCCGATATTCTCTCTCCGCATCTTCCTGCTCGGGCTTCAACCACGGGACGACATGACGCCGTGCCAGTTCCTGCGCCTCGCGGAAGATGCGACGGCGGTACGATGGCCCTAACCCGAGAGATATGGATTGCAACTCAACCTCGAACTCCCGGCTCGCCTGTGGCATCACGCGCGCGCGAAATGCCTTGTGGCGATCGACAAACATGTCGGAGAGATGCTGTTGTTCAGCCATGAAGAGATAAGCCAGCTCCCGCATCGACCGCTCGGCGTCGGCAATGGTTTGTTTCATCGCGCTGATGCGTCTCTCCGATTCTTCGATGGGCCGCTGCAGCGCCGCGCGATCTTCCGTGATGATGGCGAGAAGCTGCTCGCTGATCCGCACAAGTCCGCGTTCGCAAGCCGCCTGGACCAGGCGACGGCCCGACCCTTCGACCAACCGGTTCAGCGAAGCGACCAGCTTTCCCCAATCATGCCCCGAGTCCCGACCTGTGCCCCGATGTTCAAGTTGCTCCGCCGCGCTGACTTCAAACAGAGGTCCCACGGGATGTTGGAGTCGCTTTTCGAGCTGCCGTCGCGCGAAAGCCACGGCTGCGGCTCGTTCTGCGTCCGTAGTGCGATCCGCCTTGTTCACGGTGACAATGAGATCCTGAACGTGCTGGGACACTTCCTCAATCAGGACCAGTTCCTCCCCTGACAGAGGCGGATCGGCTCCGATGACGACCAGCGCCGCGTCGATATGAGGAATGAAGGCCTGGGTTGCTGTCGTATTGCCAGTGAACACCGATCCTAGTCCGGGCGTATCCACAAAGCACATGCCGGTCGCCAGCAGCGGACTGGGCATGAAGATCTCCAGTCCGGCCACATGCTTTACATTTTCGGGGTTCCTATCTTCAGAGACGTACTCCACGACTGTTTCCACCGGAATCTCGATCCATCCACCGGCTTCGAAGCGCACCCGCGCAGTTATGTGGCTGCCGTAGCGGACGATGGTGGGTATGGTGGTGACCGGCACGACGCCAGTCGGCAGCACACTATCGCCCACCAGCGCATTCAGGATGGAGGATTTGCCGCGCTTGAACTGACCGATGCAAGCAACGTAGAAGCGCCCCTCGGATACCCGCTCCGCCAGGGAGCGCGCATCGGCAGCGACTTGGTCGGCTTCAAACGCCTCAGCCAACTCGGCCAGGCGCAAGAGCGCTGATTCTCCTGGAGAACTTCCTGGGGAGATCTGCCCCTGCTCAGACGCTGCGGCCGAGACATTCGGTTTCTCAAGCTTGGGCTTGTCAAGCTTGGGCTTCTCAAGCAATGAGCTCTCTTTTGAATCGATCCCCATATCTCATTTCTTACGGTCTAGCTCCCACACAGCACGGCTACGACGCCGGAGAGCGCACTCCATCCTGGTGCACGTAGCGGATGACCTCCACTTCGGACATCGCGATCAACCCTTCGTCCACCATTTCATCCAGAGCCGGAAGCAATTTCTTGATGTTCTGCTCGGTGTCGATCACTGAGACCATGATTGGGCGGTCCGAAGACCGGAGCAGATGCGCCTTGTGAATGAGCGTGCTCGCTCCGTAGCCTTCGATCCCGCGAAAAACCGTGGCGCCCGCAATGTCGAGTTCCCGGCACTTGGCTACGATGCCCTCGTATAGCGGTTTGCCGTGCCACTTGTCATCCTCGCCGAAATGGATGCGTAACATCTTTGCTTTCCCCTCGAGTTTCATATACGCGCCTCTTGTCTCCGCTCGGCCTTGTCGTAATTATGCGTGTACTTGATAACGTCCACGTCGGATAGCACGACGACGCCTTGCTGCACCATCTGGTCAAGAATCGGCATAAATGCCTTCAGCTTTTCTTCCGTATCAACCACCGACAGCAGAATCGGACGATCATGGGAAAGACTCAGGGCAGCGTCTTTGTGAATTCTGCGATTGGCGCCATA
>JBEKXC010000032.1:0-28202 GCA_049512435.1 Terriglobales bacterium | reverse complement strand
AGCACGACCAGCAACTCCATCGCAAAGGGGTTAGAGATCGGAGTTGCCGGATGCCTGGGATGAATGTGCAGCGTCTGCAGCAACGCCAGGACGCCCGGGCCGAACAGACGATTCAGAAGTGCGGTAAAAGCCAGTTGTTCCATTTTAAGAGTTCAATAGTTATTTAGAATTTGTTATCCCGAGCGAAGCGAAGGAGCTGTAATTCGCCGGCGATTGAGGAAACTACAGATCCCTCGCTTCGATGGGGATGACAAATTCTTCACCAGTCTTTAAGTCTTACGACAGTCTTACAACAGGCTTACGACGTCCGCCGGAAAGCCGTGTAACCTTCCCAAACCGCCTCCACCATGAGGGCTGCCGCCGGCACGCATAAGCCCCAAAGAAAGCCGCGAAACGCCAGGGAAGAACCTTTGAATATAGCATAGGCAACAGCGCCTACCAACCCGTAGCGCACCAGGAAGCGCAGGATGATCCGGCCGCCTTTCTCCCGGCTGTTCCGGTTGACGATACGATCGGTCAGCCCTTCTACGCCGCGCGTCAGCGAGCGAAAATTAACGTAGGAAACCGCCGCCCCAAAGGCAAATCCGATCGATCCGGGCCAACGGTAAAACCAGAACGCCGGCGCCAGCAGCAGAATGCTCAGCAACATCATATTGCGCAACACGCGAGGAATGATGCGGTTATAGGCTATGAGTTCAGAGCGAGTCTCGGCCGACAGAGTTTCTGCGGGCTGGTCGAAATGCTCACGCTCGTTCATCATTCATCAGTCATCGTCGTCATCATCATTCATCATCATCATTCATCATTCGCCTTCGCATCATTCGTCATTCGTCTTTGGAAGCGCCCATGGCCATGCGGATCATCTGCCAGAAACCAACCACCGCGCCAAATAGAAGCCCGACCAGATAAAGCCACTTAGTATGCAGCCAGTAATCGGCGAGCTTGCCCAAGAAGAAACCAAGCAGGACCGCCGCCGGAATAATGAATCCGATCTCGGAATAGCGGGCCAGCGAGACGAAAGGATCTTTCTTCTCCGGAGGATTGGGGGGCTCGGGCATGCGAAAGAATTGTAAATCAGAGTCGATCCGCGGGCTTCGAGCTGCGAGCAACCTGAAGCGCTACGCAGCATTTTGTTTGCTGGCAGCTTGCGGGCTACTTCAGCCTGGTTGCCACAGGCGGAGTTTGCGCGATCCCCAGCGACCAGTTGACGCTGCGAATAAACGGCTCGGGGTAAACTCCGATTACGATCGTCGCCAGCGCCGTCACGCCCACCGCGCAACGCATTCCGAGGCTGACAGGCAGCCGTCCGGTCTCCATCGGCGCGCGCATCAGCATGGCGTTCGCAATCTTCAAGTAGTAATAAAGTCCGAACAGCGAGTAGAGCACGCCGAGCGATGCTAGTCCGTAATGTCCGCTTTCGATCAGGCTCAGGAAGATGTAATACTTGCCCAGAAATCCGGCGGCGGGCGGAATGCCGGCGAGGGAAAGCAGGAATAGCAACATGAGCGCAGCTTCAACCGGTGCGCGCTGGTAGAGTCCGGCCATGTCGTCGAGTTCGTCGCCAATCACATTGCGCTGCCGCAACGAAGTAATCACCGCGAAGGCTCCCAGGTTCATGAACGTATAGACGAGCAAGTAGATCAGGATTCCCTTGAAGCCGTCGCGAAAGCCCGGGCTGCCGATCGGCGACGTTCCCATGGCTACAAAGGCCAGCAGCATGTAACCGACGTGGGCAATCGAAGAGTAAGCCAGCAGCCGTTTCGTGTTCGTCTGAGTGAGTGCCGCGAAGTTGGCGCCGGTCATGGTGGCGATGGCGACAACCACCATGACGGGAGTGTAAACGGAGCGCAGCGGCCACAACCCATACACTAGTATGCGAAGCAGCAGCGCCCATGCCGCCGCCTTCACTGCGACCGACATGAAGCCAGTAATGCTGGTGGGTGCGCCTTCGTAGGCGTCCGGCGCCCACTGGTGAAACGGGACGGCGGCGATCTTGAACAGCAATCCGGTCATGGTTGTCAGCAGCGCGATCACCATCACCGGATTGTGCGGATTCTGCCCCGAGACGGCGCGCACAATATCCCTCAGATTGGTGCTGCCGGAAATTCCGTAGAAGAGCGAGAGGCCATAGGCAAAGATGCCCGACGAAAATGCCCCGAGCAGCAGATACTTCAAAGCCGCTTCGTTGGAGCGCCGGTCGCGGCGCAAAAAACCAACCAGCACGTAGGTGGAAATTGCCATCAGCTCAAGCCCGATGAAGAGCAGGACGATGTCGATTCCCGCCGCCAGGCACATCATGCCCACCACGGAGAGCAGCAGCAAAGAGTAATATTCGCCGTGGTGTTCATCTTCCACATCGAGATAGTGCACGGACATCAGGATGGCGATGGCTGCTCCCGCGAGAAACAAATACCAGAAATAAATCGCGAAACGATCGACTAGCAGCGAGTTATAGAACCCGACTGCGCCCCTCGGCAGGGTCGACTGAATTTGCCATACACAGACAGCCGCAAACAGCACGCCGGCAAAGGCGCCCGCGGCGTTGATCCATTTCCATCCCCGCGGAATCATGAGGTCAATCAGCAGAATGCCGAGCGCGAAGATGGCAAGTTCGACCATCGGCAACATCAACCGGTATTCGACTGGGGAGATTCCTCGCACTTAGTTACTCGCTTTCGATCCGGCGACTTTCGGTTCGATTACGTTCGCTCCAATGACGTCGGCCGTCCGTTGCGCAGGTGCAACTTGTGCGTTCGCGGGCGCGTTGGGGTTGGAGTTGTTATGAATCGTCTGCACAATCTGATTGACCGGTTGCTCGAGAATCTGGAAAAACGGCTTGGGATAAAGGCCGATCCAGAAGGCCATGATGATCAGCGGCACAAACGTAAGGATCTCGCGCGGCGTTAAATCGTGCAGCTTCTCATTCTTGGGATTCGTCACGGTACCAAAAAAAACACGCTGATAGAGCCAGAGCAAGTAAGCCGCCGCCAAAACCACGCCGGGCGCCGCCCATGCTGCCCACCTCCAGTTGGCGGTGAAGGCTCCCTGCAGGATCGTGAACTCGCCGACGAATCCGTTCAGCAAAGGCAATCCCATCGACGAGAGGAACATGATCATGGTGATGGTTGCGTAGAGCGGCATGACGTTCGAGATGCCGCCATACTCCACGATCTCGCGGGTGTGACGGCGCTCATACAAAATGCCGACAATCAAGAAGAGCGCGCCGGTCGAGATGCCGTGATTGATCTGCTGCAGCACCGAACCGGTCAAGCCCGCGGAATTCAGCGCGAAGATTCCCAGGGTGCAGAAACCGAGGTGACTTACAGACGAGTAAGCCACTAGCTTCTTCATGTCTTTCTGCATGAGTGAAACCAGTGCGCCATAGATGATGCCGACTAGCGAGAGGCCGATCACCCAGCTTTGCACTTTGGGATGCGACACCACCGAGGGAAAGAATGGCAGGGAGAAGCGTACGAATCCGTACGTACCCATCTTCAGCAAAACGCCTGCCAGAATGACGGAGCCGGCGGTGGGCGCTTCTACGTGGGCATCGGGCAGCCAGGTGTGGAAGGGGAACATGGGGACTTTGATGGCGAATCCAATGAAAAAAGCTACGAAGAGCCAGATGGCGATGTTGAACGGAATGAGCGGCGCCGTCTTATAAAGCTCGGGAATACTGAAGGTGAAAACGCCAGTAAGTGTGTGGTGATGGAAGTAGAGAAACAGGATGCCAAGTAACATCAACACGGAGCCCAGCAACGTATACAGGAAGAACTTGATGGCGGCATAAAGTTTGCGCGGGCCGCCCCAGATGCCGATCAGGAGATACATGGGAACCAGCATCGCTTCCCAGAAAACGAAGAAGAGGAAAAAGTCTAGCGCCATGAAGACGCCGAGCATGCCGGTCTGCAAGACCAGAAACCAGACGTAATATTCCTTGACTCTTGTCTCGATGGCGGTCCACGAAGATAGGATCGAGATCCATCCGAGAAGCGTGGTCAGCATGATCAGCAGAAACGAAATGCCGTCAATGCCCAGGTTGTAACCCGCGCCAATCGAGGGAATCCAGTTGTTAGGAGTGCCCTCGAGAAACTTGAAGCCGGGTTCGAAGCGCAACGCCCAGAACATCGGCACCAGCGGCAGAGAGATCAGGAACCCGCCGAGAGCAAAGAGGTTGGCAATCCAACGAATCGCGTCTTTGTTCTCCTTGGGGACGAACAGGAGAAAAAGCGCGCCGATTAGCGGCGTGAAGAGGATGATCGAAAGTATATGATTCTGCATAAGAGCAATTCCCAGTTGCCAGTTCTCAGTTCTCAGTGGCTACGGTCTTCGCGCTAACTCCAGCACTTAGCATTTAGCACTTATCATTCAGCATTTAGTTTTGGTCATCGCGAGATTTCCGGGCTAAACGCTGAGTGCTAATTGCTGAACGCTAATTGCTCACTTCCACACGTAATACACGCCAAATCCCAACAACCCCGCGACCATAACCAGGGCATACCACTGCACCAGTCCCCATTCGAACAGGCGCGCCGGATAAGAAATCATCCGCGCAAGAATGGCTGGACCGTTCACGCCCAACCCGTCGATGATCCACTTATCCCACCAGGTCGAAAGCGTGGCCACGGCGCGCGTGACCCAGCCAACATCGTTGACAGCTCCGTCGATAATCTTGGCATCGAACCACGACGACGCTTCGCCCGCGCCCATGGCCCCGAGGCGGATGTCGCCAATTTTGCGGCGTCCGGTGAAAACGTAATCGTAGCCTTCGTCAACAAACCACTTGTTATAGAGCACGGTGTAAAGCGCCGGGGCTTTCACAGCAATCGGCTCGGGGTAATTTTTGGCGGCGTGGAGATAAGAGCGGCGCGCCATTCCCCAACCCACGGCTGCCGCCCCTAGAGATAAGAACATCAGCAGATACTCCGTCTTATCGGTGTGCTCGGCTTCCTTCTCGCCCGCCGCTAACTGCGCCGACTTACCTTCTTCCTCTAAGATGACTGCTTCTCTTGCGAACACGGGCTCCAGAAATTTCTCGAAGTGCGCCGAACCACCGAGGCTATGCGGCCAACTCAACCATCCCGCGCCAATCGAACAGATGGCGAGAATCACCAACGGCACGGTCATCGACTTCGGCGACTCGTGCACATGATGCTCAACCTCGTGGCTCATCCGCGATGGGCTGTAGAAGGTCAGATACATCAGCCGGAACATGTAGAACGCGGTCATCAGCGCCGTGCCGTAACCGACAAACCAAAGGATGCGATACGCGCCCCCTTCCGAAGCCCACGTCTGCCACAGGATTTCGTCTTTGGAAAAGAAACCGGCGAAGGGAAAAATTCCGGCAATGGCGAGCGTGGCGATCAACATCGTCTTGTAGGTAGTGGGGATGCGCTTTTGCAAGTCGCCCATATTGCGCATATCCTGCTCGCCACTTAAGGCATGGATCACCGAGCCGGAACCAAGGAAGAGCAGCGCCTTGAAGAATGCATGCGTGAACACATGGAACACGCCAGCGGCAAAGGCCCCGACGCCAAGGGCCAGGAACATGTATCCCAGCTGCGAAACGGTGGAGTAGGCAAGCACGCGCTTGATATCGTTCTGCACGAGTCCGATGGAGGCGGCGAACACGGCCGTGAGCGCGCCGATGATAGCGACGGTTTTCATCGCAGTCGGCGCGAGCACGAACACAGCATTCGAACGGGCTACCATGTACACGCCCGCCGTCACCATGGTCGCGGCGTGGATCAGCGCCGAAACCGGCGTGGGGCCTTCCATGGCATCGGGCAGCCAGACATAAAGAGGAATCTGCGCGGACTTGCCACAAGCTCCAACGAACAGGAGGAGCGCGGCGGCGGTGAGAATGGGATCGCCGATGGCGAAGTGTCCACTGCGGGCCAGCGCGTTGATGTCCATGAAGCGAAACGATCCCAGATACCAGGAAAGTGTGAGTGCGCCGAGAATGAATCCGGCATCGCCGATGCGGTTCACGATGAACGCCTTGTTGGCCGCGGTCGAAGCCGAGTTACGATGAAAGTAAAAGCCGATCAGCAGATACGAGCACAAGCCAACGCCTTCCCATCCTACAAACAAAAGCATGTAGTTATTCGCCAGGATGAGCGTCAGCATGGAAAACATGAACAGGTTCATGTATCCAAAGAAGCGGTAATAACCGCCTTCGTGCGCCATGTATCCGATGGAGTAAATGTGGATGAGCATGCCCACGCCGGTGACGAAGAGCAGCCAGATAGAGGAAAGCGGATCGAGCAGGAAACCGGCATCGGCGTTGAAGGAGGCCAGGGTGCCATCGCGCTTCGTAAAGTTCAAATGTCCGTCGCCGCTGCCGAGCCAGGTGTAGACAATTTTCTCGAAGGGACGTCCGGTGCCATGCGCGAAATGCGTGTACTCGACGACGGTGAAGCAGGCGAATAGGAACGCGACGACGACCACGCCGACGCAGACCGCGCTGACCGTGGCCTTCTGCAGTCTCCGCCCAAAAAAGAACATGATCGCGGCCCCGAAGGCCGGGAAGAGCGGGATCAGCCAGATGTGGTTTAGAAAAGGCATTTCAGCTCTCAGCTCTCAGCTATCAGCTCTCAGTAATACCTTCAGTTCGCAGCTTTCGGGAGCAACTGAAAGCTGAGAGCTGATGGCTGAGAGCTGCCCTTCTACCATTTCAACAAATCAATCTCATCCACATTGATCGTCTCTTTATTGCGGAAGAAGGCGATCAAAATGCCGAGGCCTACTGCGGCTTCGGCGGCGGCATCGACTACGATGAAGATTGCGAACACCTGCCCGTTCAGGTTTCCCCACATGCGCGAGAACGCCACCAGGTTCAGGTTGACGGCGTTCAGGATCAGTTCGATCGACATCAGCACAATCACCACGTTGCGGCGCGTGAGCACACCGATCACGCCCAGCACGAACAGTGCCGCGGCCACGACGAGATAGTGCAGTGTAGTTATCGGAACCATATTCTCTTGGAGCAGTCTGACCTCGGCGGCTAAAGCCGGTTTCACAACCGGCCGGTTACCGCAGCGGTGAACCGCTGCGCCACCCAAAATCAGATTTTTTTCTTCGTCATAATTACCGCCCCCAGAATCGCGACCAGCAACAGCAGCGAGGCGATCTCGAAGGCGAACGTGTATTGACCCATCCTGCCGGCTTCTCCGTAGAGCATATTGGCGATTTCCTGTGTGTTCGAGGCTTCGGCGAGCCTCATCATGCGGTCCGGAAACAACCCCTTGCCCTTCAGGAATGCGGACAGGAACAGCGCGAACAACGTGCCGGCGGCGACCAATCCTACCGGCCACATACGATTGAACTGCCGTTCTTTGGCTGCGCGATCGATGTTCACCAGCATGATCACGAACAGGAACAGCACCATGATTCCACCGGCGTAGACGATGATCTGCACGCCGGCAACGAACGGGGCATACAACATCAGGTAGAGACCCGCCACGGAAAGCAGGGTTACGATCAGCGCCAGCGCGGAATGCACTGCGTTTCGCCGCGTGATGACCGCCAGTCCACTGGCGACGGCCAGCCCCGCCAGCACGTAAAAGAACCACGGCGTCGCGACCGGGATCATATGTGCGCCCTCATCCACTCCCATAGAGGCGGTTCTACTAACGCCCAGATGGCCGTGAGCATCAGCACGCCAATCGAAATCGGCAGCATCACTTTCCATCCAATCTTCATCAACTGGTCGAAACGATAACGCGGCCACGTCGCGCGATACCAGATGAAGAGATACATAAAGACGGCAACTTTGAGCACAAACCAATACACGTAGTCGATGCCTTCGCGGAACCGCGCTGCCAGGCTCGCGTCTGCGGAATGGCCCGCGACCGCGATCACCAGCAGCAGCAGCGCGAGGAACCCGAGCAGCGCAGCGAAAACGGCGAGCCCGATACGCTGAATCTTGAAGAAGGAATGCGACGGCATGCGCGCCGTTCCGATAAAGGCAATCGCCGCCAAGCCTCCGAATGTGATGCCGGGGAACAAAGAGAAGATAAAGTCCCACGCCGGCGCATGCAGCAAGTTGGGGAACGGACGCATCCAGCCGCCGAGCCAGAGTGTGACCGCGATCGAAGAGACGGCGATCATGGCCGCATATTCCGCCAGCATGAAGAGCGACCAGCGCAGCCCGCTGTATTCGGTGTGAAATCCGGCAGTCAGTTCCGATTCCGCCTCCGCCAGGTCAAAGGGCGCACGGTTGGTCTCGGCGACCATGGCGATGGCGAAAATCGCGAACGCAATGAAGCCGAGCGGGAAAAATTTGAAGATGAACCAGACGCCCTGCTGCTGCTGCGCCTGCACGATCCCGATCATGCTCAGCGTGCCCGTGCCGCTGGCGTTCATGCTGGTCATCAGGATCGCCGAAACGACGGCCAGCCCCATGGCGACTTCATAGGAGACCATCTGCGCGCTCGACCGCAGCGCGCCGATCAGCGGATAGTGCGAGTTCGAAGCCCATCCTGCAACCACGATGCCGAGCACGCCGAGCGACGAGACCCCGAGCATAAACAGGATGCCGATGTTCATGTCGCTCACGGCCTGTGAAGGGCCGAACGGAATCACGGTATAAACCGTGAAGGCCGCGAGCAGGCCGATCAGCGGCGCGATCCAGAAAACGAACTGGTCGGCTTCGGCGGGGATAATGTCTTCTTTGAGCATCAGCTTGAGCGCGTCGGCAATGGGCTGCAGCAATCCGTGCGGGCCCACGCGCATGGGGCCGAGGCGAACCTGGAAGTGGGCCAGCGCCTTGCGCTCGAGCCAGTTCATACAAATCACGGCCACCGACACTCCCGTGAAAATGATGAGCACATATATCAGCGCCCAGAACTGATTCCCCGCTTCGCCCGGCGTCACCGTGCTGCCGAGATACGACATGAAGGAATTCAGCATCAGCGGTCCACCTCGCCGAGCACGATGTCGAGCGTACCGATGACGGCGATCACGTCGGCAACGAGCGCGCCGCGCACCATGATGTCGAGCGCCTGCAAATTGACGAACGAGGGCGGGCGCACGCGCAGGCGGTAGGGCTGGGTGGAGCCGTCGCTGACGATGAAGTATCCAAGTTCGCCTTTCGGCGCTTCGATCGAATGATAGATTTCGCCCACCGGCGGCTTAATCACCTTGGGCACTTTGGCCATGATCGGGCCTTCGGGAATAGCGTTGACGGCTTGCTCGACAATGCGCAGCGACTGGCGCATTTCTTGCATGCGCACCAGGTAACGGTCGTAGGTGTCGCCGTTTTCACCAATCGGAATTTCGAAATCGAAATCGGAATAGGCGGCGTAGGGTTGGGCTTTCCGCAGATCCCACTGCACGCCGCTGGCGCGCAGCACCGGTCCGGTTACGCCGAGCGCAACACAATCGGCGCCCGATACCACACCCACATTCCTGGTGCGCTCCAGCCAGATGCGGTTGGTGGTGAGCAGTTCCTCGTATTCGTCGATCTTGGGGGCCACGAAGGTCAGGAAATTCTTCACGTCTTTTTCGAAGCCGGCATAAGTTTCATATTGGCAGCCGCCGATACGAAAGGCATGCGTGGTGAGGCGCGCGCCGCAGTAGCGCTCGAAAATCTTCAGGATTTCTTCCCGGTCGCGAAAGGTGTAGAAAAGCGGCGTCATCGCTCCGATATCGAGCGCGTGCGTGCCCAGCCAAAGCTGGTGGCTGGCGACGCGGTTCAACTCGGTCAGGATGACGCGAATATATTTCGCGCGCGCGGGCGCCTCCACATTCATCAACTTCTCGACCGCTTCGCAGTAGCCGAGGCCGTTCGACACGGCGGCGACGTAATCCATGCGATCGACGTAGGGATTGAACATCGTATAGGTGCGGTTTTCGGCGATTTTTTCCACTCCGCGGTGAAGGTATCCGATGACGCACTCGGTGCCGAGAACTTTTTCGCCATCAAGCTTCAGGATGACGCGCAACACGCCGTGGGTCGCCGGATGCTGCGGGCCCATGTTGATGATAAGTTCGTTGGCATCGAGGTAGGGCTTCTCAGGAGTTTCGAGATCGAGGTTAGAACGATCGGGATTAGAACGATCTAGATTAGAACGATCTAGGTGCGAACGGGCGGTGTCATCATTCACGTTCATTGTCCGCTCTCGATTCCGAGATTGATCTGCACCCACTCTTTGTCTTGCTGCAGAATGCCGTAATCCTTGCGCAGCGGATAGCCCTTCCAGCCGTCGGGTAGAAGGATGCGTTTCAGGTCGGGATGTCCTTCGAACCGGATGCCAAACATGTCGTAAACTTCGCGCTCCAGCCAGTTCGCGGCCGCCCAAATCGAGACGCAGGATGAGATCGGATCTCCGTCAGCAATTTGCGTCTGGACGCGCACACGCTCGTTGCGAGGAAAAGAATAGAGTATCCATACCACGTCGAACTGCTTTTCGCGCTTCGGATAATGCACGGCAGTGATATCGACGCAGTAATCGAATTGCTCCTGGTCGCGCAGCAGGCGCAGAATGTCGGGGATCAGCGAGCGGTCAACGCTAAGGTAGTTCTGTCCCAGATAAGTCTGTGCGTCGAGGCCAGAGCCATACTGGTTCCGGTACTTCTCAACCATAGGCGAGGTCCAGGGCACCGGGACGGGACCAGCGGGTTTAGCGGGAGCGGCAGGCTTTGCCGGCGCGGCAGGAGCCGCCGCGGCGGGCTTTTCCGCCGTCGGCTTCTTCTCACCGTCCGGCGGCGGTAGTGGAGCGGGCGATTTGACTTCCTCGGCCATGCTAGGTCTGTCGTTTTCCAAAGAGTGCAACAAAAGCCGCGCAAGCGTTCGGGACATTCACTTCTAACAGCTAGCTGCGGTCATCGTCAACGACTCTGTCAACGACCGTCATCTCAACGCTTGCTGGTGGGCTGCTTGAAAGCCTTCGATCAAATCGCGGATGCGCACGGCATCGGCTTTGCGATGGCCGTGACTCGAAATTGGATCGGTGCCTCCGGTGGACTCAATTAAAATGTCGGACCAAACGACTCCCGTCGAAATCTTCACCGAAGCCACCTGGGAAATCGAAATGCTTTCCTCGTTGCTGCCAAACAGACGCTTCTTCACGCGGCTTACGCGCAGGGGGCTGACTACGATACGCGTCGGAAACCACAGGTTCCCCCTGGTCCAGCGGCTGGCGCTGAAGGTTTCCTCGGAAGCAGCCGGATTGGGGAGGGTCGCGGCTACACCCATTCCAGCGCGCCCTTCTTCCAGACCCAAACGTAGCCGACGATCAGAATGACGAGAAAGACCAGCATCTCGATCAGCCCGAATACGCCGAGCGCCTTGAACTTCACCGCCCACGGAAACAGAAAAATCGTTTCCACGTCAAAGATCACAAACAGTATGGCGATGATGTAATAGCGGACTGTGTAGCGCCCGCGCGCGTCGTCGTAGGGATCGATGCCGCACTCGTAAGGCATCAGCTTGACGCGGTTCGGACTCTGCGTGCGGATGATTCTGGCAATTAGCAGCGTGACCGGAATCAGGATGCCGACGACGGCGAGGAAGAGAAAGATGGGAACATAATTTTGCGGCATCGGCCCTCGAAAAAGTCGCGATAGGAGCGAACTCGAAATACTAACGCCGAAGTGGCCTGGCTTCAAGGAGGCAGGTGTCAGGTGTCAGGTGTCAGGAAATTCCAGACCGAGGCTTTTTGCTGCCGAGAACATCACACCCCCGATCGGGGAGGACGAAGATGTGACGGGCGAGGTCGGAGTCGAGCGTCTCTTGCCGGTAGAGAGTCGCCAGCACGCCGCCTTTCCAGGCGAGCAGGTCTGGATTGCGCTCGGAGAATTCTTCCCAAGTTTGCGCGCTGCCAGCGCGGGCGATGCGCTCGCGAATCAGAAGCAGATAGGCCCAAGTAACGGTCTCGTGATAGCGCTGCGCTTTGCCTTGGGCTGCGGCAAACCGCTGCAATGCATCCGGGAATCGTTGCAGCGCTTCAAGAACCGAATAGCGGCAGAGATACTCGAAGGCCAGCCGGACGTGGTCGGCATGGTGGAAGGTGTTGGCGGGAGTGGTACCGTCCTCGAATTGTTGGATCAGCTCGTCGCCAGTCATTTTCGTCGCCAGTCATTTTCGTCGCCAGTCATTCGTCGCTAGTCATGTTCGCTTTTTATGCTGGGGCCGACTTCCTTCCACCACCGCCCACGCCGCCGCCGCATAAACCACCAGCGCTCCTACATCGAACCATCCGTGCAGCAGATGGAGAACAATCGCGGAAGCGAGCACGACGATCAACAACCATCCGCCGATCACCGTGGCCCGCGGGACCAGAAACAGAATGGCAGCCACGATCTCCGTATAAGCCAAGGTAAGGTGAATGAAGTTGGGCATCCCGGTTTTAGCGAACGCCTGCGCGGCTCCCGGAGAGAATGCGAAGCGCAGCGACTCCTCCAGGATTACCAGGCCCAGCGCCCACTGCAAGATGCGCAACGCTGCAGGGAATCGATCTTGTGTCATTTTTTCTTCTCCGAGACTTTCTTATCCAGGATTTTCTTATCCGGGATTTTCTTATTCAAGGCGTTCCGCTCCGAGGTTTTCGTTTCCAATGCGCTCTTGTTCCGCGAGGCCCGCTTGATTTCGGTGAGGCGGTGGCTGGCGCTGGAATCGAGGTCGAGGCTGTAGAACTTTTTCAGGTCATGAATGCGTTTGAGCGATTCGGAGCTGAAAGGAGTCTTGCCATCGAAGGCGTGGAGCACGATGCCTTCGAGCAGGTCACCCAGGGACAAGTCGTGATATTCCGCGAGAGCCTTGAGCACCTTGAGCAGCCGTTTTTCCATGCGCACGCCGGTCTGCACACGCTCGATCATGAGTTGCGATTCGGTTATCATGGTACAAATGTACCACGGTACGCACCTGGCGTCAAACTGGCTGCCGGGCGGTGATTGGACACAAAAAACGAGAAAAATGAGAAAATGTCACGGTCGTCACCATCGAGCCCGCTCGAAAGGTGACTAACTTCTCTCACGCTTTGAGAAGTCCCGATCCATCGATGTGACACTGGGAGGTTGTAACCGGATGTGCCGCAATATCAAAACTCTCTTCAACTTCGATCCGCCCGTCACCAACGAGGAGGTTCGGGCGGCGTCGCTTCAGTTCGTGAGAAAAATCACTGGCTTTAATAAACCGTCGAAGGCCAACGAAGCCGCGTTTCTGGCGGCCATCGATGAAATCGCTGGTATCTCCGCTCGTCTTCTGCACTCGCTCGACACCAGTGCCCCGCCGAAGAATCGAGAAGAGGAGGCCGCAAAGGCAAAGGCTCGCGCCGCCGAGAGGTTTGGCGCTTGAGTTATCGCGAGCAACCTTGCCAGTCCGTGCATTCTTGTGCACTAAAGTGGTATTTCGTAAGAGCCTAACGAAAAACTATACTCCGCTAGATTTCCCGACAAAGACCGAGGAGACTCGGACAAGTTTAAGTAAGTGCAGGTTATAACCAGGCAAGACTTAGAGGAGATTCTCGAAGGACCTCTAGGCGTAATAAAAATTTTTGGGGCGACCGCTGGAATAGATCTGCCCAATAACTAATTACTAAGATTCCGAGCGGCTCGCTTAGGGGTGAGCCATGGCATTGCACCCTGGGGAACGGAAGCGCCACTTCCCGGAAGAGTTGCCAGTCGCGTGGGACCCGATCCGGCGGGCCCTGGAAGAAGACGAAGACTGGTATCGCGATCTGGTTGAGCACAGCCAAGACCTGTTGTGTGTCCACGACCTGGAAGGCCGATTCCTGTCGGTCAATCCCGTTCCCGCGCGTCTGCTGGGTTACAGCGTAGAAGAAATTCTGCGGAAGCCAATGCGGGATTTTGTCGATCCGCAATTCCACGCTCAGTTCGATGCCTATTTGCACGAGATCGAGCAAACGGGCGAGGCTCGCGGCCTGTTGGCGGTCTTGACGCGATCGGGCGAGCAGCGGATCTGGGAGTATCACAACACACTGCGCACCGAAGGAGTGGCGAAGCCGATTGTGCGGGGAATAGCGCACGACGTCACGGAACGAGTGCGGGCGGAAAAGGCAATGCGCGCCAGCAACGAACGGCTGCTGAAGACGGCGGGGGAGCGGGAACGGACGATCCGCGAACTGACGCTGTTCCGGGCGCTGCTGGACCAATCGAACGATGCCATCGAGGTAGTCGATCCGGAGACCGCGCGTTTTCTCGATGTGAATGAGAGGGCGTGCGTGGAGCTCGGGTACAGCCGGGAAGAACTTCTGTCGATGACGGTTTTTGACATCGACCCGGATTACGACGAAGGTTCGCGAACGTGGGTGCGGCAACAGTTGCAGGAGGCGGCGTTTTTAACCACGGAAAGAGTGCATCGGCGGAAAGATGGAACCACGTTTCCGGTGGAAGTGAATCTAAGAAGGGTGCGACTGGACCGCGAGTACGGCGTGGCGGTGTCGCGCGACATCACCGAACGGAAGCGGGCGGAGAAAGCGTTGCACGCGAGCAACGGAGAGCTGCTGAAGACGGCGCGCGAACAGGAACGGACGATCCGCGAACTGACGCTGTTCCGGGCGCTGCTGGACCAATCGAACGATGCCATTAAGGTGATCGATCCGGAGAGCCTGCGTTTCCTCGATGTGAATGAGAAGTCATGTATGGAGCTTGGGTATAGCCGGGAAGAGCTTTTGTCGATGACGGTTTTTGACATCGACCCGAACGCCGACAAGAGTTTGCTCGATCGCGTGCGGCAGCAGTTGCGGGAGTCGGGATTCGCCATCATGGAAACAGTGCACCGGCGAAAAGATGGAACCACGTTTCCGGTGGAAGTGAATATGCAACAGGTGCGACTGGACCGGGAATATTGCGTGTCCATATCGCGCGACATCACCGAGCGGAAGCGGGCGGAGGATCGGCTGCGCGAGTTCGAAAGAGTAGTGGAGAACCTGGAAGAGATGATCGTGGTGGTCAGCCGCGACCGCCGCTACCTGCTCGCGAACCGGGCAGCGCTGCGCTATCGAGGAATCAGCAAAGAGCAGTTGATCGGGCGTCATGTGACCGAGGTCGTCCAACCCGAGCTCTATGAAATGACCGTCAAGGGCAAACTGGATGAGAGTTTTGCCGGCCACATCGTCAGCTATGAGGCCCAGTCTGAGCACTACCCCGGACTCGGTGTCCGCGACCTCGCCTGCACCTACCTGCCGATAGAAGGTCCAACTGGGATCGATCGCGTTGCCTGCATTTTGCGGGATATCACCGAGCGCAAGCGGGCAGTGGCGATGCTGCGGGAAAGCGAACTGCGATTCCGGGCAGTTTACGAGCGGTCTCCGATTGGCATTGCACTGGTCGATTCGTGCACCGGGCGCTTCCTGCAAGTCAATCCGAAGTACTGCGAAATCGCCGGGCGCAGCGAAGAAGAACTGCTGCAGATCGACGTGGCGAGCATTACCCACCCCGATGATGTTGGGAACACCGGTGAGTTCCTGCGCCAGCTCGCCGAGGGAGAACTGGCAAATTACGACACCGACAAACGGTATGTTCGCCCCGATGGATCGGTGCGCTGGGTGAGGATTCTGGTGGTGCCGATGTGGAGCAAAGGAGAGACGCGCCGTTGGCACATGGGTCTAGTGGAGGACATCACCGAACAAAAGCTGGCGGAAGAGGCCTTACGCGAGCGTGAACGGATTGAAAAACTTGTCCTTGACCACCTCCCGGTTGGAGTGGTCCTGACGTCTGGGGACGAAGAGCGGACGATCTATCAGAATCCCAAGTTCCTCGAACTGTTTGGATATTCGATCGAACAGTTCCCGACAGTTGCGGAGTGGTGGCCTTTGGCGTATCCCGACCCAGTCTATCGGGAACAGCTTTCCCGGAACTGGCAACGACGCATGGAGGCGGCCAGGACGAAGGGCGAGATTGAACCCAACGAGGTTACGATCACATGTCACGATGGGACCGAGAAATATGTGCGGGTTCTTGGCCGGGTGATCGGCGATCGCAACTTCGTCACCTTTATCGATTTGACTGAACGCAGGCAGGCCGAGGAGGCGCTGCGGCAAAGCGAAGAACGGTTCCGTGTGGCCCTGAAGAACTCTCCGATTGCGGTGTTCAACCAGGACCGGGATTTGCGCTACACCTGGATGTACAATTCGCAGCCTCCGTTGTCGGACAGCGAGAAACTGGGAAAGACCGTGAGCGACGTTTTCGCCGCCGCGGAGGCCGCGCGCGCCACGGAAGTCCGGAGGCGAGTGCTGGAGACCGGAACGGGAGTACGGGACGAAATGCAGCTCACTTACCGCGGCAAGAAGCACTATTTCGATACGACGATCGAACCGGTTTTTGACGCGGCGGGCGCGGTGATTGGAATCACCGGCGCCAGCACCGACGTCACCGAACTCCGGGAGACGGCCGAAGCCTTACGCGAAGCCAAGAAGAAATTGACGGAAGAAAAACTTTATCTCGAACAGGAAATCGATACCGAACTGGGGTTCGGGGAAATCATCGGGCAGAGCAAGGCCTTGGAAGCCGTCATGGAGCAGGTGGGGAAAGTGGCGGCCAGCGATGCCACCGTGCTGCTGCTGGGCGAAACGGGAACCGGGAAGGAACTGGTGGCGCGGGCGATCCACTGGTCGAGTCCGCGCACCGGGAATAGTTTCATCAAATTGAATTGCGCGGCGATTCCCACGGGGCTGCTGGAAAGCGAATTATTCGGCAATGAGAAGGGCGCGTTCACCGGAGCGGTGAGCAAGAAAATTGGACGGATCGAACTGGCGGACAAGGGCACGCTGTTTCTGGACGAGATCGGGGAGATTTCGCTCGCGTTGCAGCCAAAGCTGCTGCGAGTGTTGCAGGATCAGGAGTTCGAACGGCTGGGCGGAACGCAAACGTTGAAGGTGGACTTTCGTTTGATTGCGGCGACGAACCGCGATTTGGCGGAGAGCGTGCGCGAAAACGAGTTCCGAAGCGATTTGTATTACCGGCTGAACGTGTTTCCGATCCGCGTGCCGCCGTTACGGGAAAGGCGGGAAGACATCCGGTTGCTAGTGGAACATTTTGTGCAGAAGTTCGCCCGGCGGATGAACAAGTCGATCACCAGCATTCCCAAGAAAACCATGGATGCACTGATGGGGTGGGAGTGGCCGGGGAATGTTCGAGAGCTGGAAAATTTTATCGAGCGGTCGGTGATTCTGACGCAAGGTTCGGTGCTGGTATCGCCGTTGAGTGAACTGGAGACGAACGTCGCAGCGGAGAAATCCGCGGATGAAACTCTGGAGGCGACCGAACGCGAGCACATTCTGCGCGCCTTGCGGGAGAGCCACGGGCAGATTGGCGGGCTGCGAGGAGCAGCCATGCGGTTGGGATTGAAGCGGACAACGCTGCAATCGAAACTGAAGCATTTGGGAATCAATCCGCGGTCAGGATCGACGGAGCATTAGAATCGCGGATCCAGTGGGGATGCGCTCCCGGCGGTGCCGAAGATCAGGCAATCGGTTACAATCCTCGCGCACATGAACCGCGAATATAACAAACAATACAGCCACGAATTAGGGCACGACATGGAGTCGCTGGTGTATGGGCACGCCGGGCAACCAATTCTCGTTTTTCCGACGTCAATGGGACGTTTTTTTGAATATGAGGATGCGGGGATGATCCGTGCGCTGGCGGGGAAACTGGAAGCGGGCGCGATCCAGGTGTTTTGCGTGGATGGTGTCGACGGCGAAAGCTGGTACAACAAGAGCGTGCATCCGGGGGCGCGGATCTGGCGGCATGTGCAGTACGAGCGTTACGTCGTCAACGAGTTTCTACCGCACTTGAAGTGGAAGAACTGGGCTCCGCAGATCGCGGTGACGGGGTGCAGCTTTGGCGGCTATCATGCATTGAATTTTTCCATGCGGCATCCGGATGTGGTGTCGGCTTGCGTCAGCATGAGCGGATCGTTCGACATCAAGGGCCAACTCGATGGCTACTACGACGACAACGTTTATTTCAACAACCCGCCGGACTATCTGTCGAACATGAGCGATGAGTGGTTCTTGAGCCGCATCCGGCAGATGAAGATCGTACTGGGAACGTCGGATTGGGATATGTGTCTGGACGCGAACATAAAGATGGCGGCGATTCTGAGTGGCAAGGGGATTCCGCATTGGCTGGATATCTACGGGGACAACAGCAAGCATGATTGGCCGTTGTGGCAGCGGATGGCGGGAAAGTACTTTTAGACGCCAGTCGCTGGGCGGTAGTCGTTCGCGAGGTTGGTGGCAGTGCGGGGAGAATGCCTTGCGGCGATTGCGAAGGCGTATCAGGGTGTAGGGGTCCTTCGACTGCGCGAGTGCCGCGCTTCGCGCCGCACTCACTCCGCTCAGGATGACATTTATTAAGGGTGCACCAAGACAGGAGATCGCTGTGGCTAAGAAAATTGGAATTCTTTTTGGGATGGAGAATACGTTCCCGCCGGCGCTGGTCGAGAAGATCAATGGCATGAAAGCCGATGGCGTTACGGCCGAGTTCGTGAAGATCGGCGGTGTCCGGATGGATGAGCCGAAGAAGTACGACGTCATCATTGACCGGATTTCGCAGGACATCCCTTTTTATAGGGCGTATCTGAAGAACGCGATGCTGCAGGGGACGATTGTAATTAACAATCCGTTCTGGTGGACGGCGGATGATAAGTTCTTTAACTATGCGCTGGCGCACAAAATGGGCGTGGCGATTCCTCCTACGGTGATTTTGCCGCATCACGAGCATCCGCCGGATACGACCGACAAGTCGATGCGGAATCTGATGTACCCGCTGAATTGGGAAGAAATATTTGCCTATGTCGGGTTTCCGGCGTTCTTGAAGCCTTACTCGGGCGGGGGATGGAAGCACGTGTATAAGGTGCATTCTCCGGAGGAGTTTTTTCACAACTATAACCAGACGCACGACCTTTGCATGACGCTACAGCATGGCGTGGAGTTTGAGGATTACTACCGCTGTTACGTAGTAGGGCAGGAAAAAGTGCACCTGATGAAGTACGATCCGAAGGCGCCGCATCATGAGCGCTATGTGAAGGGAAATCCGCAGCCGGGGGCGGCGCTGAAGCAACGCATCGAGAATGATGCGCGGGCGTTGTGCCGCGCGCTCGGCTATGACTTGAACACGGTGGAGTTTGCGGTGGAGGGCGGCGTGCCTTATGCGATTGACTTTATGAATCCGGCTCCGGATGCGGAAGTTACTTCGGTGGGGCAGGAGAATTTTGAGTGGGTCGTCGATGCGGTGGCCGAGATGGCGGTGAAGAAGGCGCTCAGCGGGGAGAGTCCGGTGGAGGAATTGCGCTGGGCGGCGTTTTTGAATGGGCCAAGGTTGGTGGAAAGCCGGGCGCCGAAGCGAAAAAAGGCGTAGGACCGAAGATCGAGGACCGAAGACCTGAAGGTATCTTACTGTTTTCATTGACAATTACTGAATGAAAGCCGGCTCCTGCCCGGCCTTGCCCCGCTGGACGGGCGAGGGCGTCCGTCCCTACGTGGTTCGTGGTGTCCCGCACACTCGCTCATTGGTATACTAGTTGGACTTACTGCCTGGCTTCCTCCCGCCTGGCAGCTCGGGATGCCGTGATGAAGCCTACATTCACGCTTGGAATCGAAGAGGAGTACCAGACCGTCGATCCCGAGACTCGGGATCTTCGGTCGCATATTCACGCCGAGATCATCGAGAAGGGCAAATTGATCCTGCAGGAACGGGTCAAGACGGAGATGCATCAATCGGTGGTCGAGGTGGGAACTTCGGTTTGCGCCAATATCAAGGAAGCCAAGGAAGAGCTGAAGAAGCTGCGATGGCACATCATCCGGCTGGCGCGGGAGAATGGGCTGCGAGTAGCTTCAGCGGCGACGCATCCGTTTGGGGATTGGCGCGTGCAGGAGCTTACGCCGGGCGAGCGCTACAAGAACATTGTGGAGGATATGCAACTGGTGGCCCGGGCGAACCTGATTTTCGGGTTGCACGTGCATGTGGGCATCGAGGATCGCGAAGTTCTGATCCAGATGATGAATCATGCGCGGTATTTTATTCCGCACCTGCTGGCGCTTTCGTCGAATTCGCCTTTCTGGCTGGGGATGGATACGGGGCTGAAATCGTATCGCTGCAAAGTATTCGACAAGTTTCCGCGGACAAATCTGCCGGATTATTTTCCGAGTTGGGGCGAGTACGACAATTACGTCAAGCTACTGGTGAAAACGAACTCGATCGATAACGCGAAGAAGATCTGGTGGGACATGCGTCCGCATCCGTTCTTCAATACGCTGGAGTTCCGGGTGTGCGATCTTCCGATGCGGGTGGATGAGACGATTGCTTTGGCGGCGCTGATCCAGGCGACGGTGGCCAAGCTGTATAAGCTGCACTCGCAGAACCAGGGATTCCGGATGTACCGGAAGTCGCTGCTGATGGAAAACAAATGGCGGGCGGCGCGCTATGGGATCAACGGGAAACTGATCGACTTCGGCAAGCAGACGGAAGTTCCGGAGCGCGATTTGATCGAAGAGTATCTGGACTTCGTAGATGATGTGCTGGACGAACTGGATTGCCGGGAAGAGGTGGAGTACATCCGCGAGATTATGAAAATGGGCACGGGCGCGGACCGGCAGTTGGATGTGTACCGCAAGACCGGCGACATGAAAGCCGTAGTGGACTACATCATTGAGGAGACTGAGGTCGGCGTGGATGAGGCAGACAGCTTGCCCACCGCACGCGCCGGCTAATGAGTTTGATGAAGAATCTGACGAATACTGCAGAACAATCCAATCGACAACTGAACCAGATGGCTTTTGATCCGGAACTGACGCCGGGGGCGCGAAACGCGGTGCGCGCGTGCCTGCGAGTGCTCCCTTCGGAAAAAGTCACCGTCATCACCGACGAAGTAAGCTTGGAGATCGCGGCGGCCATCGTGCGCGAACTGGAGGAAGTGGGCTGCCGCTACCGGACGTGGGTGCTGGAGGACGTGGCAACTCGTCCGCTGACGGATTTTCCGCTGGCGATCGCGGAGGATTTGGAGACGAGCCAGGTCAGCATTTTTGCGGTGCAGGCCCAGGCCAACGAACTGCAATCGCGCATGCAAATGACGGACGTAGTGAACCGGCGAAAAATCCGGCACGCACACATGGTCAACATCAACAAGCGAATTATGCTGGAAGGCATGCGCGCGGACTTCGCGAAAGTGGACCGGTTAAGCGTGAAAGTGATGGAAACGGTGCGCACGGCGAAACAAATCCGAGCGAAGACGCCTTCGGGGACGGATCTGGTGGCGGATTTGAATCCCAATTACCGCTGGGTGAAGACGAGCGGCATTATCAGCACGCAAAAGTGGGGAAACCTGCCGGGCGGCGAGGTATTCACGACCCCAGGCGAAGTAAATGGTACGTTTGTTATTGATGGAGTGGTAGGCGATTATTTGTGCGCGAAGTTTGGCGATTTGAAGGCGCACCCGCTGACCGTTCAGGTAAAGGGCAATCGGCTGATCGAGGCGCATTCAGCGAACAAGGAATTGAAGGATGATTTCTGGGCTTATACGCACAAGGATGAGAACAGCAACCGGGTAGGCGAATTTGCGATTGGGACGAACATCGAATTGAAGGATGTGATTGGGGAAATTCTTCAGGACGAGAAGTATCCGGGCGTGCATATGGCGTTTGGAAACCCGTATGGAGCGCACACGGGAGCAGAGTGGTTTTCGTCGACGCATATCGATGTGGTGGGACGGAAATTCGACATATGGGTGGACGGCGAGCAGATCATGCGGGACGGGAAGTTTTTGATTGAGGCGTAGAGCTTTCCACCGCCGAGACGCGGAGAGCGCCGAGAAAACCAACCCATTACAATTGCCGAGCGGTGCTCGGACTGCCCGGACGAATGCGTCCGGGCCTACGTGGCTCGTGGTGCTGCTAGCTTATGATTCCCTCCTACCGGCACGATTTCAACTCGCGATTTACTTCTGAAAAATATGAGCGGTTGCGGCGCGAGATGACTTCTCGATGCGGGATGGAGGTTCCATTCGCGCTTTGCGAGACGCCTTGCTTCTTTCCTAACGCGCTGGTGGAGCGCATGGGTGAGGAAGGGAAGGCACTGATCCTACAATTAGTAAATAATCCGGAATATCTCGCGCGCTCGGAGGCTTCGATTCCGGCGGAGTTTCGGGTGCCGAATGAATCGCCGCATCCAATGTTTATTCAGGTGGACTTCGGCCTGGTGCGGGATTCGGCGGGTGAGTTACAGCCGAAGCTGGTCGAGTTACAGGCCTTCCCTTCCCTTTATGCGTATCAGCCGGTTTTGGCTCAGGTTTACATGGATGTGTTTGGCCTTGACCCCAAGCTTCGCTACTTTTTGAGTGGAGTGGACTCGGCCTCTTACAAGCGACTTTTGCAGGATGCGATTGTTGCGGGGCACGATCCGGCGAATGTGGTGTTGATGGAGGTGCATCCGGAAGAACAGAAAACGCGTCCGGATTTTCTGCTGACGGAGAAGCTGCTTGGGATTCGCACCGTGTGCATCACGAAAATTCATAAAGACGGGCGGCGGCTGTTTTACGAGGAGGGCGGCAAGCGAATTCCGATTGAGCGGATTTATAACCGCACCATCGTTGATGAACTGGAACGCAAGGGGATCAAGCTGCCGTTTGATTTTCGGGATGATCTCGATGTGGAGTGGGCCGGGCATCCAAACTGGTATTTTCGGATTAGTAAGTATTCGATTCCTTATTTGAAGCATCGGTCGGTGCCGCGGACTTGGTTTCTCGATCAACTGAAAGGAGTGCCGGCGGATCTGGAGAATTTCGTGCTCAAGCCTCTGTATTCGTTTGCCGGGTTGGGCGTGGTGATTGCGCCGTCGCGCGCCGACATTGATGCGATTCCCTCGGCGAAGCGCGGCGAATATATCCTGCAGGAGCGATTGAATTTCACGCCGGTGGTGGAGACTCCTTACGGACTCACTAAAGTCGAACTGCGGATCATGTATGTGTGGCTCGATCAGTTAGTGCCGGTGCTGACGATCGTGCGCATGGGGCGCGGTCTGATGATGGGCGTCGATCACAACAAGAATATGGCTTGGGTGGGATCGTCGGCGGCGCTGGTTAGTGGGTAGTGGTTGTGATTCCCAGACCCACTCATTCGCACAAAACGCGAATGAGTGGGGCACCCGCTGCCCCTATCTTTATCCTCAAGTTCGGTTGACCCGACCGGGATGACAGCCTACCATTACGCCTTCACGGGCAGAACCAACTTCCGCCGGCGCCGGTAGAATCAAAGTCAAAAGCGGCGGACAAGAGTGTCCGCCCTACACGACCATGGAAATGATCGGCCAGACTTTCTCCCATTACCGCATCCTGTCGAAGCTCGGCGGCGGCGGGATGGGAATTGTCTACGAGGCGGAGGATCTCCGCCTGGGCCGGCATGTGGCTTTGAAATTCATTCCCGATCACTTGGCGAAGGATGCACGCGCGCTGGAGCGATTTACACGAGAGGCGCGCGCGGCGTCGCAACTCAACCACCCCAGCATCTGCACCATCCACGACATTGACGACAACGACGGGCAGCCGTTCATCGTCATGGAGAAACTGGACGGCGAGAGCCTGAAACAGCGCATTCATGGCCAGCCTCTGGACCTTGAAGACCTGCTGGAGATTGCGGTGCAGGTGGCGGACGCGCTGGCAGTGTCCCACGCCAAGGGAATTGTGCACCGCGACATCAAGCCGGCAAACATCTTTCTGACTCCGGATGGGCAGGTGAAGATTTTGGATTTTGGGCTGGCAAAGCTGGCCAGGGATCAGAGCCTGGGCATGACCACGGACTCGTCGCTTGAGGAATCTTTGACCCAGGTGGGAGTAATTCCCGGGACCGCGGTATATATGTCGCCGGAGCAGGCACGCTCGGAAGACCTGGACGTGCGCAGCGACATATTTTCGTTTGGCGTTGTGCTGTTCGAGATGGCCACCGGCAAGAAGCCGTTCACCGGAACAAACGTAGTGATGACGCTGCATGCGGTGATCAATTCGAAACCAGCGTCGCCGCGGACGATTAATGCGGCGGTACCGGCCGAACTCGAAGCCATCATCGGGAAAGCGATGGAGAAGGACCGCAACCAGCGCTACCAGAACGCGACGGAGATGAAGGCCGACCTGGTAAAGCTAAAGACAAAGACAAACATAAAGACCGGAACGGAACCGACCCTGCACAGCGGGCTTCGTCCGGCTACGGGGCTGCACCTGGCGACGAACACGTTCCAGAAATCAAGGTCGAAGCAGACCTGGATCATCGTTGGAATTGGACTAGCGGCTGTGCTGCTGACGCTGGTGGCGGCGGTTGGGACGTGGTGGTTTAAACATAGAGCAGCGCCGGTGGCGGCGAGTAACCATACGATCGCCGTTCTGCCCCTGCAAAATATCAATAACGACACGGAGAGCGAGTTTCTGCGCTTTGCGCTCGCGGATGAGATCGCAAATGCGCTGACGTCCGCGCATTCACTGGAGGTCCGGCCCTCTATGTCTACTCAAAAGTACGGCAATCCAGAAATGGATCCGGCAAAAGCCGGGCGCGAATTGGGCGTCGACACGGTGGTGGTGGGGCACTTTATGCGGGAAGAGAAGACCGTGAAGGTGACGCTGGAAGCAGTGGAGGTGAAAGAGAATAAGGTGATCTGGACCGGCACACTCACGTCGCCGACGGATAACCTGATCGCTCTACGGAACCAGATGGCGAGAGAGGTGCGGCTGGAACTGGTGCCGGCGCTGGGCGTCGCGCGCGGTGCGGTCGAACCCAGCAGTACTCCCGAAAGTCGCGAAGGCTATGACTTGTTTTTGCACAGCGTCGGCCTGAGGCACGACGGGGAAGAGAATAAGAATGCGATCGCGATGCTGGAGCGGGCGGTGGGACTGGATCCGAATTACGCGCCCGCGTGGGAGGCGCTGGGACGGCGGTATTACTTCGATGCAGTTTATGCGGACGGCGGAGAGGCGGCATATCAGCGCTCGAACGCGGCGTACAAGCACGCGCTTTCGGCAGAACCGGGAAGAATAAGTGCGGCCGGATTTCTGGCGACGAATGAAGCCGAGGGCGGAAACCTCGACCGGGCTTATCAGGATGCGCGGACGCTGGTACGGAAGAATCCGGATCACGCGTTTGCGCATTATGCGCTGGCATATGCGCTGCGCTATGCCGGGCTACTGGATGAGGCGCAGAGCGAGTGCGACAAGGCGTTGGCAATCGATGCGGGGAACTATAACTTGCGTACGTGCGCGCTTGCTTTTGCCGAGGTGGGGAAGCCGGTGCGCGCGATGGAGTATCTGAACCGGGATGCAGGCTCGGAGTGGTCGAATGCGGTGCGAGTTTCGGTGCTGATGCGACAGGGGAAGACGATGGAAGCCCAGCAAGCAGCGCAGCAGATGACGGACAATCCCGCCTGGATGCGGGGACTGGTGGAGGCATGCCTGAACAAGGCGCCAGCGGCGGAGGTCCACCGGCTGGCGGAGCAGGCAGAGAACGAATTGTTACCGAAGCAGGATCCGGAATTGAAGTATCACCAGGGTACGTTGCTGGCGGCTTGCGGCGAGAAGCAGATTGCATACAAGTTTCTCGGTCAGGCCGTGGCCGGGAATTATTGCGCGCATCAGGCGTTGCAATCCGATCCGCTGCTGGCGGGTGTTCGCGGGGATGCGGAATTCCGGCAGATTGTGCAAGCGGCGGCGGAATGTCAGCAGAAGTTCGCGTCCGCGCAGGAGTTGGGCCGGTAGGGCCGCGCAATATACTTGCTCCTTTCATCGGGGAAAATCGATCAGATGGTCATGTTTTCAATGTGGAACAAGTTCGAGCCTGAATTGGTGTGCCGAAGGCTTCGGACCGCGATGCTCGTGGTTGTGTTGGCAGCTACGGCCGCGGTATCAGGCGCCGCGCAGACTCCGGGAAAGACGGCGGGCGATCGTAACGTCGATCACTACTATGATCCGCTGCCACAGGAAACGGGAGCGGCGGGACTGAAGCTGATGCTGCGGCGGTTGCAAACTACGGCGCGTCTGATGCAGGTGGATGCGCATCCCGATGACGAGGATGGCGGCATGCTGACGCTGGAGGCGCGCGGGAAGGGCGTTTCGACGTTGCTGATGACGCTGAACCGCGGTGAAGGCGGACAGAACAAGCTCGGCAGCAATCTGTTCGATGCGCTCGGCGTGCTGCGTACGCTCGAAGTGCTGGCGTCGGATCGCTATTACGGCGTGGAGCAACGCTTCTCGCGCGTGGCCGACTTTGGATACTCGAAGACGGCCGAAGAAACATTTCAGAAATGGCAAGGACACGATATCGCGCTGGCGGACATGGTGCGGGTGATTCGAACCTTTCGTCCGGATGTGCTGGTGGCCCGGTTTTCGGGGACGGAGCGCGATGGGCATGGGCATCACCAGGCATCGGCGATATTGACGAAAGAGGCGTTTCGTGCGGCGGCCGATCCGAAGCGGTTTCCCGAGCAAATTGCGGAGGGACTTCAGCCCTGGCAGCCGAAAAAGTTGTACATCGGCAATGTGTGCGGCTTTTGGGCTACGACATGCGATGCGGCGAACTATACGCTGCGGCTGAATACGGGAGTCGTCGATCCGGTGCTGGGTACGTCGTACATACAGTTCGCAATGCAGGGATTGCGGCATCAGCAGTCGCAGGGCGCGGCGGCCTGGACGGTCGATCCGGGCGACCGGTTCACTTATTACAAGCTGGTGGATTCGGTGGCGGAATCGCCGAAAGATAAGGACGGACACGAACAAAGTTTCTTTGACGGGATCGACACGACGCTGCCGGGGTTGGCTTCGCGGCTGGGGGATGAAGAGAAGAAGGTACCGTGGCTGCGCGGAGAATTGGCCGAGATCAAAGCAAGAATCGACGAAGCTGAGGCGGCGGCGAGGAAGGATCCGGTGGCGGCGGCAGATTCCCTCTCGGCAGGCAGTGAATTAGTTGGGAGACTTATCAGGCAGATCACGGAATCGAATCTTTCCGCTCAAGGGAAAGATAGTATTCTGCTCGCATTGAATGACAAGTGGAGCGAGATCGGCAAGGCGATCGGACTTGCACGGGGCGTGACTCTGCATGTTGTGGTCGACGCAGCGGTTGGATCGAGTCCGGAGGACGCATTCATGGCGGTGCCAGGGCGAACGCTGGAAGTCACTGCCAGGCTTTCCGCCGGAGACGGCTCGACCATCAATCCCAACGTGACACTGCTGCTTCCACAGGGATGGAATTCGAATGTTATATCGAGAGAAACTGAGGGGAATGGTGGCGTAACACGGTTCAAAGTTTATGTTCCTCCGACAGCGGAACCGACCAGGCCCTACTGGCATCGGAACGATCCTGAGACTGAAGCGCTTAACACGATTGATGACGCGCGGTATCAAGAGCTTCCCTTCCCGCCACCGCCGGTGACGGCAGTGGGCATGATCGGCAAGCCCGGGATCGGTGCGATGTCCGCGATTTGCATGGTCAGATACAAAGATGCTTCGGGAGCGATTGCCGAGCGTCCGTTAGCCGTGGCGCCAGCTTTTTCGGTCATGCTGGATCCGGGAGAGCAAGTAATTCCTACGGCAGACGGCCCGCAGTCGACGGTAAAGGTCGATGTGTCGGGCAACCTCGATTCGAAGACGCTGCAGGAAACGCACTGGACGGGCGACCCGGTTAAAGATGAGGGGGAGTTGCGAGTCACGGTGCCAGATAGTTGGCGCGTCGAACCCGCAGAAAAGGAGCTTGAGTTTCATGAACGCGGCGAGCGGCGGAGCGCTGACTTCACCGTGCATCCGGGGAATCGGACGGAGGGACGAAAAGAAATTCGAGCGTCGCTGACGAGCGGACACCAGCGTTACGAGGAAGGCTATTCGGTCGTCACGCGGGAAGATCTGGGGACGTTTTACTACTATCAGCCGGCAATGCAGCGCGTTAGCGTCGTGGATGTAAAGGTCCCGAAGGATCTGAAGGTAGGCTACATCATGGGCGCGGGGGATGAGATTCCTACGGTGCTGCGGCAAATCGGGATGGATGTCACGCAGATTCCGGCGGAAAAACTTGCCTCGGAAGATTTGAGCCGGTATCAAACGATCGTACTGGGGATTCGCGCTTACGATACGCAGAAAGATGTAATCGCGAATAACAAACGGCTGCTCGATTTTGTGCAGGCGGGCGGACGGCTGGTGGTGCAGTACAACACTCTCAACGCCGCGTCGGGAGATTTCAATAAGGGCAACTTCACGCCGTATCCGGCAACGC
>JBEKXC010000031.1:0-28314 GCA_049512435.1 Terriglobales bacterium | reverse complement strand
CGTTATTTCGTTATCGCATTTACGGGATCGAACGATACATCCTCCCAAATCGAGCGAACACTCTCGATCACGCCTCTCGAACTGAAAATCGGCTTCACGCTGTTGCGAGAAGCATTTCCCAACGCTCCGATGTTGATATTTAGCCCCGCTAGGCTCTTTGCTCAGGTCCAGCGAGCAATGCATGGAAAGATGCCCTTCTTAGATGTGACCGCTGGCGACGTTAGAAATATTCGCCTTTTAAATGATCAACTCCAGAGGTACGATTTCGAGCCGAGCAACTTGAAGCGCCTCATGGAACAGATGCTTGACTCTGATGCGTTGCCGTACGATTCTCCGTTGCGGTTTCTTGGCTATTTTGCAATCTTGGAATCGATGCTAACGCACCAACCAAAGAAGACAGATACAATCGACTCGATTACGCGACAGGTCAAACAGAAAGTTGTGCTTCTGAACAATCGGTGGCAGACGCCCATCGATTACAGTCCGTTCGAGGACAAGAAACCAGAGACTATTTGGTCGGCTATGTATTCCTACAGGAGTACTCTCGCGCACGGCGGAAAGCCAGATTTTAAAGATGAGTTGCGGTTGCTGAAGGACCATGACCGCGCGTTAGAACTATTGACACGGACGGTGAAGAGCATCTTGCGTCAAGCCGTGATTGAGCCGCAGCTACTTTTCGACCTCCGCAACTGCTAGCTACTCCATTCCCTTGCGAATCGCCTCTTACAGGCGATAACGCTGTCTCCTAACTTCATGCTGCATAGCGACTTCTCTCATATCGCGTGAACGCGGTTACGCTCTGGTCACGCGAATCCATCTAGATTAAGACTTTTTCCCTTTATGAATTCGTATGCAGCAATTACGCCCGGATTCCGCCCGGCCATTGGCAGCGCTGGGTGATGAATGTCACTGACAGACTCGCCACGTTCATATAGACAGAAGATGCTTGCATAGTCCTTCGCAGGAAAAGCCGAACCAGGGAGCAAGAACTGGGGATCCTGGTTCGGCTTTTCTGCTAGCCGAGCCCAAGCTGTGGTGCCGGGATCCCGCCCGGCGCGGCTGGCGCGTTTGAAGAACGGCCCGCCAAAGGCCGCTTGATGCCCACAGTGACCATCTCTTCCGGTGTTCCGCGACCGGTGCTGGACACGAACCCCGTTTCTTGCGAGGAAAGGAATGCACTCTCCGCCCTCGGTGACGCTTGGCATGGACATTTTGATCCGGGAGGAATGCAGCCTTGTGTCACCAACCTGAGAAGAGACACAATAGACGTAATACAAGCGCCAAAACAGAATTGAAACGCATCGAGCTACTGCGGGTCTTCGGGTTTCGGGCGCGCGACTTTCTCGACCACCGGCATCTTCTTGTCTTTACCGTAATCGTCTAGAATATGCGCGTTATTGCCGTCGAGGGCAACCTTAGTCGATCCGTGCAACGTCACGTTCAACAACTGGCTCTTGGTGAGAACAGGGCCAAGAACGTAGATCGTGTCGGCGGTTTGTATCCAATAAAAGGTCTTTGTTATAGGCACTCCAACAAGCGCTGCGATGGGAACAACTATTGCCCCGCGTCTCTCGGAAGTGATGTCGATGACCTTCGCGTCTTTCCACTGACGATCTTTGGCTAGTGCTACGGAGGCACATAGAACGGCAAGAATCAAGGCGGCGCTTCTCATGGAGCCCTCCGCTCTCCGTTCTACGCGAACGGACATCGGCAGCAAAGATTCCGAAAGGCGCTCGTCTTAAGGGTTGGGTTTGTCCTGTTGCGTACGATGGCGCTACGCCGTTTGCGGTCATAAGCTGGCGATGGACTGCATGTCCTCCTTCGTGCGCAATGACTCGGCTGCCCCTTGGCGTTCGCAAACGGCAAGCCGAACGCATTGGATGCCACCGAAGACGGTAGTCCCAGATTGCGAGATGCGGACTGGTACCGACTTGTCGGCCTAGGGGAAGTTTCCCGCTGCCTTGCATCGCTCATTCCTCATTGCTCATTGCTGTGCGCGGAAGTGGCGCTTCGTCTGGCAGGAACGGCGGAACAACAGTCGGTAAAAGTGGCTTGTATAGTGAACTTATGAATCCAAGACTGAGACTTCCCGGCTTTGCTGCGTATCTACTTTCTCTGGTAACCGCGGTTGCGGCGCAGACGCCGCCGGAGGCTGCCCGCGCGTACACGGCCGCACATCGGACGGAACTCGTGCAGCAGTTTAGCGAATTGCTGTCGGTACCGAATGTTGCCGCCGATCCGGCAAATCTGAAGCGCAATGCTGACCTGCTCCTCGCTGAGCTCCGGCAACGCGGCATCGATTCCCGGCTGCTCTCGCTCCCCGGCGCGCCTTCGGTAGTCTTCGGGCAGATCGATATGCCGGGTGCCGAACATACGATTGTCTTCTATGCGCATTACGACGGTCAGCCGGTTACTCCGTCGGAATGGGATGGCGGCTCGCCTTTCACGCCGATAGTGCGGGAAGTGAACGGCGAACAGCGCATCTACGCTCGATCGGCCGGCGATGATAAGGCGGCCATCTTCGCGCAGCTTACGGCACTCGATGCGTTAAAGGCGGCCGGGATCCCGTTGCGGGCGAATCTTCGCTTCGTGTGGGAGGGTGAGGAGGAAGCGGGATCACCGCATCTGGAGCAGATCCTCAATGCCAACCGCGAACTGGTCCACGGCGATGTGTGGCTGGTGTGTGACGGGCCGGTCGATCAGAGCGGCCAACAGACGGTGGTCTTTGGAGCGCGAGGCGACGCGCATTTGGCGATCACTGTTTATGGGCCGCATCACGGGTTGCACAGCGGTCACTACGGAAACTGGGCACCGAACCCGGCGATGATGCTGGCGCAGTTGCTCGCCGGGATGAAAGATGAAGACGGCCGCGTTCTGGTGCCGCATTTCTACGACGGAATTGAGCCGCTCTCAGCGGCTGAGAAAGAAGCGCTGGCCCGCGCGCCGGTGAACGACCGGATGTTGATGAACGCCTTTTGGCTGGGGCACGTCGAGGGCGCAGGCGCGCATCTGCTGGAGCTGATCAACCAGCCTTCGCTGAACATCAACGGCTTCTCATCGGGCCAAACTGGAGCCAGGGCCGCCAACGTCATTCCGCCTACTGCGACCGCCGATTTGGACCTGCGCCTGGTGGTCGGGATCGACTGGCGCGAGCAGCAGCAGCGCGTCGTAGACTACATTCGCTCCCGTGGTTACTTCATCGTGGACCGCGAACCCACGCAGCAAATCCTCCTGGAGCATCCGCGGGTTGCTATGGTTCTGCGTGATGAGGCGAGCTACAACGCCGTGCGCACGCCGATGGATCTGCCCATTGCGCGGGAGGTTATCGACGCCGTGAAGAGCGCGCGCAAGGATAAGGATAAAGATGTGGTCCTGCTGCCCACCATGGGAGGGAGCGTGCCGCTCGGAGCGATGGAACGCGCCGCGCGGACTCGCACCATCACCGTACCCATCGCCAACTACGACGACAATCAACATGCCGCCAATGAGAATCTGCGCTTGCAGAATCTGTGGGACGGGGTGGAAACGATGGCTGCGCTGCTCGCGATGCGGTAGCACGGAAGTGCACGCTCCGCCAACAGAATTTCGATTTTCAGATCCACAGATTTCGGAACTGCAGCCCGCTAGGGCGTTTGTCGGGACCAGCGGCGAACCGGAAATGGCCGGAACGCAGGCAAAGGGCAATGTAATAAACCTAATTTGAGTAGAACCGACGTTTGTCGATCTTCAGGGCGCGGATCTTGGAGTCCAGCGTCGAAAGTGGCAGGCCAAACTTTACGGCGGCGCCGCAGGTGCCAGAGAATCGGCCTTTACATTCAGCGAGTGCCTCTTCGATGTGGGTAGGCTCTACCACACTCCATACGTGGTTGACAAAACAGTGGCCATGGCGCAAAATTTCGCACTTCACAAAAGCAACACACGGAAGGCTTCCCCAATGCGACCCTGGACCCTAAGGCTAAAACACTTATTGACAGCAGCAGCGGTTGTTATGTTCATGGCCATGTGCATGGCCCTGTTGTTGACCGACGCAACCGCACAACAGGCGACCGCAAAGATTGTGGGCACGATCACCGATCAGCAAGGGGCGGTGATGCCCGGCGTCAACGTCACGGTCACGAATACGGCGACGAACGCTTCCACCCAAACCACCACCGACAAAGGGGGTTTTTATCAGGTCCTGAACCTGCCAATCGGCACCTACAGGATTGTCGCCCGCCACGAAGGTTTTCGCTCCCTGGAAGTGACCACGGCTCCGTTGGAGATCAACCAGTCGTTGCGGGCCGACCTGAAGCTGGAAGTGGGCGCCCCTAACGAACAAGTGTTGGTGGAGTCGCAAGCATCGGGAGTGGAGACGATCAACGCCACGCTCGGCCAGTCCGTCACCAGCCGTCCCATCGTCAATCTGCCCTTAAACGGACGCAACGTGCTGAGTCTCGCTCTCCTCCAGCCCGGCGTCACTGAGGACAATCCGGATGACACCAGTTCTGGCCAGGGATTCAACGTGGGTGGTGGACGCACCGATTCCATAACCTACTTGCTGGATGGCGGCCTCAACAACGATCTTGTGACTAACGGCGTGGTTTACAACCCGAATCCGGACGCCATCGCCGAGTTCCGCATTTTGACCAGCAACTATACGGCAGAGTATGGCCGCAGCGGCGCGGGAGTCATCAGTGTCGTAACCAAGTCAGGCTCCAACCAATTCCACGGCAGCGCCTTCGACTTCGTGCGCAATACCGACTTCGACGCCAACGCTTATTTCAACATCCAGCAAGGCATACCCAGGAACAATCTCAAGCGCAATCAGTTTGGCGGGACATTTGGCGGCCCCATCCTCAAGAACCGGCTTTTCTTTTTTACCGCCTACCAGGGACAGCGCCAGATAGAGACCGACGTCCTCCCCGAACAACAGACCTTCACGACCGCTGAACTGGGCGGAGATTTTTCGCACGCGATACCCTACTTGCAAACCCCGGTTGACAGTTCGGGTAATCCCGACGGACCGGAATGCGAGGTCGCGGCCGGGTGCGTGGATGCCAACGTTGCCTCCTTTCTCCAGGCCAACCCCTACTTTCAACCGAATCCCACTCTTGCCGCCCAAGCCAAGATTGCTTCGGCTTCATTCGACCCTGCGGCTCAAGCTTACCTCAGTGCGAAGCTCGCCAATGGCCAACCCATGATTCCGTCGACTGCGAGCGGGGAATTTCTCCCCGCAGGGGGCAGCACGAACAACGCCAATGAGATCACCGCTAAGATCGATTTCGATATCACCTCGAAAGACAGGCTGACGGGTACCATCGGCGGTAATCGAAATCCCGTGGTTTCTCCCTTCGGGGGTTTTGTCTCTAACACGGCGCCCGGCTTCCCCAGCACAACCACGGACCGCAGCTACTTTCTCAATATCGCTTACACTCGGACCTTTTCGCCCACCATGCTGAACGAACTGCGTGGGACCGCGCAGCGCCACAGCAACCTGCAGGATAAGCCAGTTACCAACTTTCCCGCGATTACCCAGTTCGGGATCGCGTCGGACGTTGCCACCGGTCCCCCAATCCTGGCGTTCGACAATGGTTTAACGCTGGGGCCAGACCCGTACGGTCCGACTACCTTTGCCGGCAACACGTTTGCGTTCGCGGATACGTTCAGCTGGGTGCAGGGACACAACACGTGGAAGTTCGGCGCGGGATTTTCCGCCTATCAACAAAATACCCTCTATGCTTTTTTTACCGACAGCGAGTACTTTTTTGCCGGATATGCCGCTGGCGGAGACGGCACGGGCAACAGTTTGGCCGACTTTCTGGTGGGCGCTCCCAACAACTTGTTTGAGGGGCCCAATGCCGCCAACGATATCCGCAGCAAAACAACCTACGCTTTCGCGCAAGACGAATGGCGGGTAAGACCCAACCTGACCTTGACCTTGGGGCTTCGCTATGAGTACAGCACACCCAAGCTCGACACCGCGGGAAGAACTTTTAACATCGTCCCCGACGATCAATCTGTGAAATTTCCTAATGCGCCGGCGGGCCTGGTTTTCCCGGGAGACCCAGGCGCGCCTCGCGGCGTCAACTTTCCCGATAGGAAGAACTTTGGGCCGCGAATCGGGTTTGCCTGGAGTCCCCGGAGCAACGGCAAGATGAGCATCCGCGGAGGCTTTGGTATCTTTTACGACGTCCTGAAGGGCGAAGACAACCTGCAATTCAACGGCGCTCCACCCTTCTACAGCGAACCCTTCGTCGTTTTCTACTGCACTCCATCCGCGCTCAATGCCGATTGCCCCACCGGCCAAGGCAACATACCCTATAACTCGCCCCTCCCCTTTTACAGCGCGCCGTGGCAGAACAACTACACTCCCTTTCAGGGCAACCCCTTTCCATCCACGCCGGCCAATCCCGCTACCGCATTCAATACTTGCGCTAGCTCCGGCTACATCTGCCCTTACTACAATTTTCTTCCGGCTGCGGGGGGCTCGGTGTTCTTCGTCAACCCGCATCTGCACACTCCCTATACCTACCAGTACAACTTGAGTATCCAGCAGGAGGTGGCACGAAACACAATATTCGAGCTCAGCTATGTGGGCAGCAGTTCGAAAGGTCTTACGTCGCTGGAGGATATCAACCCGTTCGATCTGAGTACGGTGACCGGTCCCAACCCTGCCCGAATTCTGAACGAGCGGCAGGGTAACCCTAACCTGGTCATCTATTGTGCGAGTCAAGGTGGCCCTTCCGATTGTCCTTTTGAAAATGTGGACGAATTTGACAATGCCAGCTTCGCCAATTTCAACAGCATGGAAGCTTCCTTGACCAAACAAAATGGCAATAACCGCATCATCGGCAACACTTACTTCACTTTGGCCTATACCTGGGGGCACAGCATCGATAACGCATCCGGATTCCGCAATCGGGATTCACAGGTGCCCTATTACGAACCGGGCGAGTTCCGCGGCGCCTCCAACTTCGACATTACGCAGCGGATCACTTTCAGTGGGGGATGGGATTTGCCTTTTGATCAGGCCTGGGCCTCGGGACCAAAGCGCCTGGTGAAAGGATGGAGCCTCTACCCCATCTTCAGCTGGCGGACTGGGTTTCCGCTCAGCATCAATTCGCAACTGCTCGACTCCTTCGGCCCCTCCGATCCAGGACCCTCGGGAGCGGGCGACGGCTACCTCGCCAATGTCGATTTCGCGCCCGGATTCAACAGCATTACAATCATGAACCCCAAAAAGAATGGCAATTATTACTTCAATCCCGCTGCGTTCCAGCCGATCCCGGATGTCTATAATCCAAGCGATCCCTACGGCACAACCAAGCGAGACTTCTTCCGCGGGCCGGGGCGCATCAACCTCGACATGGCTCTGGCCAAAACCACCGCGATCACCGAGCGCGTGAACGTCGAACTTCGTATGGAGGCCTTCAATGTATTCAACCACACGCAGTTCGCCAATCCGGACACGAACATTGACGATAATACGTTTGGCCAAATTACCAGCACCACGATTGGAACCCTGCAAACCCAGCGCATCCTGCAGCTCGCCGGGCGCCTGACGTTCTAAACGACGTTCTAAACTAGGTCGATGGAATTGATATAACAGGCAAGGGTCAAACCCGACGTTGCACTTGATTTTGGGTGGCGCAGCGGTTCACCGCTGCGATAACCGCCTTGTTTTGAATGCGGCTTTAGCCGCTGAGGGACGGATTTTTCAAACTGCACGACTATTCAATATCTTCACTCCATCTCAAACGCCAGCCACTGCAATCCCCCGCCCCGCTCCACCTGCAGCACAACCGGATCATGCGGCTTGATCTGCCGCAGCGCCGCACGGAGAGAAGTCAACGAGTCGATCGGAGTCTGATTCACGCTGTGGATAACATCTCCCGTCTCCAGACCGCTCGCCGAACTCAGAAAATTCGCGACTCGCGCCACCACCACCACGCCGGAGGGATTGCGCAGCGTGCCCAACACGGAACGCAACTCATCGTTCAAATCGAGTGCCAGGATGCCCAGCCGATTCACCAGATTGTCGCGAGGATTGGCGAGATCAGGCAGAGAGTCCATGGCATCTTTCATCTCCAGCGCGGCGATGTAAAGTGTTTTTCGCTCCGTCCCGCGGAGAACCTCAAGCTTCAGCGATTCATCCAGAGGATGCAGGTAGAGAGCCGCGGTGAAGGCGGGCAGCGTACCGATGAGACGGCCATCGGCGCGCAGCACAATGTCCCCGATTTTCAGGCCACCAGCTTCCGCCGGACCTCCCGGCGTCACGTCATCGATCACCACCCCCCAATTTTGCGCAAGCCCCAATCCTTTGGCGAGGTTCTCGGTGATGGTTTGCGCTCCCGCTTTGACCTCGATGCGATGCACGTGCCCGTATTTGCGCAGGCTCTCGTACACGAAATTCACGACTCGTGCCGGAATGGCAAACCCCAGTCCCTCGCTTCCACCCGCTGACGACAAAATGAAAGTGTTAATCCCGATTACATAACCATCGGTATCCACCAGCGGGCCGCCGCTGTTGCCGGGGTTGATGGGAGCGTCGGTTTGAATGTAGACCATCGGACGACTCGGATCTGCCTGCCTTGCCACCGAACTCACCACGCCCATCGTCACAGAGTTTTCCAGGCCTTCGGGACTGCCCAAGGCAAACACCAGTTCTCCTTGATGCACCGGCCGGCGGCTGCCGAGCGAAAGGGTGGGCAAGCCAGTCTCATCAATCTTGATCAGGGCAAGGTCAGTGTCTTTGTGGACGCCGATAAGTCGCGCTTCAACGATCCGTTGCTTTCCCACGGGCGCAATCTGATCGGGAAAATTGACCGAAGCCATAGGCAGAGCTACGTGGATGCGCTGCGCTGCCTCGACCACGTGAGCATTGGTCATGATGTAGCCGTCAGAGTCCACGATCACGCCCGAACCGATCGCATTCTCGCGGGTTATGAGCGCCGTTTGACTGTGATCTTTCTCGTCCACGGCCCCATAGCCAGTGACCAGAATCTGAACCACTGCGGGAGAAATTCGCGCGGTCAGCTGCTCGATCGCGGAATTAAGTTGCTGCAGCACCGCTGGCGCTTCCGCCGGCCGGGCTCCCTTTGCTTTTGCCTTGTCGGTTTTGTCTTTATCGACACTTGCTTTGTCGACGCTTGCTTTGTTGACGTTAGGCTTCGCGTTCTCAATACCGGCAGCCGGAGCCTGCGGCTCCGCTTGTTGGCCAAAGCCCGGCACTGCCCACAGGGAGCAAAAACCAGCAGCCAGAATAAGAAGCGAAATGCGGAATTGGCTTTTCCAACTGCAAGCTGAGAAGAACATTAGCGAGAGACTCCTTGGACACATCCGGATCATGTTAATACTCAGATGATGATTATGGAGGAAAGGGAACAAAACGAGGGTCAGTCAGAGTCGGTTGCCCGGACTAGGCTCGGGGCATAAATGCAGCCAAACTTATGTCGCGAATCACCGGACATCCCACAAGCGGGACCGCGTAAAGCTCTACTTCTTTTTCGCGGGCAAATACTTCTTCTCGATCGAGGCGACCACTACGTAGTTTGGATCCACCATTTCGTTGAGATGAATCTTCGCCACTTTCGACAGCAGCTCATACGCATCGAGTTCCGACAGACCGTAATCCTTGTGGATCCAATGCACCAGTTCGGTGAAGGCGATGCGCACGGCATCATCCAGAGGACGATAAGCACCAACCGTCATAATGGCGTCGTCGTTCTCAAACTGCGGCCAGGCGATGGTGCGCCCCTTGATCACGCTCAATTGCACGCGCGCCTTCAGCGGAACCTCTATAGCGGTGCCGGCGACTTCTCCATCGCCCATGGCGGCATGGCCGTCGCCGATGTAGAACAGTCCTCCCTTGACGTTGACAGGGAAGTAAACGGTATTGCCGACGCTCGCTTCTGGCGAATCCATGTTGCCGCCGAATTCCGCGGGCACCACGGAACTGCGCGCCTCGCCATTGGCGGGCGCGACTCCGATGCAGCCGAAGAAAGGATGCATGGGAATCTTCACCGTGAAATCGGAATCGAGCGCCTTGAACAGCGCCGTGTTCGCGGCGTGATCGATGTGGTAAAACCAGACGCGCTCGGGAAGCGGCGGATGCAGCATGGGCGTGTAGTTTGTCTCGTTAATGGCGCCAAATCCGGGAGCGAACGCGCCCACGCCCGTGTCGCCATCGACCTGCAAGTCGAGAATCTTGACGGCCAGCGTGTCGCCGGGCTCCGCACCCTCTACGAAAAATGGCCCGGCCAGCGGATTGTCGCCTTTGGACATGCTGAGCGTGTCGCCGGGTTTCCGGAGCGCGTTCCCGAAGCAGTCGAGCGTGTTGGTATCGAGGATGTCGCCCGACTTCAGACGAGCCACAGGCTCGGCCGTGGCGAAAAGATACTTCACGTTGTTGATGGTGGTGGTGTAGTGGACGACGTTGCCCGTCTGCCCGTGAAGCGCGCCCGAAGCCGCCAACAGCAAGCCCGCCAGCGCAATACCGCCGCCTTTCAGCTGCATGGAGTCAGCCTCATTCTGCCCTATGAATGGTGGAGCGACGGGCGTACTCGCGAGCCTGCCCTGAGCGAAGCCGAAGGGTCCACCGCGAACTCAGGGTCCAGCCAAGCCGGGACGTCCGGCTCTCCACCAGCACGACACTTCAGAACGAATACATCAGAACGAATACTTCAACGAGAACTGAACCAGTCGCGGCGTGCCGTTGGTTTGAGTGATCTCGCCGACTGCACTGGTGCCACTTGGATTAGTGGCTTCAACGTTCGCATTCCCAGTTCCTAACGGATTTTGGAATGACGGATGGTTGAACAGATTGAAGAACTCGGCGCGGAAATGCAGGCTCTGCCGTTCGCCCAACTTGAACCCCTTGCCGAGCGTGAAGTCGACGTTCGCCTGCGCCGGGCCGATGATGCAATTGCGCGGAGAGTTCCCATAACCCGTAGAGCCGTCCACGCCGACAATAGGCGCCGCTTGATAGGCAGCGGGGTTCACCCAGTTTGCGATCTTGGTGGCAAGGCTGCCCGAATTTAAAGCGTTACCGCAACTGAAGCCGGGAGCGAAATTGGCCGTAGCCACCGGGCTGCTGGAGAGCTGATAATCCGATCCGCCACTCGAATCAAAAATCGTGATGGGAGAACCGGATTGCACGACGATCACGCTGTTGACCTCCCAGCCACCCAGCGCATATCCCATGGCATCGTGGTGGCCGGCGAAGAAAGGCAGCCCGTAATTGAAGCTGGTGACAAAGCGGTGGCGATGATCGAAGTCGGAAAGACCGCGCGACGCCGCCCCACTGAGCTGATTGTTGACGCGCGTGATGAAGGCCACGCTGGCGGTGGAAACGTCGTCGATCGACTTGGAATATGTGTACGCGCTTTGCAGGTACAGTCCTTTCGAGAAGCGGTGCGAAAGCGTGGCTTGCAAACCGTTGTAGTGGGAATCGGAATTGGGAAAGAACCCCTCAACCCCAGCCGAATAAGTTCCGATGTAGGGCGTTCGTGCCGCGGAATTGGCAATCGTGTTTTGCGTGATCGAGTACACGGTTCCATTGGGGTTCCCTGGCAAGCAAGGGTCGCTGGGAATGCTGCCGCATCTCACGGTCACGGTGATGGGATTGGCCGCGCTGGCAAGAGCTGGCTGGTCCGGATCGAAGGTAGAGCGCAGACGCGTGCCCTTGGTGCCTACGTATCCCAGTTCGAGGGCCCAATTTCCGCCCAGCTGGCGTTGCACCGAAAAGTTCCACTGCTGCGTGGTCGCCGCAACCCAGTGCAGGGGAACGGGAAGCGTAAACCAGTCGCCGGCGGCGCTGTTGGCGGCATTCGAGAAAATGGGTCCCGTGAGTGTGTTGCCTCCCGCAAAGCCCTGGAAAAAGGAGGGCTGCGGCACGTCGGCCGCGGTTACCGTACCCAGGGCCGGGAAGATGCCCATGAAGCTTCCCATTGCCCCTGGCGTAGTTGGCCCGCCGATCAATGGATAAATCGGAGACGTAAACGACAGGTTGTCGACCGCGCCGATATCTTCGCGGACGCTGTAGATGCCATAGCCAGACCGAATCACCGTGGTGTGCTTGCCCCCGATGTCATAGGCGAAGCCGATGCGAGGCTCGGGTACCGTAGCAAACTCGTTGTTCAGGGCTGCACTGTTCAGCGTACCGCTGAAGCCCGGAATACCGAACTTACCCACACAGCTCGGATACACGAACGAATTGCCGATCGTGATGGCGTTCTGGAGAACCGCGTTGCCTAAATGGCAGAGGTTGTCTTCAGCCGCACCGTTCCATTCGGTGCGGAATCCCAGATTCAGCGTCAACGATTGCGTGATCCGCCAATCGTCCTGCGCGAAAGCCCCAAAAGCGGGAATGTGGTAATCGTGATTGGCCGCGCCGCCGCCGCCGTCAGCCAGATAGGAAGCGCCCTCCAGGAAGTACTGGAAATCGCTGAGGCCGTTGGGGACGCTTGCGAAGTAGTACAGACCATTGTCCAGCACGGGAAGGTTGCGGCGAATCGAAGTGCGGTCAACTTCACCCCCGAAACGGAACGAGTGGTGCCCTTTCGTCCAACTGACCGTATCGAGATAGACGAGGGAGTCCGACAAAGCTGATTGCAGCTGGTTGGGGAAAGGTCCAAGCTGCCAACTGCCGAACTGGAACCTCATCATGTCCGGCGCGCCCGCTCCGTTTACGTAGCCCAAGTCCGTCGGCGAGGTCCCGGCGACAGGAACGTTCTGCAGAGAGTCGCTGATCACGTTCACTCCAAAACGAAACTCGTTGATCAGCGCGTTGCTGAAAGAGTGCGTCTCCGCGATGCTGCCAAACCGTCCCCGCAGCGGCACGTCGAGGGGGAAATTCAGGTCGGTGGCTACCGCCGGATAGCCCGTCTGAACCTGCAGGTTATCGGCGCCGAACGGTTGGTAGGTTTCCGAATCCGACCAGAAGAACCGCCAGGAAAGCCGATCCCTGCCCTGGTTGAAATCACGGTCCCAGTTGGCCGTGAACTGATTGTCCGTGTATTTGCCCGGGTCTGTAAGTTTCAAGCGCCCGTAATTCGGCGTCGAATTGCATGAGGCGGGGGTGGTGGCGGTGGCGGGGGTGTAGGTCTGCGTGACCCCGGGAGTTCCCGAAACTGTGGGAACAAGGTAGCCTCCGGCCCCGCCAAACTGGCTGCCCGTGACATTCAGCACCGCCACGGACAGCGGATCAATCTGGGCAGCGGTGAGGGTAACTGCCGGGCAGACCGTGATTCCACCAACCAAAACCGCTGGACTGCTGAAGGCAGTCGCTAGGGCTGCCGCCGTGCGGCTACCCGAACCGCTCGGCAACACCGGAATCGAGGTGTTGATATACGTGCCCAGCGAATCGCCGCTCCGCTGCCGCGTACCCTGATAGTTCACGTAGAAGTACCCGAACTTGGCCTTCGTGCCGATCGGGCCACCCAAATCACCGCCGAAAATATTCTGCTTGAGATCAAACGGCCCGATGAAGTAGTCGGCGGCATCCAGCACCGAGTTGCGGAAATATTCCCAAAGATCTCCGTGGAAGCCGGCAGTACCGCTTTTCATGATGGCGTTGATGTTGCCGCCGCCGTTACGGCCCTGACTGGCGTCATAGAGGCTGGTGCCGACCTTGAATTCCTGGATCGAGTCGGGGTTGGGGACCGGTGTATACGTGAGTTCCCCGAACGAGTAGTCCGAGGCCGAAATTCCCTCGATCAGGTAGTTGTTGTTATCTTCTCTTCCTCCGTTGACGTCGATACGCACATCTCCACGGCCCAGGGCCGCGGCGTTGTTCAAGTTGGCAGAGGCGCCTGCCGAAAGGTCGAGCAACTGCTGGAAATTGCGCGTAGCCAGCGGCAGAGTGCTAAGGGTTGCGGAACCGATCGATTGTCCCGTGGTGGCATCCGTCGTATCGACTTGCTGCGCCTGGGCCTCCACTTCCACAACTTCCTTCACTGCACTCAGTTTAAGATTCGCAGTTATGCGCGTCGTTTCCGTGATGCGCACTGGCACATTCGGGAACTTGGTCACGGGAAAGCCCGCCGCGTTCACTTCCACCGTGTAGTTGCCTACGGGCAACAGTTCGGCAGTGAATAGCCCGGATGCGTCCGTCTTCATTTGGCGCACCACCTCACCCGTGGCTTCGCTGGTAACGCTCACCTTGGCGTTCGCGATCACGGCGCCCGATGCATCCTGAACCACGCCGCTAATGGCGCCCGTCGCTCCGCCTTGCGCGAAAGCGAGCGAACCCAGGCACAACACCAGCAACAGCACAGCTGAAACGCGAATCATCGACATAGAGTCCCTCTCAGCGGACGGTTTTTAGTGCTTCATAAATAACACTGTTTTGGAAAACTGACAATTAGATAACTGGGAGGATCGACTGTCAAGAAATAATGCGCCAAATAGAAATAATGAATAGTAGGCCACCCTGCCGGCAGTACGCCCTGAGTTGTCACCCATCAGTTATCGGTATTCAGTGAAACCTTGGGCGATTGCCGCTGCAAAGAGCCGTTTTAACTGAGAACTGAGAACTGAGAACTAAACTACTGGATCGCGTTTCCGTAGGTCGGCACACCCTGCTGCAGCATGAAGAGCAAGGTTTGTCCGCGCGACGACCAATCGCTTTGCGCATACTGAGAGATCAGCTGCTGAGCGAGCGCGATGGCCTGGCTCTTCGATTGCTCCGATTTTTTTGTTTGATCTTCTGTCTTGTAGATCTCGATCAAAGCAGCTCGGCGAGTGGCGGCGTTGTACAGCGCCTCGGGAGCGGCGGGAGATTCGGGGTGCTCTTTTACGTACTTCTCATAGATATCGGCTTCCTTGTCGGGACACTTCGAAGAGCCCTGCCAGTCTCCGCAGAGCTTGTTGTCGATCAGGTGGAAGGCGGCCAGTTGGGCCCACTTGCTGTCGGGAAATTTCTTCATCACCTGCTTCATCGATTGGTCGTCGATGCCTTCGCGAAGGTTGGGATCCCGTTCTCGCGCCGAGGGGCGCGATTGCGCGTCGGATTTATCGATCTGCCATCGAATGTCGGCAGCGCGGTAAAGGGCCTCACCGGCCAACAGAGCGGTCGGGAAGATGTCATAGACCTGACGATAGAGGCGCAAGGCGTCCTGCGCTGCGCCGCGGCGCCCATGTCGGCGGCTGGCCTCGTCCTCAGAATCGACGGCCGCGCCGAACAGAATGCGGTCGCCGTTGGGAGTCGATGCCCAGACCACACCGTTGTCGAGCACCCAGCCGCTGATGGTCTTGCCCTCGTCCTCCTCGTCCATAACGAAAGCCGGATCGCGACCCGTCAAGCCGAGTATAGCTTCGACGTGCAGCCACTGCGGGCTCTTGCCGAGCAGAATCAGTTCCCGCCCGCGTTCGACCTGCGCGAGCTTGCTCGAACTCGTGTCGGGAGACAGGTAGACCACCGCTTCGCGGATCAGGGTGCCGCGATCGGCGGCCAGCAGCAGGGAGTTTCCCAGCACCATCAGGACGATCAAATGCAGTAGCTTGGGTATCGGTTTCACGGTCGGGTTCCTCTTCGGCATCGAGGGTAGCATGCAGCTTAGGATGCGCGGAATGGGCTTCGACTTTGGCTGGTGGGTCCGTTTCCGGTGCCAACCGTCCATTCCTAACCCGGCCGACCACGACTCCGCTACGTGCGTTATGTTCCGAACCCCTTCAGCGCCAATTCGATCTGTTCAAGATGGTGCTCGTTATGGGAAGCGACCTTGTCGAATTCGGCCTTCAGCGTTCGAACGCCCGTTTCGCTGTGGACGAACTCACGGTGGCCATCTCGGTCATAGTGCAGACGAGCCTGATATATGATCCCCGCCCGAACTGCATCGTAGATTCGCCGCGACAGATCGAGCGGCAGCCGTGAATAGTCGAGTCCCGTTGCCCACGCATCCTGATCAAATGCCCAGAGCACTTGTCTGGGTTCGCTGAGGACCCGGCGGATGCGGTCGTTTAGAACTGTCTCCGCATCGGCGAGGTGGTGCAAGATGAACCGGACCGGCCACTTGCCCGCTCCGTAATTTCGGTCGAGTTGCTCGTTGCTCAAGTCAAAGTACCCGAGCGTTTGATTCCTCGCCGCTTCGAGCCGCGTGACAATGTCCATTTCAATCCTCTCTGATTTCCAAATCCGCTCCTGCGCGCTTCCGTGAGAATCGCAACAATGAGAATCGTAACAAAGACAATAGCAACAAAGAGAATAGCAACAAACGCCCCTTGCTGTTGACAAGCACGCAACCGCTGCTGTACACCGTTGTGTCTCTTCAGCGCCGTGTTTCTGCGGCACAGATCGCCATGCTGCGTAAAAAGAACTCGAAGCGCGCCAAGGCTCGCCCATGATGTCCCACGCCGCCGCGCCCCAGATTGCGATCCGCGACCTCAAGAGCATCGACGACCTCCGCCAGTTGCAAGCAGTGGAAAAGGAAGTTTGGGGAATGGCCGATGAGGACGCCTTGCCCCTGACTCTCGCCATTGCCCTAAAAACGGCCGGCAACGTTTTCGTGGGCGCCTTCGACCGAAACAAAGACAAGCTAGTCGGCTTCGCCTTCGGATTTCTCGGCCGCGAGCGCGGACAAACCACCATCCACTCGCACATGCTCGCCGTGCTCGACGCCTATCGCCACCTCGATCTGGGCTCGCGGCTGAAGCAGGCGCAGCGCGAACGGGCCCTGGCCGCGGGGGTTCGCGAGATGACGTGGACCTTCGATCCGCTGCAAAGTCGAAATGCGCATTTCAATTTTTCCAAGCTGGGCGTGGTTTCCGATATTTATAAGGTGGATTTTTACGGGCCGGAAACTTCCAGCATCTTGCATCGCAACGGAACCGACCGGCTGTGGGTGCGGTGGATGCTAAATTCGCGGCGGGTGCGGGATCGGCTGGCGGGCGGGACTAAGACGACGAGTGCGCGCCTGGAAGCCCTCGATGCCATGCGGCTACTGACTCCGCTCGTGCGCTTCGAGCCCAGCGGGAAACCGGGACGGGCCGACCTGGCGGAGTCACTCGCCAGGCAGCGCGTCAGCATTGAAATCCCGGGCGACATTCTGGAGGTCGAGCGCACCGACATGGGATCGGCGCGAGAGTGGCGCGACGCCACGCGATGGGCGTTCCGCGAGGCCATAAAAGCGGGATTCTTTGTGGCCGAGTTCTGCCGTTCAATTCGCGGACAGCAAGGACCGGGAGCGTATTTGCTACAACGCGGCGCGGTAAGTGATCTTATTCCGGATATATAAAAAAAGAAGAAGAGCATAGAAAATGTAGACTAGGATCATTCGGCACAATGGACGGCGGCTACAACTTATGAGAGGAATTCTCTTCCGCGTGATACTTCTGTTGAGCCTGATCGCGCTTGCAGGCTTGGCTTTCGCGCCAGCTCAGACCGAACCGAGCGCCAAACCCGCGCTGTACTTCTTCGTACTCTTGTATCGTCCCGCCAATGCTCCGCCAATGAGCAAGGAAGCGGGTGAGAAGCTTCAGGAAGAGCACATGGCCAATATCCTCAAGATGGCTGCCGAACACAAACTGGTGATTGCCGGACCTTTCATGGATGACACGACGCTCCGTGGAATCTTTGTGTTGCAAGCGGATTCGGCAGCGCAGGCACAAGCGTGGGCCGATAGCGATCCGGCGGTCAAAGCAGGTCGGCTGTCCGCCGAGGCGCATGGACCCTGGCTCATTGAGCCGAGCGCCATCCATAATCCAGCCGAGCCTCCCGGATTCGAGCAATATACGCTTGTTCTGATGAAGCGTGGCGACCATTGGAACCCAAACGCGCCGGAGTTTACCGCTGTGATGAAGCAGCATCATGCTTTCGTCCAACAGATGACAGACCAGGGAACCCTGGCCATTGCCGGACCGTTTCCGTTCAGCGATCAGGGCGAGCTGCGGGGAGTCGCCATTTTCCGGGTGGGAGCGGAGCAGACTGCCAAGTTGACGCAAGACGACCCAATCGTCAAAGCTGGCCTGCTCAAACCTGAAATCCATCCCTGGGGCACAGGCAAAGGGGTGCTGGCGTCAGGACAGCCGATGCAGTAGTTAATTAGTCTTTAGCTCAATCCCAAGGGATTTTGACTGAGAGCTGAGAGCTGACAGCTGACAGCTAACTGCTGATTTGCTCGACCGATTGGCGCTGCTCCCGCAGCTGCTGCAGGAAGGTTTCGACCGGTACCTCAAACTTCTGCCGGAACAGATCGACGAGTGCGTCGTCGTTTCCAGTGACCTTGGTTGCCGAAGCCAGGAACGCAGCCACGCTGTCGTCGGGAGGGGACGTTTCCAGTCCTTCGGGTTCGACCTGGAGCTCGGGAGATTTGTCCCGGTTAGTGCGCAGCGTCGTGATCATGCGGTGCACATGATGTCGCTGCTCGGTCGTGCTTTGGACGAACTCCACTCCCATTCCGAATTCCGGATGCGCGACCATTACAATGCCCACGGCGCGAACTTCCAGCTCGGCAGTTTTGATCGAAAGGATGACACGCGTGCCTCTGGGGAAGGGTGAATTTGTCGCAAGATAGCAGCCGCCGAGGCTGAGGTCGGTGAGGCGGCAATTCACCGGTGGGTCGTCCGGTTCGGGTTCGGGCAACTGGCTGTTCAACCACTGGCAGAGAATCTTGCGCTGCTCGTCGGTGGCGTCCTTGAAGCGGACACCGGCCTGCGCGCTGCTCCCTTCCCACGCCAGCTCTCCATAGATTTCGAGCACCTCGCTCGCGCCCGGCAATGCGAGCGAGAAGCGGAGCGGGCTCTCTTTCGCGGCGCGCCCGGAAAACTGAATCGCCATGCCGCCTTCGCAGAGGTCCAGAGTCATGGCTTTGTACCGGCCGGCCCCGTAACAATCCACGGGAACTTGCACTGGCACCCGCATCTGCCGCCGCCGTTCCCGCTTCATCAGCGCGCGCACCGCGCGAAAGCTGGCTTTGGCGCGCTCGACCGCAAAAGGCTTGTGGAGAACGAAATGGGCTCCCATTGCAAAGCCGCCCTTCAGTCCGACCGTAGCCTCCACCAGCGCAATGGTGAGGGCTCGCTGGTTGACGGGAGCGGCTTTGGCGCCGCGCAACACGTTGCTTGCTTCCCCGGCATTGGCCCCGTCGACGATGATGGCTTCGAAGCGCTGGCGGGTAATCCGGCGGAGGGCCTCTTCCTCGTCATGGCAGATCTCGACGTCAATTTCCAAGTCGCTGAGAACCCGGCGCAGGATGCGCACCGTTCTTTCGTCAGAACTCAGCAGTAGAGACTTCAAGTTCATATGTTCGCGAACACGTTCGAACCGCGATTCGGATCGGTCTGTGTGGCCGTCCCGGCTTTGCCGAAGCGGATGATAGTAAGATCCAGTCCCAGAATTGGGTGATTGGAATACTCTTCCCTTCGCACTCTAAGGTTACGAGATTCCGTGGTCAACGCAATGGCCCAATCCTCCGGTTACCGTGGTCACCCCTCGCTCCAGCAGGCTGCGGCAAAACTCAGGCCCTTTTAGGGGCTGGCCGTTCGGCCGCATCATGCCCGCTGTTAGCTCTATCGGCTACAATGCACCCGTCACTTGAGGGTTTATACCTGCCCCGTGACGAACTTGGAACGTGTTCCCCGGTGCGCCAATTGCAAGTGGCTGTGCACAAAGGGGATAGGATAGACCGGATCTAGGAGCCAACTTTTCTATTGACTTATATAGAAAAACCCATTATTATCAATAGTTTCCATAAGGGCCGAGGGGCTTGAAGCTATGGTTTCGGTTTTCCTTTTGCACGTTGAATCCCCTGAACTCTCTTTGGAATCAAAGTAGATAGCGGCTTAATAGAACGAAGTCTTTATTCCACAAGAGGGTATATTTTTCATGGCTAAGCGACGCGGAAACCCTAACTGGGGCAAGCCCGAACCGATCGGGCCGGTTGTCCCCACCGTCACCGAATTCGAGCAGGTTGTGCACGAGTACAAGCTCTCCCCTGACCAGTATTTGCGGTCTACGCGGCTGCGGGAATGGGCTCGGCGCAACAAGAATTCCAAATACATCCCCGAGCCCTTGCTCGAAGCCTGGGGCTTTGAAATCGAATCGACCCTGTAACCACAGGGACCGGCTTTACTGGAGGGGTCGCCGCGAGCGACCCTTTCCTTTTTGGTGTGAGCAGCGAAGAAGGTAAGACGTTAGGGGTCGGATTGCAGAGGTTAAAAGCCCATCGCCCGAACGGAGTTGGCGATCCTAGGGGTTTCACCTCTGCAATCTGACCTCTCACTCTGACCTGAAGCTGGTCGGCACCCGAATGGAAAAGACTCTTATGACTCCGAACTCACCCTTTACCGATGTCCCCACCGCCGTCGAAGAGATTCGCGCCGGACGAATGATCGTCGTAGTCGACGACGAGGATCGCGAAAATGAAGGCGATCTAACCCTCGCCGCAGAAAAAGTCACTCCTGAAGCGATCAACTTCATGGCCAAGTACGGCCGCGGTCTCGTCTGCCTCGCCATGACCGAAGAACGCCTCGAGCACCTCCGCATCGGTCCCATGACCAGCGAAAACACCTCGCAATACGGAACCGCTTTTTGCGAAGCGATTGACGCCCGCGACGGCGTGACCACGGGAATCTCGGCCCATGATCGCGCCCACACCATCAAGGTAGCCATTGATCCGGCAACGCGCCCATCCGATCTGGCGCGCCCCGGCCACATGTTCCCGCTGCGCGCCCGCAAGGGTGGAGTCCTCGTCCGCGCCGGCCAAACCGAAGCCTCGGTCGACCTGGCTCGCCTGGCCGGCATGGTTCCCGCAGGCATCATCTGCGAAATCATGAAAGACGACGGCACCATGGCGCGCGTGCCCGACCTGATCCAGTTCTGCCGCTCCCATGAGATGAAAATGCTGACGGTGGCCGAGTTGATCCGCTACCGCATGCAGCATGAGCGCTACGTGCACCGTGTGGGCGAAGCCCTGGTAGAAACCAGGCACGGAGAATTCCGCCTGATCGCCTATGAGAGCGAAGTGGACGGTGGCGCGTCCCACATGGCGCTCATCCGTGGCGACATCTGCCGCGGCGACAAAAACGATTCGCAGGAGCCGGTGCTCGTCCGCATGCACGCCCACTGCCTGCTGGGCGACGTCTTCGGAGCCACCGGGTGCGACTGCCATCAGACGCTCGAAGCTTCGCTAAAGATCATTGCCGAAGCGGGGCGAGGCGCATTGATTTACCTGCACCAGACATCCAAAGGATTCACGGCGGAAAAAATCGGCGAGCAGTCGTTTCTGACATTTCATCGCGAACGCCGTCTCCCGTCGCTCCCCGAAAGCGAGCGCAAGATTCATCGCGAAATCGGACTAGGCGCTCAAATTCTATCCGACCTGAATTTGAAGCGAATTAGACTCTTGACCAATCACCCGCGCAGAGTAGCCGCGTTAGAAGGATTCGACATCGAGATAGTAGAACAGGTCCCAGTAAAGTTCGCAGTCCCGAAGAATTCGCTGTAGAGACGCGGCTTGCCGCGTCTCAGCGGCAAGAACTCGACCTCGCGCAATCTATTGCGAGAAGGTTCGTATGAACAGGTTCGTATCAGGGCATCGCTTCAGCGATGTCAAAACGCTTCGAAATCAGAATGCCCCTTCAGGGGCCGAACGCAGGCCACAAACATAGACGCCACTAGAACGGCTTCCGCGGCGTAATCTCCTCATCCTTAATAAAAAACTGCGCCGAGCATTGCGAAGAGCCGCAGATTGTCGGCAGCAGTCCGGCCATCTGTCTGCGGGTAATCAAGCCCAGAGTGCCGCACGACGGGCAGGAAAGCACTGCCCAATAAGGATCTTCGCGCTCGCCCACTTCGCCCGCATTCTCCAGCACGAACACGGTGCCAGGTTCCATCTGCTCGGGAATCCACTCGTTGATAATGCTCAATTCACCGATCATCATGTGCCTCCCCGCCTTCCGTCGATGCTTCTATAGCGATGCTCCGATTGCGCCTACCGGGTTATGCGCTTCGCCGCCGCCGTAAAGGCCGAACCCGTTCCGAACCCACAGTCTTCTTGCGCGCCCGAATCTCCGCTCGAACCCGGCGGACTTCATCGCTCAAGCAGATATCGAACATCGGCTGCCGGGCATTCTTGAGCAGATCCACGACCTGTCGCGCCGAGGTGCGCAAATACAGATGAGTGCCGTCGGTAAGCAGGTGATATTCCGAACTCGCTCTGACCGTAGCCGCCAGGCTTGTGCCAAATTCCTGCTGCAGGAACCGAATCACTTTGCGCATACGCTGCAGCGAGAACCCGCGCCGGCGAAACTGGCAGATGACCGCGACGGTAACCAGTTCGTCCCAGCTGTAAATGCGGCGGTGCCCCTTGCGAGCCGGAGCCACAATGCCGCGTTCGTCCCACCATTGCAACTGACGGGCGCTGATTCCGGTTAGGGCGATCACGTCGCCGGATGTGAACTGGCGTTGCATTCTGAGTGCATTCTGTTTCAAACAAGAAAATGAAGAAATGTTTGAAACATTCTAGGCGGCGCAGGCAGAAATCAAGCAAGGTTTCGTTCGCCTATTGTTGACTACGCGGGTACATCGCCGAAGCGCCAGAAAAGCGCGCGACTCAAGTCCCGTAGGGACGACTGAACCCTCTCGCCCATGCCGAAGCGCGTCCGTCTGTACGTTTCACGTCTCTGGCATTACCATTGGGGACGACAAATTCTTCTCCGGGGCCATTGAAATTCATGATCCAAAAAGTGTGCGTCACATCGCTTGCCTTGCTCGTCCTGTTTTCATCTACCATGACCTTCTCCCAGCAAAAAGACCGCAACCGAAAATCGGATGCCGCCCAAAAAAACACGTCCGCCGCGTCCGAATCTTCAACGAAAGACGATAAAGACAAAGACGAAAAAAACGAAGGCGACCCGCTCCTCCGAGGCATGAAGTACCGTTCCATCGGCCCGTTTCGCGGCGGCCGATCTCTGACGGCAGCCGGAATCCCGGGCGACCCAAGCACCTACTATTTCGGCGCCACCGGCGGTGGTGTTTGGAAATCGACCGACGGCGCCAATACCTGGTCTCCAATTTTTGACAAAGATGGATCTCCTGGCATTGGCAGCATCGCAGTCGCAATCTCCGATCCGAACGTCGTTTACGTCGGGACGGGCGAAGCTTGCATTCGCGGAAACATCGCGCAAGGCGACGGCGTCTGGAAGTCGGTGGACGCCGGCAAATCCTGGAAAAGCGTTGGTCTGAAAGACACGCGCGCGATTGGCAGAGTGATCGTGCACCCCCGTAATCCCGACATAGTTTTTGTAGCCGCGCTCGGTCACCCTTTTGGTCCGAACACCGAACGTGGCGTTTTCCGCACCACCGATGGCGGCAAAACCTGGGACAAGGTTCTCTACAAAGATGAGAACACGGGTGCGATCGACGTAGTATTCGATCCGCAAAATCCCAACATTTTATTTGCTTCGCTGTGGCAAGCTCGACGCACGCCATGGTCGCTCTCCAGCGGCGGCCCCGGCAGTGGAATCTATCGCTCAACCGATGCCGGCGCCACCTGGAAAAAGATTGACGAGCACGGTCTTCCGAAGGGTCCCTACGGTCGCATCGGCATAGCCGTTGCGGCGAACTCCGAGCGCGTGTACGCGTTGATCGAAGCGAAAGGCGGCGGGCTTTACCGCTCCGACGACGGCGGCGACACTTGGGATCTCGTAAACGGCAGCCACGGACTATTTCAGCGAGCGTGGTACTACATGCACGTGATCGCCGATCCCCAGGATCCGAATACCGTCTACGTGGCGGATGTGGAGTTCTTCAAATCCACCGACGGCGGACGCAACTTCAACAAGATTAAAGTTCCGCACGGCGACAATCACGGTCTGTGGATCGATCCCAGGAATACAAAAAGAATGATCGCCTCCGACGACGGTGGCGTCACCGTCAGCCTCGATGGTGGCATTTCGTGGACGCGCGAAGATAACCAGCCGACCGCGCAGTTCTATCACGTCATCACCGACACGCGCACGCCGTACTACGTGTACGGCTCGCAGCAGGATAGTTCCAGCGTTGCCATCGCCAGCCGCAGCGATAGCGGCTCCATCGGTCGCGACAATTGGTACGAGGTCGGCGGAGGGGAAGCGGGATATATTGCGCCCAATCCAGCCGACCCGAACATTGTGTATGCCGGCGACTATCAGGGCAACATCACGCGCTTTGACCGGCGCACGAACCAGGTCAAGAGCGTTGCCGTGTGGCCTGAACTCTCCGACGGACGCGGCGCCGCTCCGCTCGAGCACCGTTTTCAGTGGACAGCACCCATCGTGATATCTCCGCACGACCCGAACACGATTTACTACGGAGGTGAGCGCATTTTCAAAACCACCGACGGTGGCACGCACTGGGAAGCGATCAGTGGCGATCTGACGCGCAATGACAAATCGAAGCAGCAGCCTTCGGGCGGTTCGATCACGGTAGACGACACCGGCACGGAATATTACGACACCGTTTTTTCCATCGCTCCCTCGCCCCTGGCGAAAGGCTTGATCTGGGCAGGCACCGACGACGGCCTAATCCAGATCACCCGCGATGAAGGGAAGAATTGGAGCAATGTCACTCCGAAGGATCTCGCGGAATGGAGCCGCATCAGCCTGATTGAAGCGTCTCCGCATGACGCCGGCACAGCCTACGTAGCCGTCGACCGCCATCAGAATGACGATCTCGCGCCTTACATCTACAAGACAAGCGATTACGGAGCGACCTGGAACCGCATCACCACCGGTATCCCCGATGGAGCTTTCGTGCGCGCTGTCCGCGAAGACCCAGATCCAAATCCAAATCCAAAGACAAAGGGTTTGCTGTATGCGGGCACGGAGCGCGGCATCTTTGTCTCTTTCGACGACGGCGCGCACTGGCGCTCGCTGCAAAACAACCTGCCGAATGTTCCCGTCCACGACCTGGTTATCAAGAACGACGATCTGGTAGTGGCGACGCACGGCCGCTCGTTCTGGATCCTCGACGATGTCTCGCCGCTGCGGCAAATCGCAGCTGCGGGCGCCGATTCCATTGCGAAAGAAGACATGCATCTTTACCAGCCCGCAACCGCCTATCGCGTGCACGGCGGAGAGGCTCCGGAGAAATTTTTCTTCGATGGAAAAAATCCGCCCAGCGGCGCCATAATTTATTACTACCTGAAACAGGCTCCGAAGCCGGAAGCAAAGAAAGATGACGCAAAGAAAGATGAAGTAAAACAAGATGAAGTAAAAAAAGACGAAGTAAAAGAAGCAGAAGTTAAAATCGAAATCCTGGACGCCGCCGGCAGCGTGATCCGCAGTTACTCCAGCAATAAAGATGAGCCGCTCGAGGAGCCGCTCGACCCCGACGACAAGAAGCCCGAAAAGCAGATCAAGCCCGAGGAAGGTCTGAATCGCTTCGTCTGGGATCTGCGTTACGAGGAGGCGCACCGCGTTCCCGGCTATTTTCTCTGGGAATACAATGACGGCGCGAAAGGGCCACTGGCGCTGCCCGGCAACTATCAGGTGCGCTTAACCGCCAATGGAAAGAGTGCAACGACTCCCTTCGAAGTAAAGATTGATCCGCGAGTCACCACTTCGCAAAGTGATTTGGAGAAACAGTTCAAGCTGCAGATGGATGTGCGCGAGCAGTTGAATCGCGTCTACAACGCGGTCAACCAGATCCAGGACGTTCGCGAGCAATTGGACGGGCTCAAGAAACGCTTGGTGCAGGGCGATTCCACGAAAGCTCTGTTCGATGGCGCGAGCGTGCTTGCGGCAAAGCTGATTGCGGTTCGCGATCCGCTGATCAATTTCAAAATCAGCGCCAGCGAAGATTCCCTCGCCTATGCCCCGGGGATTGACGCGAAGCTGGCGTTTCTTTCCCTGGGAGTGGCCGGTTTCGCCGACTCTGCTCCGACCGAAGCTCAATACCAGGAATTTGACAAGCTGAAAAAGCAGACCGACGAATTACTGGCGCGCTGGGACCAGGTGCGGAATACGGATATCACCAGCTTTCAGAAGCTGGCCGCGGAACAAAACGTGCATTCCATCTTCGTGCCCGATGTGAAAAGTGAACGGGTGCAGGGCGGCGGTGAAGAATAGACTGATTCGTATCAGACTGATTCGTCTCAGAATGGTAACTGGTTCGTATCAGGGTATCGCTTTAGCGACACCGCAAGTTGAGGCGACTAGCGGGCGTCAGCCCGCTGCCGAGATCCTGAGCGAAGCGAAGGATCTAGAAAGCAGATGCCCCTTTAGGGGCTGGACACTCGAAGCCGATCAAATGAACATTTCGTCTTGCGGGACGCCCGCGCCGTTTTTCGGCTGGCGTCTTTTCTGGCCGAGGAAAACATCGACTCCAGTGCTGATTGCGGCCATCAGCCCGTTCACCTGGCGTAGCGGAGAGACCACGGTTTTGTGTACGATTTCGCTGGTCTCCTCCACCCTATCCATCGTCCGATTCAGCAGCTCATCGGCCCGGATCACTTGCAGCCGCGTGCGGTCCAGAGCATCGGTGAGCGTGGCGTCGATGCGGGCAAGCTGATTGCGCACCAGGTTGCTGGACTCGGCGGCGTTGATGCTGATGACCTCGAGCCGAGGACGCAGTTCCACCAGCATGCTCTGCACCGTTTCCATCGTGGGCAGAGCCTTGCTCGTCACCTCGGCGGCCAGAGCTTCCATCTTTGCCGTGCTTTTGCGGACCGCGAGATAGAGGCCGATCAGAATTCCTGCCTGCACCACGACTGCAAAAGTAGTCACCGCAATAAAAATTCTCAGGAGATTATCATCCATGGCTGCTCCCTCATCCTAGCGTCGGGAATACGACTGCGGGTGCCCCACTCCTTCGCGGTTTTTGCGAAGGAGTGGGATCATCCCAATCTTCTCGTCGGTCCTAGATCTTTGATCTTTGGCCGCTAGATGTTCTTTGACGTCTCAGTCGTACCCGCTGTCGTTTCGTTATATGCCTGGCGGCCGGCCTCATAGGCGGAGCGGAACCGCTCCTTCTGCTGATTGATCACGTCGCTGCCGCGATCGACCCAATCACTTGCCTGTTCGCGCGCCCGGCGAGCCTGCTGCCGCGCCTTATCAGTGCCCTCCTGCGCCTTGGAGCGAATTACGTCGCGTATTTCATCGCCGGAACGAGGCGCGTACAACACACCCACCACCGCTCCCACGCCCAACCCCGCCAGAAACCACAAGAAACTGTTGCCTTCACGCTCCGCCATACCTGCCTCCTCAAAAACGCCTGTCTATATCGGATGGTAGCACCGCGATATGTGAAAGACAATTCACCGTCCACCGGGCTGCAAGCGGGACTAGAGCAAGCGTTCCGCAGCGGGGTTGCTTCCATTGTAGAGACGGGGCTTGCCCCGTCTGGCAGCGACGACGAACTTTATGCATGAAAGAACTGTGCGAAAGAAACGCTTGTGCCGGGCGCGCCAAAGGCGGACAATGCGTTTTCAGGAGGCACGGTTTGTCCGACCGCAAGTATCGGCAACACGGTTATCAGGATTCCGGTAGTGGAGCGAAAAAGGAGTTCGAGAAGCCGGCGGCGCCGAAAAAAGAAAATACCTTCGGACCGCGGCCCATCAACATGCCGGGAACTCGGACCGTCTCCCGCTGCGCGGAATGCGGAGCGCTGCTGCAGAATCTCTCAGATCCGGTCGGACAATGCCCGAAATGCGGCTTCGATCTGCACGCCTGCAAACAGTGCGAACACTTCGATCCCTCCAGCCGCTTCGAATGCAATCAGCCCATCCCCGCCAGAATTTCTCCCAAAGACAAACGCAACGACTGCTCGTTCTTTTCCATACGCGTGATGATCGAAAAGGAAACATCCAGCAAAGGCAGTCAGCGTCCGAATGACGCGCGCGCGGCGTTTGATAATCTTTTTAAAGATTGAAGCGAAGGGGTGCGGAGTTGGGGTGGCCCACTCCTTGCGGCCTTATCGCAAGGGGTGGGTGTCAGCGCCATCACACTTTCACGGCCTACCCCACCGCAGTCATCCTGAGCGAAGCCGAAGGGACCCCTGCGCTCTTCACCGAGGCAAGCACGCGCCACCGAATTCTCTCCGAGCAGCCGCTACCAAACGTGCGAAAGCCGCGGTGGCCTTGGTTGGGGTGTGGCGCACCGCGGCAGCGACACATCTGGAAACAATAGTCGTGTACATCCGGCCGGAAGTCTGTGATGCGTGACCCGGGCGAAAGTGATGAAAAAAAGGGCGTGCGCCAAGGTGGGTGTCCAAGAGGTTTCGACATTCGCAAACCCACTCAAAAGGATGGGGAACCCGGCAACTCTACTTCGCCGGAACCGACGCTCTGGGCGCGGGCGCGACGGAGACGCGGCAAGCCGCATCTCTACTAAAGTTGTCCCAAGTCGCCTCTGTAAGCT
>JBEKXC010000030.1:0-28687 GCA_049512435.1 Terriglobales bacterium | reverse complement strand
TCTCCAAGGCGAAGACCTATACGATCAAGGCCAGCTATCCTGGAGACGCGTTTCGCAAAGCTAGCTCGGGAACCGTGAAGCAGGTGGTGAGCCCCTGATCCCTGCGGCTCCTGACGTCGCGCTTTTTCGACCCTAGGGTCGGATTCCATCGCACGGTCGCCCCAACTCTAGCGTCTTTCGAAACTGTCTCGTTGTGAGACTCGACCGGGGCGCCCGACTAGATAATGACACTATGTAATATTTACACTGTAATAATTACATACTTGTGGCTTTTTAGCCACAACTGCGCCCGAGTGTTATCAATGACTTGCGCGGGCGCTCAGCAAGCGGTTCTGATCGCTCGGCCGGCAAAAACACCGGGCGAGCCCCGTCGTTTCGCTTTTTGTACGCCTTGTTACATACATTATTGTACATATATTTAAATCTGCAAAGTGTTTCACGTGAAACACTCTGTACATACAATGACGGGGCGGGGGACGGCTGGCCCGGTTTCCCTCCCAAACCATCGAACCGCCTCTCTGCTAGAATCTCCCCATTATGATGGAAGCCTTCCTCGTTCCGGAAAAAACCGTGGTCAACGCCAAAGGAGACGGGCCTGCGCTCGACGTGAGCCACGCCGCGGGCCGGATTTTTCTGCTCACGCTCGCCATCACCAACATCATCGAGCAGGAATCGCTCGACGTCGGCATCTTCGGTTCCGCCGATGGCGCCACCTGGGATGCCAAGCCGGTCGCGGCTTTTCCACAGAAGTTCTATCGCGAGGAAATTCCGCTGCTGCTCAACCTGACGGCGCGGCCGGAGATCAAGTTTGTCCGCGCCCATTGGGAAGTGGCCCGCTGGGGCCGCGGCTCGGAAACACCCATGTTCGAATTCGGCGTGGCGCTGCGGGAAGTCCCGCAGGAGATTCTCGCCGAAGCCGCCGGCCGAGTGCGGACGCGGTAGTCCCGTCCCGCTCGCGTCAGAAACTCCGTTATATTAAATTCATGGGGGATGATTCGAAGCCTGACGGTTCGAATGTCGTAGTCCGTCCTGCGCGCTCGGTGCGTGGAGTCGTGCGCATTCCTGGAGACAAGTCCATTTCGCACCGCTACGCCATGCTGGCGGCGATTGCCGAGGGTACGAGCCGCTTCCATAATTTTTCCGCGGCCCGCGATTGCGCCAGCACGCTTGACTGCGTGGCCAAACTCGGCTGCGAGTGGAAGAGCTTGACGGACCAAGGCGAAGACGGAGCCATTGAAGTGCAAGGCATTGGGCCGCGGATGAAGGCTCCAGCGGAGACGCTCGATTGTGGAAACTCCGGCTCGACCATGCGCATGTTAAGCGGAATTCTTGCCGGCCAGCCATTTTCGAGCGACTTGTGCGGCGATGAATCGCTCTCGCGGCGCCCGATGGCGCGCATCATGACGCCGCTTTCCGAGATGGGGGCGCGGATCGAGGCTGCGAAAGGCGGACGCCCTCCACTGAAAATTCATGGTGGTCCCCTGAAGGCAATTCACTACCGGCCGGAAGTGGCGAGCGCGCAGGTGAAATCGTGCGTTTTGTTTGCCGGACTATTTGCCGCGGGCGAGACGGTGGTCGAGGAGCCCATCCGCACGCGCGATCATGGCGAGATCGCGCTCCGGGCTTTTGGGGCGGAAGTCGACCGAAAAGGCAATGCGTCGCGAATTGCGGGCGGACAGCGGCTGCGCGCGATCAAAGCGCACGTACCCGGCGATCTCTCGAGTGCCGCGTTTTTTCTTTGCGCGGCGGCGCTGTTTCCCGGATCGCAGATTACCTTGCCGGGAATTCTGATGAATCCGACGCGGGCGCGGCTGCTCGATATTCTGGCGCAGATGGGGTTGAAGGTCTCCGTCGCGCATTTGGAAGAACATCATGGCGAACTTGTGGGAACCATTGAGGCATGCGGTGCGGCGTGGAAGGGCACTGTCATCGCCGGCGCCGACACGGCCGCATTGATTGACGAGATCCCGGTACTGGCGGCGGTTGCGCCGTACACCGACGGCGGCCTCGAAGTGCGCGATGCCAAAGAATTGCGGGTGAAAGAGTCGGACCGCATTGCCGCCGTCGCTGCCAATTTGCGGAAGATGGGCGCGGAAATCGAAGAGCGTCCCGACGGCATGCGCATTCCCGGTGGCCAGCTTCTTCATGGCGCGGAACTCGATTCGTTCGGCGATCACCGAATTGCCATGGCTTTCGCCGTGGCCGCATTGCGAGCCGAAGGTGAGACGTCGATTCACGGCGCCGACGCGGCGGGGGTTTCGTATCCAAGCTTTTTTGAGGATTTACGCAGCGTCACCAGTTGGTAGGGTAAGGTAGTTGCTAAGAACTAAGAACTGAAAAGTGAAAGCGTTTTGTTATGGCACACGAAAAATCCCAGTCTCCCGACGATCGCCTGCAGCAGGAATTCAACCGCTGGGCCGACGATGGCGAGGGCGCGAAAATGGAGCGCCATCACCTCGACATCACCGAGAAAACGATGCGCCGCATGGATCTGCGTTCGGGGGAACGCGTTCTCGATCTCGGCTGCGGATCGGGCTGGGCGACGCGCTTGCTGGCGCGTATGGTCGGCGAGGGGCCGCAGGGATTCGGGCAGGTGGTGGGAGTCGACATTTCGGACGAAATGATACGGCAGGCGCGAGCTGCTTCGAAAGAATTCGACAATGTGATGTTCGTCGTTGGATCCGCGGCGCAGATTCCGTGGGAAGAAAACTTCTTTGACAAAGTGCTATCGGTGGAATCGTTCTATTACTATCCCGACCAGGAACGCGCGCTGGCCGAGCTTTTTCGCGTTATGTCGCCGCATGGACGGCTGTTCATTTTAATTAACCTCTACAAGGATAATCCTTATTCGCTGCAATGGGTGGCGAAGCTGAAGGTGCCGGTGCATGTCCGTTCGGCGGCGGAGTACGTCGAACTCCTGAAAAAGCACGCTTTCGAAAACGTCGAATTTGCGCAGATCCCCGACGACACGCCCACGCCTGAAGATTATCAGACGACGTCGTTCCATTCGCTCGACGACTTGAAGGCATTCAAGCGCGTCGGAGCCTTGTTGCTGATGGCGTCAAAGCCCGATGTGCGGAATCCGGCGCCGGGGTACACGATTTACTGAGCGACGATGTATTCTTAGTAGGCAACGGTAAGAAACGAACGGCGTACGAGGCCCTATGAGCTGGCTGCAGAACAAGTTCGAAAAGAATTTCATGATCTCGACGGTGGACTACGTCTTCAACTGGGCGCGCAAATCGGCGCTCTGGCCGATGACGTTCGGGCTAGCGTGCTGCGCCATCGAGATGATCGCGTCTTCGACGGCGCGCTTCGACATTGCGCGTTTTGGGTCGGAGGTGTTTCGGCCGAGCCCGCGGCAATCGGATCTGATGATCGTCTCCGGCACGGTCACGTTGAAGATGGCGCCGGTGGTGAAGCGAATTTATGACCAGATGCCGGAGCCGAAGTGGGTGATTTCGATGGGCGCATGCTCGTCGGTCGGCGGCCCGTTCAATACTTATGCCGTGTTGCAGGGGGTGGACCGGATTGTGCCGGTGGATGTGTATGTGATCGGCTGCCCGCCGCGTCCGGAGAATTTGTTTTACGCGCTGCTCAAACTGCAGGACAAGATTGACACCATGACGCTCGCCAAGCGGCCCACCGAAGTGCGGCTCGAAGAGCGGATGATGGAGAATTTCAAGCGCCAGGTGATGGTTGCGCAGACGATGCAGCCAAAATAGCTCTCAGCTCTTGGCTGTCAGCTATCAGTTCTTAGTGCCACGGTTCGCGCTGGGGTCACGCGCCTGCTTCGGACTCAGATAGAATCAGTCGCAATAGAATCAGTCGCAACCTAATGGCCCGGTCGCTCATAATCGCTTTCATTCTTCTTCTTATTTTCGCGCTGCTCGTTTTCTCGTTGCTCGGCGCAACCAGTCCCGCTCCAAATCCGCAGGAAGCGGCCCGCCTCAATAACCTGGGCGTTGCCTACATGAACCAGCAGCTTTTTGCAAAAGCCTTGAAGGCGTTCGAAGACGCGGCTGCGGCCGACCCCGCGCTCGAAGTCACGACCGTCAATCGCGGGATCGCCTTGCTCAACCTGCAGCGCCTTGACGACGCGAAAGAGTTGCTGGAAGAAGCCGTCAAGGATAATCCCAAGGATGCCCATGCCTGGTACAACCTCGGCCTCCTCGCCAAGAACACCGGCGACATGGACGCGGCCATCACGGATTTTCATCACGTGCGCGATACTGTCGGCGACGATGCCGACACCTGGTATTTCCTCGGGTCCGTTTATGTGCAGGCCAAGCAATACGACCGAGCGATTAATGCTTTCCGGCAAGCTCTGCTAATCGATCCGCACCATGCCTCGGCCGAGTTCGGACTGGCGCGAGCCTACCAGCAATCCGGGCAAGCCGACCACGCCCATGAAGCGATGAAGAAGTTCCAGTACATCACGCAAAACAAGCTGGGCGCGCCCATCAGCTTGGCCTATGGCGAGCAGGGAAAATATTCGAGGGCGGAAGACTCGCCGATGTCGGTGGAGAAGGTGGCGGCGGCGATTCCGGTTAGGTTTGTGGATGTGACGGAGAGTGCAGGACTGAAATCGAAACCATCAGCGAGCAATGACACGGGCCTCGCTTCGTTTGTTGGGCCAGGCGCGTGCTTCCTTGACTATGATAATGACGGACGAATAGACGTCCTCCTAGCCGACAACGGCCCGGAAGGAGGGTTGGCTCTCTTTCACAACCTAGGTGAAAAGTTCGAAGACGTAACAAAGAAGGCCGGACTCGATCCCACGATGCACGCGATCGGCTGCACGACAGGGGACTACGACAACGACGGCTTCACAGACATCGTTTTAGGTCTTAAGGGCCGAATCCTGCTTATGCACAACGAGAAAAACGGGGCATTCAAAGATGTAACTGAGGCTGCCGGAATCAAAAGCAACGGCTTCAATGCTGGCTTGACCTTTATTGACTACGATCACGACGGGGATATTGATCTTTACGTCACACGCTTCAGTGAGCAGCCTGACTTTGACCCTCGGGAAAAGTCGCGCCCACCGACAATCAGGGCGATGACAGGATCGAACCTTATGTGGCGTAACAATGGCGACGGCACATTCAGCGAGGTCGGCGGATCGATTGGGCTGACTGGAACCGAACCCAGCGTTGGGGCAATAGGCACAGACTACAACAACGACCGAGCCGTCGATTTGGTGGTTACTGGAGGGAGTGCACCTACCATTTTTGAGAATCCGCGGGAAGGAAAATTCCCTATGCGTTGGCCGTGGCCATCTCCGATGTACGCTCCCACGGCTGGAATCACGGTCCTTGATTTCGACCATGATGGATGGATGGATGTTGCCTTGACACACTGGGGCGCGGGCGGAGTCACTCTCTGGCGCAATAATCGTGGACAGTTCGAGCAGGTTGCGCTCCCTCCGACCAACTGGGACATCAGTTACGGCGTCGCTGCCATCGATTATGACAACGACGGATGGGTCGATCTCGTTGCTGTTGGCGAGACGAAAGACGGCAAGGGCGAAGTTCGCCTTTTCCGCAATCTCGGTCCCGACGGCTTCAAAGATGTCACCGTCGAAACCGGACTCGACAAAATTCAGCTCAAAGAGCCGCGCGCCATTATTACCGGCGACTACGACAACGACGGAGCCGTCGATCTTCTGATTACCCAAAACCATGGGCCCGCCGTGCTTCTCCGCAATGAAGGTGGCAATAAGAACAACTCGCTGCGGCTGGTGCTCAAGGGGCTGAACGATAATAAAAGCGCCATTGGCACGAAGGTGGAAGTCTTTTCCGACGGCCTGCGGCAGAAGTTTGAAGTGTACGGATCGTCCGGCTACCTGGGACAGAACTCGCCCCACTTGACTATCGGCCTTGGACAAGCCAAAGAAGCCGACGTCGTGCGCATGCTATGGCCAACCGGTGTTTTGCAGGATGAAATTGAGGTCGCGGCCAACAAGCCGCAGAAAATTACTGAACTTGACCGTCGCGGTAGTTCGTGCCCAACGCTTTTTGCATGGGACGGCATGCACTATCAACTAGTCGGCGACATGCTCGGCGCGGGTGTGGTTGGACATTGGATCGCGGCGGAGAAAGGGATCGTCGAACGGAATATCTCTCGTCCGACTGAAACCATCAAGCTCGATCGCACTGCGCTTCGCGAAAAAGATGGCAAGCTGAGTTTTCGGTTTATGGAGCCGCTCGAAGAGTCGGTGTACCTCGATCAGGTGCAATTGCTCGCCGTCGATCATCCCGCCGATGTTGACGTTTATCCCAACGAGTATTTCGCCAGCAATCCGCCGTATCCGCCGTTCAAGGTTGTGTTCAGCAACAAGAATGATGCGCATCCGCCCGCCGGGGCGTGGGATGAGCACGGCCACAACGTGCTTCCCGATTTGCTCGCGCACCGTTATTTCGGTGATTTCAGAGTGCTTTCCTTTATGGGATTCACCGAGCCCCATAGCCTGGAACTTGATCTCGGCGACGCGTATCGCGGCGGCCCGCTGTGGCTGCTGATGCATGGCGAGATCGAATATTTCTCGGCGACTAGCATGTACGCCGCCGATCAGGCGCATCTGCGTCCAATTGCTCCCTACGTCGAAGCTCTGGTCGCAACTGGGAAGTCGACCGAAAATGGCGCCAAAGAAAAATGGGTCCGTGTCGTTGATGACGTGGGGTTCCCGGCCGGCGGCGCGCGCACCATGACCGCCGATCTTACCGGCAAACTTCCGCCGGGCACGCGGCGCATTCGCATCACCACGAATCTGCAGATCTACTGGGACAATATTCTGATCAGCCGAACCAATCAGGACAATAGCCGGGATCAAAACGCCCGTCTGACAGTGGTTCCGCTCGTGCGCGCTGATCTGAATTTCCACGGATTCCCACTGAAAATCGAAGGTCAGCCGCCCGGGAATGTGAAATACATTTACGAAGAAGCCAGCGTCACCGGTCCTTACACGCGTCCTGCTGGCGCATACACGCGCTATGGTGATGTGCGGTCGTTACTCGAATCTGTCGACGATAAGTTTGTGGTCTTCGGATCGGGCGATGAAGTTGCACTCGATTTCGATCCGGCGCAACTGCCCGCCTTGCCTCGCGGCTGGGTGCGCGATTATTTCTTCGTGGCTAACGGATACGAAAAAGATATGGACTTCTACGCCTACCGCGGCGATACGGTCGACCCGCTGCCATTCCACGACATGGAGACGTATCCGTATCCCGGACAGTCCTTCCCTTCCGATGCCGAGCATATGAACTACATGCTCGAATACAACACCAGGTTCATGTCGGGAAATGAAGCGAGCGGATATTCGTTCCAATATCCTAAGTGATTACGTTGTCCCAGCCAATAATTTGTCATCCTGAGCGAAGCGAAGGACCTGCTTTTCTTGTCGGTGCCAGCGACAGCAGGTCCTTCGCTGCGCTCAGGATGACAATTCGAAAAAGGGCACATGAGGTCACGTTACAATCACTCTGCATGCGGACGGGCCACATCGTCATCGTGTCATTTGCCTTTACGGGCCTGCTGTCCGCGCAGCAGGGTCCGATGGCGCCGCCTGCGAAAAGTCCTCCCGCTCATATCGAAAACAAATTGCCAGGGTCCAAACTCACCGCTCCCGTTCCAATCTTTCGCGACATCGCCGCCCAGGCGGGCATGACCGCGTCCCACATTTCCTCGCGCGAAAAGTACTACGTCATCGAATCCATGAGCGGCGGCGTGGGACTGTTCGACTGCGACAATGACGGCAAACTCGATATTGTGATGGTGAATGGCTCGACCGTCGATCGCTACAAGCAGGGCGGCGATCTTCTCGTCACGCTCTGGCATCAGGACGCCGACCTCAAGTTCACCGACATTACCGAGAAGGCCGGACTGACGCGCAAAGGGTGGGGCATGGGCGTCGCGGTCGCCGATTTCGACAACGATGGCAACCTCGATCTCTTCGTGACCGGCTATGGCGGCAACGCGCTCTATCGCAACAAAGGCGATTGCACGTTCGAAGATGTGACCGACAAGGCGGGAGTGCGCGGCGGCGGCTTCTCCACGGGTGCGGCGTGGGCAGACTACGACCGCGACGGCAACGTCGATTTGTTCGTCTCACGATATGTTCACGTGGATATGAATAACTTGCCCGCCTTCGGCTCGACCAAATTCTGCCAGTTCAAAGGGGCACCGGTGCAGTGCGGACCGTGGGGCATGGAGGGCGAGACCGATCTGCTGTATCACAATCGAGGCGACGGCACGTTTGAAGAAGTCTCGAAGAAAGCCGGGGTTGACGATCCCGATAAGTATTATGGACTGGGCGTGACCTGGGGCGACTACGACAACGATGGCTGGCCCGATCTGTTCGTCGCCGATGACGCGACTCCCAATCATCTTTATCACAATAACCACGATGGCACGTTCACTGACGAAGCCATGACTGGCGGCATCGCGCTCAATAGCGATGGTCGGGCGCTCGGCTCCATGGGCGTGACCTGGGGTGACTACGATCACAGCGGACGCCTATCGATGTTCGTCACCGAGTTTGCCGACCAGCCCAACACGCTTTATCGTAATCTAGGGTCTAACAAATCTGGGCCGCAGGGATTCGAAGATGTTGCCATGACGTCGCATCTCGGCCAGCCGAGTTTGCCGCTAGTCGGCTGGGGTACGACGTTTTTCGACATGGACAATGACGGCTGGCTCGATCTGTTCGTGGTTAACGGACACGTTTATCCGCAAATGGACAACGTGGCGGGAAGCGCTGCCTATGCCGAGCCCATGCTATTGCATCGCAATCTGCGCAATGGAACGTTCGAAGAAGTTTCGAAGGCGGCGGGACTGGCGGACATGCCGCTGAAATCCCGTCGGGGTGCTGCTTTTGGCGACATCGCCAACAACGGCAACATCGATATCGTAGTACTCAACGTCGGTGAACCGCCGTCGCTGCTGCTCAACACCAATAAAATCCCGAACCACCGCGTGCTCTTCCATCTAGTTGGAACCAAGAGCAACCGTGCTGCGATCGGCGCGCGCGTTACCATTCGCGCTGGAGGGATGACACAGTTCGACGAAGTACGCGGCGGCGGCAGCTATCTTTCGCAGAACGATTTGCGGCTCCATTTTGGCCTGGGATCGGCGGCAAAAATTGACTCGGTGGAAGTGCGTTGGCCAAGTGGCAAGACAGAAAGCTTCAAGGATTTGGCCGCGGATAAGATTTATACGATCATCGAAGGGCAGGGAGTTAAGGAGACGGTCGCGTTGCCCGAGCCCGAATCGCTGGCCTTCTAGGCCTCCCAGCCAAATTCTACAGAATTGGCGTCAAATTCTTGAGTTGCTCCTCCCTTCGGCAAGAATCGTTTTAATACAATCGCTTTTTCATTTGACAGAATATCCCTTCCGTATAGAATTCGAGAGGAATTTGTGGAACTGCGGCGGGTGGCTGGATTTGCGTCCCCGCAAACCACGAATGGCCCTCCCCCGAACCCCGTTATCTCCGCAGGATAATGGGGTTTTATTTTGAGAGCACGAATGAGTTCTACTGCCAACCCGCCCGCTAACGGTCCGCGCCTCCGGCGAACGCTCACGCTTTGGGACCTGATTCTTTACGGCGTCATTGTCATTCAGCCGGTCGCACCCATGTCAGTCTTCGGCGTGCTCAGCGACCGCGGGCATGGGCACGTGGTTACGACCATCCTAATCGCGATGGTAGCGATGCTATTCACCGCCATCAGCTATGGCCGCATGGCGCGCGCCTATCCGAGCGCTGGCTCGGCGTTCACCTACGTCGGCCAGGAAATCAATCCCGCGCTCGGTTATGTCACCGGCTGGAGCATGGTGATGGATTACATGCTCAATCCGATCATCTGCACCATCTGGTGCAGCCAACAGGCGCACGTGTTTGCTCCCGGCGTGCCGTACTGGGCGTGGGCCATCTTCTTTGCGCTGGTGTTCACGCTCCTGAATGTTCAAGGAGTAAAGACTTCGGCGCGCGTGAACTCCGCACTGGCGGCAGGAATGGGCGTGGTGATTGCAATTTTCTTTGTGGTCGCGGCGCGCTATATTTTCGGGCATCCGCACGACGGTGCAGGCTTCTATACACGCCCTTTCTACGACCCGACACTGTGGAACACAAAAGCCGTGCTCGGAGGAACGTCGATCGCGGTGCTCACCTATATAGGGTTCGACGGCATCTCGACGCTCTCCGAAGAAGCGGAAAACCCGCGCCGCAATATTCTGCTGGCAACGGTGCTGACTTGTCTGGTGATCGGCATTCTCTCTGCCTTTGAAGTCTATGCCGCGCAATTGATTTGGCCGGCATCGCAGCCCTTTCCAGATGTCGATACGGCTTTCGTCCACGTTGCCGGGCGCGCCTGGAAGCCGATGTTCGGCATTATCGGATTCACCCTGCTGATCGCCAACTTCGGATCGGGCATGGGCGCGCAGATCGGCGCGGCGCGCCTGCTCTACGGCATGGGACGCAGCAACGCGCTTCCGAAGTCTTTTTTCGGAGTGGTGGACGCGAAGCATCGCGTGCCGCGGAATAACGTGTTGTTTGTGGGCGCAATCGCATTGATTGGCGCGTTCGTGATGAGTTACGGTCTGGGCGCCGAGATGCTCAACTTCGGAGCGCTTATCGCTTTTATGGGCGTGAACCTGGCCGCCTTCGTGCGCTATGTGGTGCGCGACAAAAAAAGGACATTGTCGTTTGCTGTGCCGCCCGTTCTCGGGTTCGTGATCTGCTTGTTGCTCTGGCTGAGCCTGAGCACTCCCGCCAAGATCGCCGGCTCCATCTGGATGGCAGCGGGAATCGCTTTTGGCGCTTGGAAGACGCGCGGCTTCCGAGGAGACCTGGTTAACTTTGATCTGCCCGCGGACGAGTGAAAAACACTCGAAGCCATCTCATAATGAAGCGAATCTTCATTGGAACTGGAGCGGCGTGACTGAAGAGGGTGCGGAGAGGGTCGTTCACGTGCAGAAAGTGTAGCCTCAGCGGCTAAAGCCGTCGATGAAGTTAGGCCAGTTATCGCAGCGGTAAACCGCTGCGCCACCCAAAATCAACCGCAACATCATCGCAAAAGCACGCGATGAGTGGGGCACCCGACTTAGAAGTGTGTCGAAACTTCTCCGCGGATCACCACGACTGACGACGCCGGCAAATCGTAAAGCGTGTCTTTGCCGCCATTCTGTTTCGACCGTAAAATAGGTCCATCTGGATCCGCCATGCCGTTCGTATCGGCAACGATGGTGCGAGTAGCAGCACTTTCGGCGTGCGCCATGAAACGCATCCGGGGCGGGTTCCACTTGTACTGAGCGCTGCCAAAGGTTGCGGTCTCAACTGGACCGGCAAAGCCTGCAACCGCACCGGCGGCCCCGCGAAATGCGATGCGGACGCGGTGAGCGTTCTCCTGGTCACGATTGACCACCAGCAGCGACCATGCGCCATCGGGACGCTTGACGGCGTAGGCGGTGACAAGTTCGCGGCCAGCGCCGTCGTCGATGTCGGATTTGGCCGAGTAGACTTCGTGTTCGCCGGCGCCGGGCTGGACCCACTCTAGATTGATGAGTTGCGCAACAAAGAATTGCGCCAGAGGCTGCTGAATTTTGTAGGAAGCGTCCACGGTGAACATGCCAAAGGTGCCCGGAGAATTGTTGCAGCCCGGTTCCATCTGCAAGGGCAGATAGTGAAAGTAATAAACGGCCTTGCCGCCCGCATCGAGCAGCGATCCGATGTAATCCGCCAGCCAGAGGCCGGAAAAGATATCCTGATAGGTTTCGCTGGCGCCCGAAGAGAGGTTGCCCTCGGTGACGAACATGGGTACATCGGCGGGCACACCATCCTCATGCCACACCTGAAGGATGTGGCGGATGAGTGCGGGCTCGTCATAAAGAACGCCCCAGGGAGTTTTGCAGGGATCGTAGGGATAATGCTCGAAGGAAAAGAAGGCGAGATCCTTCATGCCGCCGTGCCGATTAAGATAGTCGATGAAGCGCGCGGTCCAGGAGACCCGGCCACTGGCGTCGGGCCAGACTTCGATGTCCTGGTTGACGCCCTGAAAAGAAGGCCCGCCCAGTTTGAGCGCCGGATCGAGTCGATGCAGCGCATTCGCCCACTGCAGATAGAGCGCGGCGTAATCCTCGGGGAGCATGTACTGTCCATCGGCCTCTTCGCCCATCTCGACGTAGGAGATGGGATAGTGGCGGTTCTCAAGGTAGGCGATCTCGGCAACGGCATTGTCGGGAGTGTCGTAGAGCAGCGCGACCGGCAGCATAGCGGGCAGTCCGCGGGTGATGCCGCTGGTGAAGAAAAGGTCAAAGCCCACCTGGGCCTGGCGAGTGGATCCAAGATCTGAAGCAGTGTGCCAAGGATCGACGGAGGAGCAATAGGTAGTGGTCTGCTCCTGATCGGCGGTGTGGCGCAAGGAGTCGTGGAAGTCGCCGTCTTCGGTCGTGGTTCCAAGATAGAGTTCGCGGATGGAATAACCAACGCAGTTGCGGGGATCGGCGTGGCCGTCGGCATCGCAGGTGTTGGAAGACTCGGTCATCCAGATGCGAACGAAACGAGTGGCGGCCGGAACTGCAACGAAGCGAACCGTTTCGGTGCCGCCCTTGCCGGTGCTGACGCTGCCCTGCGGGAATGTCTTCCAGATGCCGTTGGTGGGCGATTTAACGGGATCGTCACCGGTCCAATACTGGATGACGTAGTAAGTGGCATAGGGCTCGCCCCATGCGATGCGAATACTGTCAACGGGCTGCGCCTGCGCCAGATCGAGGATAACCCACTGCGGATGAAGCGCGTCACTCTCGCCGGTGAAGCGTTGGGTGAGGTAAGGATTGCTCTTCCAGAAAGTGTTGAGGTCCCCGTCAGTAAGGCGGGAGAAGCCGGAGTTGTCGGTACCGTCGTTGCGGGTAAAACCGCGACGGGGCAAAGCATATCCGTAGGAATAGCGAATACTTTCAGTGGGAACCGCAGCGCCGGTGAAATAGCCCTTGCCCGCGGGATCACTCCAGTTTCCCTGGGGGTTCCAATGCCAGGCTTCGACGGCCAACTCGGTGTTCTGGCGGTAAGATACCGTCTGCCATCCTGAGGACAGCGCCGCCTGCAGCGATGGTGGGAGCAGATCCTTATCGATGGCCTCGGTGGGAATGCGGTCAACACCGGCGCCTAGAGCTTCGCTGGGGACGAAGCGGTTGGCGGAGTGCGAGACGTCAACGGTGATGGTTTGGGCGGCGGCGAAGAAACAGAAAATCGCGACGAGGGAAAGAACGGTGGCCGGAATCTTCACGCGAACCCCTTCCAAGTGCTAAAAAGAGTCGACTATTAAAACGATTGAATTATAGGCGAATAGCCGACCGCTGATCCAGTGAACGTCAGCCGCGCCCCGGCATGTTTCTGCCGCGAATTAAAGCGAACTAACGCTAGTTTATAATGATTGATTCCAGCGTCTAGCGTGGAGCAATCCTTTCGAGGCGGGGACGAACGCGTCTCTACAGATGGAGTTATCCGATTATGATTCGACAGCTTCAAAATGCAGGGCCAACTCTGAAGATCATTCTGGGCGCGATGCTGGTCATTATCTGTGCGTCGATGGCGATCACGCTGATTCCCGGTGGCATTGGCTCCAGCCTCGGTATTGGCGCGCCCCCGGCGGGCGTTCTGGCCACGATTGGCGACCAAAGCGTGACTGTGCCCGAGGTGCAACGCGAGGCCAGGGCTATGATCCGCCAGCAGTTTCCGAAAGGCGGACCACAGGCCAGCATGCTACTGCCTTATTTTTCAAGCCAGGCCGCCGAGCAACTCATCAATGAGAAGGCTCTGGTTGCAGAGGCGTACCGGATGGGTCTGCGGGTCAGCGACGACGAGTTACGCGATGAGCTTCAGCACGGGCAGCTTGGCGCCATGCTCTTTCCCGACGGCAAGTTTGTGGGGCAGGAAGAATACGAAAATTTTGCCCAGCGCAACGACCTGACGGTGCCTCAGTTTGAAGCGCTGGAGAAGGACTATATTCTTATCCGCAAGTTGCGGGCCCTGGTTTCAAGCAGCGCCTTCGTGGGTGAAACCGAAGTTCGGGACGAATTCGACCGCCGCAACACTAAAGTAAAGTTTGAATATGGCGTGATCACGCAGGCCGATATCCTGAAAGGGTTGCACCCCACGGACGAAGAACTCAAAGCTTATTACGAGCGCAACAAGGCGACTTACAACAACTCCATCCCCGAAAAGCGGCAGATTAAGTACGTGGTCATCGATAGCGCGAAAATAGCGGCGACGACGACGGTTACCGATCAGGACCTGCAGAGCTACTACGATCAGCACCGCGACGAATTCCGCTCACCGGAACAAGTGAAAGTCAGCCATATTCTGATCAAGACTCCACTCCCTGCGCCGGGCGCCAAGGAAGATGAGAAAGCGGTCGCCGACGCTCGCGCGAAAGCTGAAGACGTGTTGAAGCAGCTCAAGGCGGGCGGAGATTTTGCAAAGCTCGCGGAAAAATATTCCGAAGATCCCGGCAGCGCCAAGAGCGGAGGCGAACTCGGCTGGATCGGCAGAGGCCGCACCGTGCCTGAATTCGAGAAGGCCGCATTTTCGCTCGCCAAAGGACAGACCAGCGACCTGGTGAAGAGCAGTTACGGCTTCCATATCATCCGCGTCGAAGACAAGCAGGAAGCTCACCTCAAGACGCTCGCCGAGGTGAAGAGCGAGATCGAACAGAAAGTGAAGCAGCAGAAGACGGAGCACGCCGCGGAAACGGCTGCGAACACCTTGCTCAGCCATGCCCGCACTGACGGATTCGACGTGGCCGCCGCCGCCAAGAGCGCGGCTGCAGTCACCACGGACTTCTTCAGCCGAACCGATAACTTGCCTGGACTTGGGGCGAGTCCGCAGTTTATGGATGCAGTCTTCAACGAAGCAGAAAAGGCTCCGCCCGATGTGGTGCAAGTCCCGCAAGGCTATGTAGTTTTCCAACTGCTCGCGATAAGGCCTCCGGCAACGCCCACGTTCGAAGAGATTCGTTCGAAGGTCGAGGCTCAGTTCAAGAACGAGCGTGCCGGTTTTCTGCTGCATCAGAAGACGCAGGAACTCTCCGACCGCGCCAAGGCTGAGCACGATTTGAAAAAAGCTGCCAAAGATCTGGGTGCGGCGGTGAAGACGAGCGACCTGGTTGCGCCTGATGGCCAGGTCCCCGACGTCGGCTCCATGGCTAACGCGAATGCGATCTTTTCGCTGAAGCCAGGCGAGATTAGCGGTCCGATCACCGCTGGCGGCAATGGCGTGGTCGCTCAGCTTCTCGAAAAACAAGCTCCGACAGATCAGGAATTCGCCGAGAAGAAAGACCAGATCCGCCAGTCACTTCTCGAAAACAAGCAGAACGATTTGTTCGGACTGTTCGTTACCAACCTGCGTAAGGACATGGAGAACTCCCACCGGCTCAAGGTCAATCAGGAAGAGATGAAAAACCTGACGCGGCAGGGTGCGCAAGAAGGCGAGTAAAAAGAACCAGTTCTCAGTTCCCGGTTCTTAGTTCTCAGTAAAAACGCCAGAGGACAAAAACTGAGAACTGAGAACTGGAAACTGATTTTTGCATGTCATTCCCCCGCGCCAGTGGAATTCTGCTTCATCCCACCTCGCTGCCTTCGCGCGACGGTATCGGTGACTTTGGCCGGTCGGCATATGCCTTTGCGGATTTTCTAGCCTCGGCGCGGCAGGGTCTGTGGCAGGTGTTGCCTCTCGGTCCGCTCGGCTTCGGAAACTCTCCCTATTCTTCTACTTCGGCCTTCGCCGGAAATCCGCTGCTGATCAGCTTGGAGCGACTCGCCGAACACGGCTGGATTGAGCGTAGCCAAGTCGACGCTCTGCCCGAGGGAAGCGAGCCCGTGGATTATCCGGCGGTTTTCCGCCGGAAGCTGCCCCTGCTGTTTGAAGCGGCGCACAATTTTGTGCGCTCGGCTGCGCCCAACGGCCGTTCTCGTTACGAAAATTTCTGCCGGCAAAATCAGTGGTGGCTCGATGACTTTGTTCTCTTCGATAGCCTGCGGGCGCGTTTCAAGCTGGAGAGCTGGAACCACTGGCCGCGCGAACTGACGCATCGCGATCCGGTGGCGATGGCGAAGGCTGGTGCGGAAATGCAGGAAGATCTCGATACCCGCCGCGTCGTGCAGTTTTTTTTCTTCGAACAGTGGCAAGCGCTGCGAACTTATTGCGCGCAACATTCGATTCGGGTCGTGGGTGACATCGCGATCTTCGTGAGTTTCAACAGCGCCGATGTCTGGACCCATCCCGATCTGTTTCGGCTGAACGCCGAACTCGATCCCGAAGTGGTCGCTGGTGTGCCCCCGGATTTTTTCAGCAAAGACGGCCAGCGCTGGGGTAATCCGCTTTATCGCTGGGACGTGATGCAGGAGCGAGGATACGCGTGGTGGATCGACCGAATGCGCTGGGCCACGCATAATTTCGACTACGTCCGCCTCGATCATTTCCGCGGGTATTCGCAATTCTGGGAGATTCCGGCGAGCGAACCAACCGCGATTCATGGCCGCTGGGTTGATGGTCCCAAAGACGATTTATTCGTGAAGCTGCGCGAGGCTCTCGGCGGGTTCCCATTTTTCGCCGAGGATCTTGGATACATCACGCCCGACGTGCACGCACTGCGCGAACGGCTCAAGATTCCCGGCATGGCTGTGTTGCAATTCGGATTCGGCGACCTCGGCGCACACGCCCATCTGCCGCACACTTTCACGACAGAGAAGGTGGTGTACACCGGCACGCATGACAACGACACGCTGATCGGCTGGTGGAAATCGGGGGCAACGGAATACGAACGGCGGCAAGTGGAAGCGTATCTCGGCCGCTCGGAAGACGGCATCAACTGGGCCATGATTCGCGCCGCCTCCGATTCCGTTGCCAGCCTCTGCGTGGTGCCGCTGCAGGATACGCTGGGCCTTGGAAGCGAGGCGCGGATGAATGTCCCCAGCCGTCAGGAAGGGAACTGGCGCTGGCGTTTTAACGCCGAGTGGCTGGGCCCGGAGGTGGCGGAAAAGCTCGCCGCCCTCGCCGAAGTCAGCGACCGGCTTCCGCAACCGCTGCCGGCGGGCACCAGCTCGAACGACAAAGAAGAGTGGGTGGCCTGAGTAGTGTATTCTCGCTGGCGAAGCAAAAGTCAGGTCTCAGGTCTTAGGTCTCAGGTGTCAGGTCTCAAGCCCGGGATCCGTTAGCGAGTTTCCCTAAGACCTAAGGCCTGATTTTCCTGGAGTTTTGATTTCGTGACCGAACCCGTCGATCCCATTATTCGCGCCCAGGCTGTCGAAAAGTTCTATGAGCAGCCGGATGGGAATCGCATTGAAGTTATTGCGCCCGTCGATCTCGACGTAGAGCCGGGCAAAATTATTACGCTGCTCGGTCCCTCCGGCTGCGGCAAGTCCACGCTGTTGCGGATTCTGACCGGACTGAGCAAGCCCTCGTCTGGCAAAGTACTGTGGCATGGGAGTCCGCTCACGTCGCAGAACGCCGGGGTGGCCATCGTCTTCCAGAGTTTTGCTTTGTTCCCCTGGCTGACGGTACTCGACAATGTAGAAGCCCCGCTCGAAGCTCGCGGAGTTCCCGCTCCAGAACGCCACAAACGCGCCGTGCGCATTCTTGATACCGTCGGCCTGGATGGCTTCGAGAGCGCTTACCCGAAGGAACTTTCCGGCGGCATGAAGCAGCGCGTCGGCTTCGCGCGCGCCCTGGTGGTGGAACCTGAAGTCCTGTTCATGGATGAGCCTTTTTCGGCGCTCGACGTACTGACGGCGGAGAACCTGCGCAATGAATTGCTCGAGCTCTGGATCAGCAAGAAAATGCCGACCAGTGCTATTTTCATCGTCACCCACAACATCGAAGAAGCGGTGCTGCTGGCGGATCGCGTGATCGTGCTGGCAAGAAATCCGGCGTGGGTGCGCGCCGATTTTCCCATAGAACTCTCCCATCCCCGGGATCGCAAATCGCCGCGCTTTGTCGAACTGGTGGACTACATCTACAAGATCATGACGCAGCCCCAACTCGCGCTGGCCGTGCCCGGCGCTACCGCAGCCCCGCAAAAGCCCGCTCGTCAAAAATATCAGATGATCCCGCATGCGCGGGTCGGGGGCATCGCCGGCCTGCTTGAACTGCTGCAAGACCGCGGCGGAAAGGAATATCTTCATCGTCTCGCCGAAGACCTGATCATGGACGCCGAAGACCTGCTTCCGATCGTCGAGGCTTCGGTCCTGCTCGGCTTCGCCACTTTGAAAGAAGGCGATGTTCAAATTACCGCGGAGGGCGTTCGCTTCGCGGAAGCCGACATCCTCACTCGCAAGACTCTCTTCCGCCAGGCTGCGCTTAACCACGTCGTGATCCTGCAGCAGATCGACAGCGTGCTGCACGCCAAGACGGACCACTCCATTTCGCAGGAGTTTTTCTACGACATCCTCGACGAGCACTTCAGCCAGGATGAAGTGGAGCGGCAATTCGATACCGCCATGAACTGGGGCCGTTACGCTGAGATTTTCGATTTCGATCGAGAGTCGCACCGGCTGATTCTCGCCGAGCCGGTGGGCGAGTCGCATCCGCCAACCACCACCCCGGTGCAATCATGAAGGCGCAGTCGTGAAGCGTCGGGAACGAATCGTTTTCCGGCCACTGGTTCGTATCTGGTCGGTCTTGCCGCGTGCGAGCGTGGCGAGACTGCCGGATCTCATCATGTTCTCCGGCGCCCTGGCGCTGTTCTATGGCATTTTGCAAGTAGGACGCAACTGGCTCGGCCCTTATCATCCTCAGATTGAGATCAGCCGCAGTCCTCGCGCTCTTCCGGTTTATGCCGGATACTCACTGCTGCGCATCGCGCTGGCTTATATCCTAAGCCTGCTTTTCGCCGTCACCTACGGATACATCGCTGCCTACCGCCCGCGCGCCGAACGTTTCATGATTCCACTGCTCGACGTTTTGCAATCCATTCCCGTATTGAGCTTCCTGCCGGGCGTCATGCTGGCCATGACCGCGCTTTTTCCGGGACGTCAACTGGGCGTCGAGTTGGGCGCGGTCCTGCTCATTTTCACGGGACAGGTCTGGAACATGGCTTTCAGCTTTTATGCCTCGCTGAAGAGTATTCCCCGCGAGATGCATGAAGTGGCCACGATCTATCGCTTCAACTGGTGGCAGCGTTTTCTTCAGATCGAATTGCCGTTCGCTACCATCGGCCTGGTGTGGAATTCCATGATGTCGGTCGCCGGTGCCTGGTTCTTCCTGATGGCCTGCGAGCAATTTGGCGACTTCCGTCTGCCCGGCCTCGGCTCCTATCTCCAGGCCGCCGCCGACAACGGCGATACTCGCTCCATCGTCCTCGGCATTGTCACTATGGTCGCCGTAATTGTGCTGATCGACCAGTTCGTATGGCGTCCCGTGATCGCATGGGCTGAAAAATTCAAAATGGAGCAAGTCGAAAGTGCGAGCGCTCCCACTTCCTGGGTGCTCGATCTTCTTCAGCGTTCTCGCGGCGTCGCGCTCTTTCGCAAGCGGGCAATTCGTCCTCTTCGCGAGCAGATAATTCACTATTTTGGCCGCCACGAGGGTCGTACTGAATCGGCAGGCGAGAATGAAGCAGTCGTGTGGCCCTGGCGCTTTGTGGGAATCGCGGCTCTTGGTGCGATTGGGTACGCCGTGGCACGTGTCGTACTGATCTTGACCGGACTACCGGGCTCTGAATTTCACCAGATCGGCGTCGGCCTTCTCGCAACCTGGCTGCGGGTGAATCTTACTCTGGTGCTCGGCGCGCTTTGGACAATCCCGGCTGGTGTCGCTATCGGATTCAACCCGCGCCTGGCGCGCATCGCGCAACCGCTCGCGCAGATTGCGGCCTCGGTTCCGGCCACGGCTTTGTTTCCAGTGGTGTTGCTGGTTCTGATTCGACTGGGAGGAGGTCTGGGCGTAGGCTCGATCGTTCTGCTGCTGCTCGGCACGCAGTGGTACATTTTGTTCAACGTGATCGCCGGGGCCATTGCCATTCCCACGGATCTGAAAGAAGCCGCCAGTGTGTTCAACATCCGCGGCTGGGAACGCTGGCGCAAACTGATCTTACCCGGAATCTTTCCCTTTCTAGTTACCGGCATGATTACAGCCTCCGGAGGCGCCTGGAACGCCAGCATCGTCGCCGAATATTTCCATTTCAAAGGTCAGACCTATTCGACCGTGGGTATTGGCGCCATGATTTCCGCGGCTACCGATGCCAAGAACTTCGATCTACTTCTGGCCAGCACGATTGCCTTGGCCGCCGTGGTAGTCACCACGAATCGCTTGCTCTGGCGGCGGCTTTATCGTCTCGCCGAGACCCGCTTCAAACTTGAAGGCTAACTCCTACTTGGTTTTCAGTTCCCAGTTCGCAGTTCTCACTCAACCGCGCTCCTCTGAGAACTGAGAACTGGGAACTGAGAACTGTTACTTAGGGGTTACTAAAGGAATACTGATTCACAAATCTTTAACTCTACCTTCATGAAGGGGCAAACAGGGCAAGGTCAATATTGGCTATGCCTAAGTTGCCCATCGCGGGGGACGAAGACTGGAGTGTTCTAACCGAGCCGCCACTTCTGCGGGGGCTCCCGGGATTTGCAGGGAAGTTTATTCCAATGCAGCAGGCGCGCGAACTGTATCAGCGCGTGCGCGCCGCGCCGCCGGGTTTTCGACTGGAAGCATTACTAGCGGAAATGAAGATAAACTTCGAGGTCCAGCTCTCCGATCTAGATCGCATTCCAGTTAAGGGTCCTCTGGTAGCCGTCGCCAATCATCCCTTTGGCGTGCTCGATGGTGCGGCTCTGGCTGTGCTACTATCTCGCGCGCGCCCGGACGTCAAGATACTGACTAACTCGATGCTTGAAAGCATCCCGGAACTGCACGAGCATTGCATCTTTGTGGACCCGTTTCGGTCTTCTTCTTCTTCGTCGTCGTCTTCGTCGTATAAGTCGGTGGATAAGAATGTGAAGCCGCTGAAACAGGCGATGGAGTGGCTGCGCCAGGGCGGCGCGCTTGCGGTGTTTCCCGCCGGCGAAGTCTCGCACTGGAATGTGCGCGAGGCGCAGGTCACCGACCCTTCGTGGAGCGACGTGGCTGCGCGCCTGGTGCGCAAGACTGGAGCCAGCGCGCTTCCGGTATATTTCTGCGGGCACAACAGCGCGAGGTTTCAGTTGCTGGGTTTGATCAATCCGCGGCTCCGCACACTTTTCCTGCTACAGGAATTTCTGCAACAACGCGAGAAGAATGTGCGGATCCGCATCGGGAAGGCGATCCCATCGCAGTTAATCGCCAACCTGGAGGACGACGAGGAGGCGACCGAGTATCTTCGTCTGCGGACTTACCTGCTGTCACATCGCGGCAAGAAGCCATTCTCGATTCCCACCAGGATGCGTGCCGCGCTTCCGCGTAAGCACCAGGAGCGGATCGCTGAGGAAGTTCCTTCGCGATTCGTCGTCAACGATATTGCGGCGTTGCCCGCCGAGCGTCTGCTCATCGAAAACGCAGAATTCGCTGTTTACGCCGCGCGTGCTTCCGAGTTGCCTCACGCCATCGATGAGCTCGGACGCCTGCGCGAAATTACTTTTCGCGCCGCCGGTGAAGGCACCGGACGCAGCGCCGATCTCGATCAGTTCGACGCTTATTACTGGCATCTGCTGCTCTGGAACAAGGAGAAGCAGGAATTGGCCGGCGCGTATCGAGCGGGTGAGACCGATGCGATTATTCGCGCCCACGGCATCAAGGGCCTCTACACGAACACCGTGTTCCGCTATGACGAACAACTATTCTTGAAGATTGGTTCCGCCCTCGAACTGGGGCGCTCGTTTGTGCGACCCGAGTATCAACGGCAGTACGCGCCGCTGCTTCTGCTATGGAAAGGCATCGCGCGTTTCGTGGCCGCGCATCCCGAGAGTCCGGTGCTGTTCGGAGCGGTCAGCATCAGTAACGAGTACAGCAGATTGTCACGAGAGATGATTGTCCGCTATTTTGAGCAGCGCAGAGTTCAAGATGAGGACGGCCGCGAATTTGCCGATCTCATCCAGGCGCGGACGCCCTTCCGTCCTCCCAAGCTTCGCCGCTGGGATTGCGGCGCCCTGTGCAGTTTATTGCGCGACCTCGAAGAGCTTGCCGAGCCCATTTCGGATCTCGAGGAAGATGGCAAGGGCTTGCCCATCCTGCTCAAGCAGTACGCCAAGGTTGGAGGCAGGCTCGTGGGCTTCAATCTCGATCGCAAATTTTCTGATGTGGTCGATGGGCTGGTAATCGTCGACCTGCGCCAGACTGATCCCTCGGTTCTCGAGCGCTATATGGGCAAGGAAGGCTACGCCGGCTTCTGCCGCTTCCATTGGCTTAGCAAGGGGGCTAGATAGTGAACGGCCACGCTCGGGAACGAGTGTGGCCGATTCGGTACTTTCACCAGGATATTGCGGCTCAAGGTTATATTAGCAGCCATTTGGGCCGCTGATGATCGTCCCGACTCCGCCTTGCGTTAGTTGAAACGTAACCGTGTCGACTGCCGGCCCGTTCTGCAGTCTGGAGATGCACTGGTCATAAATGGAGGGGCCGGAAATCAGGGTGCCAAGATTCAGAAGCGTTGCCGTGTTTCCGTTAGTATCGGTTGCCGTCACTCGCGCGCCCTGGATGTTCCAGTTGTCCCATCCTTCGAAGCCGCTGGGGTGCTGAATTAACGTGATGCTCATCGTGCCAAAGCTCGTCTGACCCGGGCTGAGGGCCACACTTGGACTAAGAGAAAAAGTTTGTGCGCTGGCCACGGACCAGTTACCCCAATATGGCGCGTTTGAATTCTTAGCGCATACCTGCGTTCCGTTCGGGCCGAAATTATCCGTACCATTATTCGAAGCCTTGAGACAGAACGCAGCATTTTGTCCCGGCATGGTCGCGACTATCTCGTCATCCTGCCTTGCGTCATCGCCCGCGGTCGCGACTTGAATGTTGATGCTGGTAAAGGTCGTGGGCTGCGGCAGCGTAGGGCAGGTGGAAGCCACGAAGGTGAATGCCTCCCACGCCTGTGCCTTCGTCGCGTCGGTGTGGATCGGCACGTTGTTGGGACCACCGAACCCGCCTGAATTGTTGGCAGTTAAGTAGTGTCCGTCGCAGGTCTGTATGGTCGCGTGAACGTTGTCGGGGAGCATGGTGATGATAAAAGTAGAGTCTGCGTCGATGCTGGTGGCATCGGTGTGGACTGGGGAAGTACTATCGTTCGGACCGCCCATGCCGCCACCGTTCACGAAAGTAACAAAGTTGCCGCTGGCGGTCTGCAGCGCAAATTGCTCGGAGTTTAGTTGCACAAGGGTGAATGTCTCCCACCCCTGAGCGACTGTACGATCGGTATTGAGCGCTGTCGAGCCGGGACCGGTCGCCGGGTTGCCGAGCCCACCTCCGCCGACTGCGTAAAGGTAGTTGCCACTGGGAACCTGTATCGCTCCCGTGCGAACACTCTGCGCCGTCGCGAGAGTTGCGAGGGCAACGGTCAGGTAAGCCCACGAAACGTGTCGGAAGATGCGTCTCAATCTAGCGCCAACGATTTCGCATTTGGGAAGCGGGTCGTGGGAAACATCGCTGTCCATTCTGCATAAGCGTAGCTGTGACCTGTCGAAACTCGACGTTCTCATGGTTTTCCTCCGCTAACTTTCATTTGATTGAACGGCGGTCAGCCTCTGGGGCGCGTCGTCCTCATACCTATAGTGGTGCTCTCCCCGAAAACGTTTCATGAAGGACTTAAGCCCTTTGCTAAATCCGCCCGCCTGTTGAACAATGAATAGTTGATCTGGCTGCGGCTGCCGGTTTCGCTTCGGCCGGCGCGCCAGAAATAATGCAAGGAGCCTTCATGCCCGCAACTGGAGAACTAATCCGCCTCATGAATTACATCGACGACATCGCGACTACTCTGCGCCGTATCAGCGCCAGCATCCCGGCGATGACCAAAGAGGAGTGCGCGCGCCTGGGCGAATATATCCGCAAGTCGGAACCGAGTTATGAGAGCGTAGTGCAGCACCTGGAGCAGGCAGGCAAAGAGGGCAAAGACAAGGAATGACCGAAGTGCGCACGGTGGCGGTGATCGGCGCCGGCGTTATGGGCCGGGGCATCGCGCATGCGGCCGCACTCGGCGGCTATCGCACTATTCTCGAAGATCTGCTTCCGAATGCGCTGCGGAAGGCGGAGGTGGAAATCCGCACCCATCTCGACCAAGCCGTCGAACTTGGCCAAGTTAATACGGCCGATGCGGATGCCGCTTTTTCCCGGATTGAATATGCCGGTTCGGTCGATGAAGCCGCTCGCGAGGCCGACCTTGTCATCGAGGCTGTGCCCGACGAAATGGAATCGAAGCTCGAAATCTTCATTATGCTCGACAAGTTCTGCCGTCCGGCCACGATTCTCGCCGCAAACACTTCCTCGCTCAGCGTCACCGAGATTGCTAGCGCTACTTACCGCGGCAGAAAGTGCGTCGGTATGCACTTTTTCAATCCCGTGCAGGCGATGAAAGTGCTCGAAATTGAGCGCGCGCTCGAAACCGATGACGACACGCTGGCCGCCGTCGTCGAAGTTGGCAAACGCATGGGCAAGGAAGTTGTAGTGATCCAAGAGGCGCCGGGCCGACAATGGACTACTGATTGATATCCTGTTTTGCCTCCAATCGCTTCACCAATCCATCCACATAAGTCTTCTGGTTATCCGGAGCCCCGGCCAGCGCCAGTTTCATTTCCTTGGCCGCGTCGTCAAACTTTCCCTGCGAGCAATAGATCCTCGCCAGCCCCGAATGTATGAACCACTGATCGGGATGTTTCTTCGCGTTTTCGCGGAAGATCGCGAACGCTTCTTCGCTCCGCTTTTGGGCCTGCAACTGGCGAGCATAAATGTGGATCTGCAGCGGGCTGGCGAGGTCCAGCGCCTTCTTCTGCGCGACTGCGGCCTCGTCCTTGCGATTGAGCGCCGTCAGCACCTTTGCCTTGGTGTCCTCATTATCGTAGCGATCTTCGTTTTCGATGGACTTGTTGGCATAGGTCAGCGCATCGTCGAGGGCGATTTTCTCGGTCAGGAAGTAATTGGCCGCTTCGTCCCAGCTCATCCACGTGTACTGCGAGAGATTGCGAAGCTGTTTCTTCAGGCTGGCTTCGACGACATCATGCACGTCGACCGAAACCTTGAATGGGACGGCAAGCTTCTCCCACTCCAGTTCAACCACGGCCGAATCCGGCTTGAGTTGGTCGAAATCGTAGGTCAGCGCGTTGTGCATATCGGTGCTTTGGGGCTTGACCGTCACGCGGAGCGCGTCCTCTTTTTCGTCATAGGTGAATGCTCCCCAGGAAGTGGAAGCCTTCGAAAAAATAATCGTCCACTCATCAGCGTTCGGGATCATGTGTAATCCGTAAGTCCCTTTGTCGAGGGGCTTGCCTTCGATCTGGACCGGATCGCTGAACGTGATCGTCGTATTTTCATTTGCGCCCGCGCGCCACACCTGGCCGTAGGGAACCAGATTACCCCAAACCTTGCGATCGTTCACCAGAGGACGATGATAATTGATCGTGATATCCGTAATGCCGATGCGCTGTGAAACCTCCGCCCGCTGGCTCTGCCGGGGCAGATCGAGTACAAGCGATTGAGCCGGGCTCACGCCCGACATGGCTGCCGTCAGCAGGCAGAACAGGACTCCTCGCAAAGCTGGTCGAAACATTTTTCGAAACATGGGGAATGCCTCCTTCAATATGCATCCATCGCAAATTTTGTTCAAAAACGGGCCGCGGATCGCGGGCCCACCCCTGGTCGGCGGGTTAGACGTACTGGGAGCGGTTAGGTGAGCGTACTTCGTGAAACCTTAGTATTACTTCGGCAAGGCAAATTCGTTGCAAGAGTAGAGCGAAGTTTTCAGGTCGCAGGTGTCAGGTCTCAGGAAAAACCGGCGCTGCTACCAGTCCTGGTCCTCCTAAGACCTGAGACCCAGCCCCTGACACCTGAGTACAATGATCCCGTGTCCGAGTCCCTGCAAAACGTTCTCGATCACCTGCGGCTCTACGAGCATCCTCTGCTCGCCTTTTCCGCGCGCGAGAGTAACGGTGTTGTCGAAGTGCTGATCGATCTGAAAAACTCGTCCGTCCCGGTTCACACCTACGTGCTTCCGATTCACGCCCGCGACCTCGATCATCCTCAGTTTGCCTGGCATCTGCAGCGCCAGCTCTACGACGGATTGCACGACTACTTCATCGAAATGTTCATCCGCACCCCGCAGGATCGCCCCAGCCAAAGCCCCGCGCCTGCCGCAGATGGAAGCCATGAAAGCTAGTGCCGTGTCCGTCCGGGAACAAATCGAAGAGGAAATCCGCCAACACGGTCCCATCCCGTTTTCCCGCTACATGCAGATTTGCCTCTACGATCCTTTGCACGGGTACTATTCGCGCAATGCCGAGCAATTCGGCAAAGCCGGAGACTTCTATACCTCGAGCGATGTCCACGCTGTCTTCGGACGACTGCTGGCGCGGCAGTTTGAGGAAATATGGCGAGCGCTCGACCGTCCTCCTCAAATCGAAATCCTCGAACTCGGCCCCGGCCGTGGCCTGTTCGCCCGAGACGTACTCGATTGGGCGAACAAGAAATTTTCGCAATTCTTTGGCGCTCTTACTTATACGCTGCAAGAATCGTCGCCGGCATTGCGAACAAAGCTCCAGGAAACCCTGCACGAGCATCTTGATGCGGGGCGAGCGAAAATTCTGTCCAACGAGGCCGAGCTTCGCCCGGCCAGGACGGACGAGGACGCCCGGCCCCACACACCCATGATCGTGTTTGCCAACGAATTCTTCGATGCCCTTCCCGTCGAGATTCTCAGCACCCACGGCAAACTTCACATTGCGCTCGGAAACAATCGCCTGCACGAAAGTCTGCACGAAATCTGGCTTCCACCGCTGGCCGAAGAACTGGAATTCCTCGATCGCTACGGCGTCCATCCCGAGCCCGGCGAGCGCATCGAAGTCCCCACAGTTGCGCAGAATTGGGTTTGTCAACTCGCGCACAGCATCCCTCGCGGCTTGCTGCTGATAATCGATTACGGTTACACCCGCAACGAGCAACTCGCGGGTCGCCACCGCGGCACGCTCATGGGGTATCGACATCACTCCGCCAGTCCCGACCCGTACCAGGCTCCCGGCGAGCAGGACCTCACCGCCCACGTAAATTTCACTGCGCTCGCCAAGGCGTGCGAGCAAGCGGGTATGCGCTCGGAAAAGCTGCTTACACAATCGCAATTTCTTATGGGCATCGGCGGGAGAAATCAGTTTGCCGACGCATTTGAAGACTGCCGCGCCCCGCAAGAACGGGCGAAGGTGGCCCTGCAACTCAAACACTTAGTTACTCCCGTTGGCATGGGAGAGAATTTTCAAGTGCTAATCGCCAGCCGAGCTGTCGATTCCGAGATAATAAGTGGCCTCAGCGGACTGAGCTTTGGAGGCGGCTCTCAGCTGTCAGCTATCAGCTCTCAGTAAAAGCGATTCGGGTCTATCTTTTGTCATTTTCTTGTAACTAAAACAGTCAGACAAGATCACTGGATTGCTGCGCACGGGAACGCTATCTTTACTCGGAAAGTTCAGAGGGTCGTTATGAAGCGGTTAGTCCTTGCTGTTTGCGTGGTCTTTTTCCTCAGTTGGTCAGGTTTTGCTCAGACAAGCAGCGACGATTCACCGGCGACGAAAGCGGAGGTCGAACGACATTTTCAAGTCGTCAAGTCTCACGACATGATGAAAAAACTGATGGCGTCAATGTCGCAAAGTCTTCGCCAGATCACGCACGAGCAATATCTGAAACACAAAGACGAACTGCCCGCCGACTACGAATCAAAGATGAACGCTAGAATGGACGAGATGTTCGACCATATGCCGTGGGATGAAATGATGCAGGCCATGGTTCCGGCATATCAGAAGCACTTCACCAAGGGTGACATCGACAATCTCGTGGCGTTTTATTCCTTGCCTACCGGTGAAAAGGTGATGCGCGAGCTGCCCGCCATTATGGCAGAGTCGATGCAAGACATGATGCCTATCATGACCAAGTACACGGACACGGTCAAACAAACGCTGCTGAAAGAGACCGACGTCATGATCGCCCAGACCAAGAAACAGCCCAATGCGAGCGCTCCAGCCGGCAACAATTGAACTCTGAGCGAGAACTCTGAACAAGAACTCTGAACAACAAGGGCCGCCGGGGACACCAAAAGACCGGGTACCAAAGGTATGCACCATTTTCGCTGCATTTAACATTCCTGAAATATCTCTTTAGTAAACTGCAGAGGATGAGCTTGCCCCGCATCTCTCGTTTTGCACTGCCGCTGCAGGTTGCTGCCGTCTGCTACCGGCGGGTGAATTCGCATGCCGAGTTTCTGTTGGTTCATACCAACGGCGGCAGCAAGTGGACTTTTCCCAAGGGAGCCCCTGAGCCTCGCCTCTCGCACAGTCAGGCAGCCGAACGCGAAGCCAAAGAAGAGGCGGGAGCGACCGGCATCATCGAACCCCGCCATTTCCATATCTACGTGCACTCCAAGGGCGTCTTCTGGCAGCCGGGCGGCGTGCAGGAATACGTAGTCAAAGCTTTTTTGATGGACGTCCGCCAAACTCGCCGTCCCGAGGAAGACTTCCGCAATCCCACCTGGTTCGATGCGGAAAAAGCGCGCGTTAT